>JANXWZ010000173.1 GCA_025350865.1 Rhodanobacteraceae bacterium
CAACACCCCTGTCCAGACCTTCGTCGACGTCCCCATCGACCAGGCGATCAACGAGTACGGCGCGATGGCCCTCTTCGGCGAGAAATACGGCGACCACGTCCGCGTCGTCAAAATCGGCAGCTTCTCCACCGAGCTCTGCGGTGGCACGCACATCGCCGCCACCGGCGAAATCGGCCTCATGAAGCTCACCGGCGAAACCTCCGTCGCCTCCGGCGTCCGCCGCGTCGAAGCCATCACCGGCGAAACCGCGCTAGACGAATTTCGCAGTGCCTACAACGTCGCTCGCGTAGTCCCCGGCGGCGAATCAGCCCTCCGCAACCGCCTCACCTCCGACGAAGAAGAGATCAAGCGCCTCCGCAAAGCACTAGACGCTCTCCGCCTGAAAGCCGCCGCGGCTTCCGTGTCCGGAGCAGCAGACGAAGCCATTGACGTAAAGGGAACCAAGGTCCTAGCCAAGCGCGTCGACGGTGTCGACAAGACCCAGATGCGCGACCTCGTCGACCAACTCCGCACCAAGCTCGGCTCCGGCATCGTCGTCCTCGGCGCGGCGGCCGATGGCAAAGTAACCCTCATCGTCGGTGTCACCAAAGACCTCACCGCCAAGATTCAAGCCGGCAAAATCGTCGGCCAGCTTGCCACCATGGTTGGCGGCAAAGGCGGCGGCCGCCCCGACCTGGCCGAAGCCGGCGGCAGCGACCCCTCAGCCCTCGACGCCACCCTAACCAAAGCACCCGAACTCATCGCCTCGATGCTCGCCTGATCCCACCTAAAACACAACTCTGTGCCCCATTCATCGCGCCTCTGTTCCACGCGATGAGTGGGACCCGCTACAGAACCCCAAGGGACGAGCCCGTGTCGCCAATCCCATTCATCCCGATGAGGCCCGGGATGAATGGGGCACAGAGTTGTGGTTGGGAAAGAAAAACTCCGTGGACCCCTGTTGTCACCCCCGATACCACCCAGCACTTCGCCCGCAGACCCACACCCCACCCCCTTAAACTGATGAAGGTATGGTGTCTTTCGAGCGAGCCCGCATCGCGATTCGCGGCAGTGTCTACGCCGCTGCTTTCCTGTGCGTTAGCGCCTCGGCCGCACCGCCGGGCCACCCCGGCAAACCGGTTGCACCGGCGACGCCGTGGGACCAGGCCAATCGTGCCCGCGCCGCATTCGAAGCTGCCGCCACCGGCACCCACTCCAAGGCCGCATACAACCGCATTTTGGATGAATTCCGCGCGATCTACCACGACAATCCGCGCGACCGCCACGCGCCCGACGCCGTCTTTGCCGTGGCCGAAATCCTTAGCGCTCAGGGCCGCGAGCTGGAAGACGAAAAGTCGTTGAAAGCCGCGCTGGGCCAGTACGAATTCCTGCGCAGCCAGTATCCCAGTAGCCCCCTCCGCGAACCCGCGCTGCTCAACGAAGCTCGCATCGACCGCGATGATCTCGGCGACGAAAAGGCCGCGCACGAGCGCTATTCTCTTCTGCTGAAGGAGTCGTCGCGGAGCGAATCGGCAAAGCTGGCAAAGGCGGATTTGGCGGCGTTTAGCTCCCTACATCCCACTCATCGCGAAGTGACTGCGATGAATGGCGCACCCGAGCGTTTGGTGGTCGAGAAGAAAGTTCCTCAAGGGCTAAAGCCCGAATCTGTCGTGGAGGCTAGTGGCACGCTTGAAGCCGTGCCCTTCCCGAAGCCGGCCCTCACGTCTGTTTCCGCCGGTAACGCGAAGACCCTCTCTCAAGTCACCGGCATCCGCCACTGGTCCACTTCGACCTACACCCGCGTCGCGATCGACCTCGGCGATGACGTCAAGTTCGAAGCCGCGCGCGTCCCAAACCCCGACCGCATCTACTTCGATCTCCACGGCGCCAAGCTCTCTGCCGACCTCATCGGCAAATCCTTCAACGTCACCGACGACGGCTTCCTCAAACGCATCCGCGCCGCGCAGGCTTCGGGTGACGTCACTCGCGTAGTGCTTGATGTAGCGGACGTCACCGACTACAGCGCCTTCCTCCTGCCCAACCCATATCGGCTCATCATCGATATCCATGGTAAAAAGAGCAACGAAGAGGGGATATCGAAGAGGGAAGAGAAAGCCCAACCCACCCCTGAAGTCGCTCCCACCGCTGCTACCACCGCCAGCGCGGCCGCCAACGTCTCCGGTCTGCCGCCCATGGCTCCGACCGACGGAGGCGATGCCGTCCGCCCGGTAGTTCCCACAGTCGTCGCCGTGACCAAGTCTGCGCCGTCGATCAAGCCAGTCCCCAACACCGTCGCCGTGCCCAAACCCGCAACCACGAGCGAAGTCGCCGCCGTCAGTCTCTCCCCCGGCAAGGTCGAGGCGACCACCGCACCGACCTCCAGGCCGATCGTGGCAACCGTCCCTGTCGCACCGCGAAATGTCCGCACCAAAGCCGTTCCCACGGAAACGGCCGCACCAACCAAGGCCGCCGACAAAACCGCTGACGGCCAAACCTCGCTCATTCGTGCCCTCGGTCTCAAGATCAACCGCATCGTCATTGACGCCGGCCACGGCGGCCACGACTCCGGAACCTTGGGCGCCGAGGGAATCGAGGAGAAAGACGTCGTCCTGGACGTCGCGCTGCGGGTCGGCAAGTTGCTCCACGAGCGGCTCGGCGCGGAGATCATCTACACCCGCTCCGACGACACCTTCATCCCGCTCGAAACCCGCACCGCCATCGCCAACAAGGCGCAGGCCGACCTCTTCCTCTCCATCCACGCCAACAGCTCGCAGGACCCCACCGCGCGCGGGGTCGAGGTCTATTACCTCAACTTCACCTCCGACCCAACAGCCCTCGACGTGGCCGCCCGCGAGAACGCTGTCTCCGGAGCCTCGGTCCACCAGCTCTCCGACCTCGTCAAAAAAATCACGCTCAAGGACAAGATCGCCGAGTCCCGCGAGTTCGCCGCCGACGTCGAAGGCTCCCTCTTCAGCGGTCTGACTCGCGGCAACGCCGGGTTGAAGGATCGCGGCGTCAAGAAGGCGCCCTTCGTCGTCCTCATCGGCGCAAATATGCCGTCGATCCTTGCAGAAATCTCGTTCGTCACCAACCCCCGCGACGCCGAACAGCTCCGCGAGCCCGACTACCGCCAGCGCGTAGCCGAAAGCCTCTACGCCGGTGTCGCCAAGTACGAGAGCGGTCTGGCCGGCGCGAAAGCCGCCTCACCGGCAATCAAGCGTGCTTCGCTCCAATAGCCTCTACTCCGTCGATACGCCTTCCGTTCCAACGTAGAGCGAGTACAGCGACTGGCTTGCCGTCATGAACAGCCTGTTCCGCTTCGCCCCGCCAAAGCAGAGGTTGGCACAGGTCTCTGGCAGATGGATTCGGCCGATCAGCTTTCCGTCCGGTGCAAAAATATGTACGCCATTGAAGTTTTCCGGCCCCCACCCGGCGGGCGCCCACAGGTTGCCGTCCACATCGCAGCGTATGCCATCGGACGCGCCCGGCGACAGACTGGCAAAGATGCGGCCTTTGCTTAGCTTCACGCCGTCCACCACGTCGTAGACCCAGATCGGGTGCAGATTGCCAGGCTGCTTTGGCTCACCGCTATCGACAACGTAGAGCAGCTTTTCATCCGGCGAAAAACACAAACCGTTGGGCCTGTCTAGACCGGTCGCAACGACCGTCGGTGTCCGGGTCTTCGGGTCCAGGCGATATACCGCTGTCGGAAGCTCGAACGCGGCTTTGTGCCCCTCGTAGTTCCCCAGAATCCCGTAGCCGGGGTCGCTGAACCACACGCCCCCGTCGGAGTGGACAATCACGTCATTCGGAGCGTTGTACTTCTTGCCCTGAAAGCTGTCCGACAGCACCGTGATGGACCCATCGTGCTCGGTTCGAGTGACGCGGCGCGTGTCGTGCTCGCAGGTGACCAGTCTTCCCTGGCGGTCGCGCGTATTCCCGTTACTGTAGTTCGATGGGCGGCGGTACACGGTCACCTCGCCCGTCTCCTCCAGCCAGCGCAGCATGCGGTTGTTCGGGATATCGCTGAACAGCAGGTATCCCCCGTCGCCAAACCACACCGGCCCCTCCGCCCAGCGAGCCCCGGTGTACAGCCGCTCCACCGCCGCACTGTTAATCTTGTACTTTTCGAACCGCGGATCGACGATCTCCACTGCCGGATCGGGATACGGAATCGGGTTCCTGGACTGCTGGCTGGAGCCAAAAGCGTTGGATTGCAGAGCCAGGGACATTGTCGTCCCCGCCACCATGGTCATGAATTCGCGTCTCTCCATCGCTTCCTCTCGCGCAACAATTTGCTATGGGGGACCACAATATCATGGCGTCGTTCCATCGCGAGCGAACGCCCTGCGCTCACGGCCATACGCCGGTGATAGTCTCAACCTGATGGGCCTCTCAATCCCCGCAATCCTCCGCCGCCTGACTGCCATCGCCGTCTTCGCCGCTGTGTCTGCGTTCGCGCAAACTCCTCCCGCCACCACCATCGTCGAGCCGCCCGCCCCCCTGCTGCCCACCACCGACAAACTCGCCCTGCCCACGCCCGAGT
This sequence comes from Rhodanobacteraceae bacterium, assembly GCA_025350865.1. Classification (GTDB taxonomy): domain Bacteria; phylum Acidobacteriota; class Terriglobia; order Terriglobales; family Acidobacteriaceae; genus Edaphobacter. The sequence continues at coordinate 4,526 of JANXWZ010000173.1, forward strand.
TCGCAGTGCCCGACGACTCCGCCCAGACCCAGACCATCCTCAAAGAAGACGGTCTGGTGCGCACCGAGGCTCGGGTCGCGCTCACGCCCACCGCGTCCCAGCCCGCGTCCGGTGGCTGGGTGCGGGCCTATCAGTTTATCGATGCGACCGGCGCCACCTCCGCCTACACCTACTTCCGCCAGGGTGGAAGGCCGGATCGAGACCACCCCGTCAACGCCACTCAGGTTCAGAACGGAGACGGGGAAGTTGTCTTCCTCAGCGGGGTGAACGTCGTCCGCGCAAAGTTGAAGTTGTATCCGGAGTCGGCCACCGTACTGCTAGCCCAGGTTGCGACCGGTCTGCCCAAGGTCTCCGGCCGCAAGGCCCTTACCCCGCTCCTGCCCACCATGTTCCCTGCCGACGTCTCCGGCACCAAACCTGACCTCACCACCCTCCGCTACTCGCTCGGACCCGTCGCCTATCAGACCATGGGCGGCCAGCTCCCGCCCGAGCTTCTCGGCTGGGATAAGAGCGCCGAAGTCGCCACAGCCGCTTATTCAGGCCGCTCCGGCAAGGGGACGCTGACGCTGCTGATCTACCCGACGCCGCAGGTAGCCGCAGATCGCAGCCGGGCCATCGAACAAGCCATCAATGCCCGTGGCCCCGCAACCTTGGGCACCGTCAAGCTCCGCCGTGTCGGCCCCCTCCTCAGCCTAACCTCCGGAGCATTCGCGCCGGACCAGGCTCAAAAGCTCGTCGAAGCCGTCCACCTCAACGAGGTCGTCACCTTCGACCAGAAGATGCCGCTGGAGTTCCACGCCGAGGTGAAGAAGACCGCAACGCTGCTCGAAGAGATCCTCATTTTTACCGGCATCCTTACGATCGCCGCGTTCGTCATCGGTATCTTTCTCGGCGGAGCCCGAGCCGGCTGGCGCGTCCTGCACGGCAAGCCCGCCGCGAGCGAACCCGAGTTCCTGACGATCAACCTCCGCGACAAACCCAAGGCCCTCTTCACCCCCAAAGCCCCCCCCACGGCGTGAGTACGCTTTTTCCCGCCGTTTGCACTACCCTTGGTGCGCAAACCGATGTAACGACATCATTCAACGGTCGTTGGCTTTCGCCGCAGGCAAACGAAAAGCGAACACAGGTTACCCGATGTTTACTTCTTAGTAAAAGCTAACTACCTTATTATGATTGGTTTGCAATGCCGTCCTTTTAGCCTTGACACTGCTTTTGGGCACTCATAGTATGCGACTCAGAAAGTTTTGATGGCTTTGCCTCCGTTGGAACTATTCTCCCAAAAGAAGAGGCCGCCCTGTTGCCGGGTGGCCTCTTCGTATTTCGCGCCAAATCCTCACAAATCTGGGTGCCCCTTGTCTGGAATCTGAGACATGGGTTCAGGTAGACCTTCCTCCCAACATGCTAAAGTGGTCCGACAACTTTGTTGAGGCCACCGTGCTCCCCAAACTCTCCCTTCCTATCCTTTTCGTTGCCGCCATCGCCTGCGCACAAGATACCCGCACGGTCACCGAACCCGTCATTCCGGCTAGCTGCACAGTGCTTCCAGCCATGCTCCAGAGCATCGGTGACAAGGTCGAACCCGCTGATGAGGAGAAGCTCGACACGGCGCGCATCCAGGCCGCGCTGGACGCCTGCAAGCCCGGCCAGGCCGTCGAGCTGAAGCCCCAGGACGGCAAGAACGCCTTCCTCACCGGCCCGCTCGAACTCCGCTCCAACGTCACCCTGCTCATCGACAAGGGCGTCACGCTGTTCGGCTCGCGCGACCCTAAGGTCTACGAGACGCACTTCCCGGACGCCAAGCCCGATGACCCCATCAAGTGCGGAACCTCCATCCCGCGCCCCGGTCAGTTCGGGCAGGAGGTTGGTATGGCACAGGCGGCCAACCTGCGCCGTGGAGGATGCCGGCCCCTCATCAGCGCCGCCAACGTCACCAACGCTGCAATCATGGGCGACGGCACCATCGACGGACGCGGCTACGCCAAACTGACTGGCAAAGACTTCAGCTGGTGGGAGATGGCGCGCAAGGCGGAGCCGAAAGACGATATCTACTTCTCCACCCGGCTGCTGGTAGCCAGCCACGCCGACGGCCTGGTGCTGTACCGGATCACATTGCACAACTCGCCCAACTTCCACGTTTCGGTCAACCAGACGAACGGCTTCACCGCCTGGGGCGTCCACCTGGTCACGCCGGTCGATAAGAAGCTCGACGCCCGCAACACCGACGGCATCGACCCCGGGACATCGACCAACATCACTCTCGCGCACAACTGGATCGACAACGGCGACGACAATGTGGCCATCAAGGCCCACGTCCAGCACATCTCCGTGCTCGACAACCACTTCTACACCGGCCACGGGATGTCGATCGGCTCCGAAGCCACCGGCGTCGCCTATCTTCTGGTCGACGGCCTGACCGAAGACCATACCACCTCCGGCATCCGCATCAAGTCGAACGTCACCCGCGGCGGCTACGACCACGACCTCACCTACCGCAACATCTGCATGCGCAACGTCCAGAACCCGATTGCGATCTCGCCCTACTACACCAACCAGACGACGGAAGGCTTCGTTGACCCCGGCTACAAGGGTACAAAGATCCCCGACTACAAGAAGATCGTGCTCGAAAACGTAGTGAGCGAGACCCCTGGCGACGTTCTCATTGCCGGCATCGACGATGCTCATCGCACCCAGCTCGAGCTACGCAACGTCCTGATCAAGGGAATCAAGCCGCAGCAGATCCACCTCGCCTACGCGGACGTGGTCTCGGTTTCTCCCGGTTCGAATCTTGATGTCGTCGCGCCGGGCGCACCGCAAACGTCGGGCACGGTAAAGTACGTCATCGTAGGCGGAACCGGACCCGCCCAGAAACCGACGGACCCCGGCTGTGCGGCCCGATTCGTCCCAATGCAATAGCTGCAAATCAACGCGCCCCGCGCTTTACAACGTAGCCAAACCGCTTGATCAGGTCGATCGTCCCACCCTGCACCACAATCGAGAAGATGACCACAATGTAGGTTGTCGCCAGGATCCATCCGCGCCCATTGGCGGCGGGTACTGAAAGGGCGAGCGCGATCGAGAGCCCACCGCGCAGCCCTCCCCAGGTCAGCGTCAGGATAGATGTCTCATGTCCTCGCTGGAAGAGGCGAACCACGCCCACCATGAGCGCAACCACTGTCGCCCGGATGACGGTAATGCCAAGCGCCGCCATCGCACCCGACTCCATCGTGAATCGGCTGAAGGGAATCACCAGTACTTCCAGTCCCAGCAGCACAAACAAAATCGAGTTCTGCACCTCGTCGATCACCTTCCAAAAGCGATCCAGCGAGGCATGCGAGATTTCCGTGTGGTGGTGCGTCATGTTCAACCGCCGCAAGGCCAGTCCCGCCGCAACTGCCTCCAGTGGAGCGGAGACATGCAGCGTCTCTGCCAGCGCATACCCGCCCAGCGCCAGCGCCAGCGTTAGCAGCACCTCCACCTCAAAAGCCTCTACCCGCCGCATCAACTCGGAGCAGAACCACGCCAGGCCCACGCCCATCACCAGTCCCCCGCAGGACTGCACCAGCAGCATCAACCCGATGTGTCCAAGCGACGGTGCAACACCATGGGACGCAGATAGAACGGCCAGGAACAACACCGCGCCGACCCCATCGTTGAAGAGCGATTCCCCCGCCAGTTGTGCCTGGATGTTCTTCGCGACGCCCACGCGATGCAACATCTCCAACACCGCAATGGGGTCAGTCGGGGAGATCAGGGCGCCGAAGAAAAAGCATTCCACCCACGGCGGGTTACCGCCGAGCAGGGCCAGCACCCAATGCATCGTCACGGCCATGCCCGCCGTCGAAAGGAGAGTGCCAATAACCGAAAGGAGTCCGACCATGAGCTTCTCTTGCGCGAGGTATTTGAGATCTAGAAGAAATGCGCCGGCAAAGAGCAGCAGCCCAAGCATTCCATGCAAAATCAGATCCTCAAACCGTAGTCTCTCGACCAGCGCGACAGCCCAGGTATGCATTCCCGGAATCCAATGGCTCGCGAGCATCAAGGCCATGGAAGTGATGAACGTCAGCACCATGCTGCCGATCGTCACGGGCAGACGAAACACTCGCGCGCTAAACCAGCCAAAGCAGGCCGCTGCAGTGATGATCAGGCTGACGATTGCAAGTGTGGTCATGCACTCAAGTCTACGGTTTCGGCCGAGAAACTGGACCGCGAAGCCAGCCAGCCTTTGCGCCAAGCGGCTACACCCGCTAGAATGACTGAGGCAGGCCGATGTAGCTCAGTTGGTAGAGCAACTGATTCGTAATCAGTAGGTCAGCGGTTCAACTCCGCTCATCGGCTCCATTTCCCCCCCCGACAATTCACAACCCCATTCCGCTCCGACTCGATAGCTGCACGCCTGAACCCTTCTCTGGGGCGGCCCGGGTCTGCTGCTGCGCTTCCCGATGCTGATTGAGAGTGGCGTGGCACCTTACCTTTTTTCTTACCATGAGAGATCCGTTTCCGCCGTTACCTGTTAGCACACCTTCAGCCGCTAACCGGAGTTCCCCATGGATCGCATCATGCCCCGCCCCCTTGCCCTCATTGAACGTCTTTCTTTCCGTTCGCTCGCGCGCGCTTCCATGGCTCTAATTTTCGGGGGGATGCTTTTACACGGGACGGGACGGGTAACTGCACAGGGAGTCAGTACGCCGGATCCAGCGCTGCCTTTGACAGTGGCACCGTCGGTGGGGACGACCCAGTTCTTCGCCCTGAACGGAGATGGTACGGTGCATGGCGCAAGCTCCAGCCTGAGCTCCAACTTCGCGTTGAACTGCGCGGCGGCGCCGGTTTAGCCCCACCCACGGCAGCTACGCCGTTCGTGTTGGACGATCAGAACCGCATCCTCTACCAAGCCGGTGCGACACCCTCCGGCACGGTGCAGGCAGTGGGCATTGGCGCGCCGTTTTCGGGGACAAACTGCCGGAAAACCGCAGCCGTCACGCTGGCGGGAAGCTTGGCCCTGCTGGCTGCCGCCGATGCCCGGCATAACCGCGTGCTCTTTCTTTCGACCTTCGGCTCGGGCGGGCCGGACGTTCTCAGCAGCTACAACACATCGAATGTCGGCGACTACACCCTGGTCGGCAATCTGTCCAAGGAAGCCCAGACATCGCTCGGCACCAGCGGAACGTACAGCGCGATCGTCGCGGACAGTGATGGTCTCGGCATTGTCGCCGTTACGGAGCTGCGCACCGCCACGTCCGCCGGCGGTCTCTGGGTCTATAGTCCCGGTCTGGGCAAAGCTTTCAAGGTGCTCGACCCGAGTGGAAACCAGTTGCCGGCTGTCAACGCCTTCATCATCCCGAACCCGAAGAACAACAACGGCAGTCTGCTCGTGCTGGCCAATCAGGACGGCCTCACCACCAGCAACCTCAGCCCCCCCCACTTCTTTCCAGCGTCTTCACCATCATCGAACTCGGTCAACTGCAGACCTTATCGGAAGCAGCACGACTGCCGGCACGGTCCAACTGCCGTTTGTGACGACCATCAACACCAGTATCACTGCGTATGCGATGTTCGGTGCGGCGTACAGCTCGGTCGACCGTAAGCTCAATGCGCTGCTCGGCGGTGGCACCAGCCAGAACAATACCTTCCGCACGGTCGTGCGCTACGATCCCTACTCTCCAGCTTCGCAAGCCGAGACGCCTGTCGCCGATCTCTCGTCCGTGCCGCTCCAGGCGTTTTCAGTGCCGCCCATCACGTTGAACGGCGCAGCCCGTACGCTGCAGATTCTGACCACCAATCCCAACACTGTCTACTCAGTCGACATCAGCGGAACCACCTCCAGCGCAAGTGCGCTCCCTGTCCTTGGTTCAACCTTCAACGAAGTCAACTACAGCCCGGTCTCCATCGCTACCAACCCGCTCGCCGGGGAGACTTACATTGCCTCCACCTCCGGCGCCGTGGAGGTGTTGACCCTGCCATCCGGAGTGAAGGCCGCAGGCAGCATCGACCTTATCGCTTCGCTGACCATCTCGACGACCGGTTCTACCTCAAACATCCGTCTGCTCAGCTTCTTCCCAATCGGCGATGCCGCTCTTTCCAACACCAACATTACAATCACGGCCACAGCGGCAAGCACCGGTCAATCCTTCACCTTCGCAACCGTCGGCGCGACCACAGGCAAAGACCTGCCCTCCTACATCAGCGGAACCTTCCCGACCGCCGACACCTACACCCTCATTGCGGCGTTTCCCGGTGACGCAACCTACGGGGCATTCACATCGGCGCAAGCTGTCGTCGCAGTTGGAGTTTCCGCTTACCCGACCACGGTCTCGGCCACCGCTTCAGGCAATGGCACCACTGGTACGGCCCGGGTCACACTCAGCGGAACTACCTACGCGCCGACCGGGCAAATCCGGATCAAGGACGCGCAAAGCGGCACCACGCTAACGACCTACTTTCACACCCAGGCGGCGATCCTCAACCCGCTTTCGATCTCCTTTCCCTACGACAGCACAGTGACCAGCGCCGTCACCGCCACCTACAGCGGCGACAGCAAGAATGGTGCGAGCACGTCTGCCCCCGCCACCATCACCAGCTCGCTCTACGGGACCACGATCACTTTCACCACTCCCGCCACAGCAGCCCCCAATCAGGCCGTCACCGCACAGATCAATATGCTGCGGAACGGAACCGTCCCGCCCCAGACCTTTCCCACCGGCAACATCATCATCTACGGCTAGTAGCAGGGATCGGCATCAGCTTCGCCCATCGGGCAGATCCGCTCGACGGCTATCTATCAAACGCCACCACCCGTCTCGATCACGCTGCCGTCCGCTGGAATATGGTCCGTTTATGCCAGCTACCCGGGCGACTCTAACTTTGCTCCGTCAACGAGCACGTCTCAAGCGGTCACGGTCAGCGTGCCGGCCCCCGCTATCTCTGTAAATTCCACCAGTCTGACGTTCCTTACCGCCGTGAACTCCTCCTCCTCCTTCCAGGACATCACCGTAACGAACACCGGTGCGGCCACGCTGAACATCCCGAGCATCGTCAAAGCGGGCGCAGCCTATACCGCCAGCACCAGCTGTGCAACGACCCTCGCTGCCGGAGCTAGCTGCAATATCCGGATCACCTTCAGTACCGACGGGAACCATCAAGTTCTTCGATGGCACAACCCTGCTCGGAACCGTAACCCTAAACGCAACCGGCGTCGCCACTTACAACGCAACCGCGCTCACCAGTGGCACTCACGCGTTCAGCGCGGCGCATAGCGGCGACGCTATCTACGCGGCTTCCACCAGCGCGACTGTCACAGTCACTGCCGCCATCGTTCCAACAACGGTGACGCTGGCAACGTCCGTCTCCACCGCAGTCGTGGGGACGTCAGTCACCTTCACCGCTTCGGCCACAGCCACCAGCGGCACCCCAAGCGGATCGGTCACCTTCCTTGACGGAACAGCGACACTCGGCACCGGCACGGTCAACGGTTCCGGGGTCGCTACGCTGACCACCACCACACTTGCAATCGGAACCCACACAATCACGGCACAGTTTGCAGTCAGCGGTATCTACGGGGCCTCGGCGTCTACCGCAAAGTCCGTCGTGATCACCGGCGTGCCGGATTTCTCAGTAACTACCACCCCAACATCCCTGCACCCTGCAGTCGGGAACCTCCGGCACGGCGACGTTTACGGTGGCACCAGCCAACGGCTATGCTGGCACGGTCAAGTTCTCTTGCGGAACGTTGCCCAGCTCCGCAGCGTGCAGCTTCCAGCCTTCCAGCCTGATCTTCGCGGCGATACCGCAGACGCCGCAAAGCAGCGTGTTGACCATCACCACCGTGGTGCAATCTGGTCGCCTCGTGCCGCCGTTCCCTGGTCGCGCAGCCAGCAAGATGCAGTTGGCAACGCTCTGCTGGCTGCCCGTTCTGCTCACAGTCGCGAGCCTAAGGCGGAAATCTCTCCACCTTCGGAAGTATGGGCTCAACCGCTTACTCTCCATGATGATGTTGCTGGTGGCCTGCGCGGGCGCAGGTGTGCTGATTGGTTGCGGAGCCAGCGCCCCGGCCAAGACCCCGGCCGGTAGCTACACCGTCAATATCACGGTCACCGACGGGACTACCAGCCACACCGTCGCCTACCCTGTGACTGTGAACTAGGAGAGGTCTCCAGGAGCGATACATCCCCTCCACTTCCGGGCGAATCTCATCACACGAGGAGCCAAGCCCATGCAGCGTCCCTATTGGTCCGGTCAAATCCAAATCTCGCTCGTCTCTTTTATGGTCAAGCTCTTCGTCGCAACCGAGGCCAAAGGTGAGATTCGTTTTCACCAGATTGACCGCAAAACAGGCGAACGAGTCCGCCACCAGAAGGTGCTTGCCTCATCGCTCGAGAACTCCCCCGACGATGCGAGCGCGGTCGTCGAGAAGAGCAGCATCGTCAAGGGTTATGAGTATCGCAAGGGCGAGTACATCACGATCGAGCCGGAAGAGATAGCGCAGTTGCGTGTTCCGTCCAAACATACGGTTGAAGTCAGCCAGTTTGTCGACCTCTCCGATTTAGCTCCGGAATATCTCGAAAAGCCCTACTTCGTAATTCCGGAAAACGATATGCAGACTGAGGCGTTTGCCGTGGTCCGCGCCGCGCTCGGAAAGACTGGCAAGGCTGCGCTGGGCAAAATTGCGTTCGGTGGCCGGGAGCATGTTCTGGCGATCACGGCCCCCGCGGATGGCCTGGGCATGATGGCCTATACGATGCGCTATCAGGAGGAACTCCGCGACCCAGCCGAGTACTTCCGCGACATCAAGAAGGTGGCGATCAACGAAGACTCTCTCGAGCTTGCTGAAACCCTAATCAAGAAGAAGGCGGCAAAGTTCGACCCCAGCAAGTTCGTCGATGGCTATGAAGTCGCTCTCAAGGAACTGGTCGAAGCCAAGGTGAACAAGGCGCCGATTCCGAAGGACGAGCCAGCTGAGCCGAAGCGCAACAACGTGGTCAACCTGATGGACGCACTGCGTAAGAGCCTCGATACCAAAGCGGAGCAGGCTTCTGCCGAAGTACCGAAGAAGGCACCGAAGAGCGCTTCCGGGAAGAAGGGGATTGCGCTGGTAAAACCTGCAGCTGAAGCGAAGTCAGCTCCGCGCGCCGCTAAGCGCAAGACGGCCTGACATCCGTGTGCGCCGCGGCGAAAGTTCCAGGCAAGTCGAAGGTCACAAAGAAGCCAGCACAATCGGCGTCCGACGTGGTGGACGAGCAACTGCAGCGCTACCGGTCCATCCGCGACTTTGGCATTACGGCCGAGCCTGCTGGCACTGGCAAAGGCAAGCCGTCAAAATCCAAAAAGCAGGAGGGCCTGCCCTTCTGCATTCAGAAGCACGCAGCGAGCCACCTTCACTACGATTTTCGCCTTGGCTGGAACGGAGTACTGAAGAGCTGGGCGGTCGCCAAAGGCCCCAGCTATACGGTCAAGGACAAGCGTCTTGCCGTTCAGGTGGAAGACCATCCGCTGGAGTACGGTGGCTTTGAAGGCATCATTCCCGCAGGACAATATGGTGGCGGCACCGTCATGCTGTGGGACCAGGGCCCATGGGAGCCGCAGGAAGGTCACACCGATGTTGCCGCTGGCTTGAAGGATGGCTCGCTGAAGTTCATCCTGCACGGCACCAAGATGCAAGGCAAGTGGGCGCTGATCCGCATGGGCGGAAAGGCAGCGACCGAGCGGAAGCCGAACTGGCTCCTCATCAAGGAACATGACGAATTCGAACGCCCTGACGGCCCTGCGGTCACCGACGCAGAACCCGACTCCGTGGTCACCGGACGGTCGCTCGATCAGATCGCCTCCAGCGAAGATCATGTGTGGAACTCGAAAGACACCGCAACTGGCGAGGCTTGGTACCGGCAGGACAGCAAGTCGGGAGAGAAGGCAAAGCCAGCGCGGGCCGGTCGCGTCCGGAAAGCGGCTTCACCGGTCTCGGAGGATCTTGCGCCTGCGCTGGCGAGTCTGCCGAAGGAGTCGCAGCCGTCGTTCATCAAGCCGCAACTTGCTCTCGAAGCCGAGTCCGCGCCGGACGGCAACGGTTGGCTCCATGAGCTGAAGCTCGACGGCTACAGGATGCAAGCTCGCAAAGATGGCCCCAAGGTTCAGATGCTCACCCGCAGCGGTCTCGACTGGACGGATCGCATGTCGTCCATCGCTGCTGCTGTGGCGGCTTTACCGGTAGACAGCGCAACCATCGACGGCGAGGTAGTAGTTCTTACCCCAAACGGCACAACAAACTTTGCCGACCTGCAGGCGTCGTTTCAGGACGGTGCGAAGAATCCTCGGACGTACTTCTGTTTTGACCTTCTTCACCTCAACGGCTGCAACACACGCGGCTTGCCGCTGATCGAACGCAAGACACTGCTTGAGAAAATCCTTCAGTCCAACGATCAGGACAACCTTCGCCTCAGCGAGCACCTTGCAAGCGATGGCCAGCGGATGTTTCACCACGCCTGTGAGCTGCACGCGGAAGGGATCATCTCGAAGCGGACGAATTCGAAATACGTTTCGGCTCGCAATGGCGATTGGCTGAAACTCAAGTGTCTTCATGAGCAGGAGTTTGTCATCGGCGGCTTTACGCTTCCCTCCAATGGCATCCACGGCGTCGGCGCATTGCTGCTGGGCTACTACGAAGACGGAAAGCTGGTATACGCCGGTCGAACCGGGACCGGCTTTACGCAGAAGACGCATCGCTTGATCCGTGAAAAGCTGGACGCCCTGACGAGTTCGACCTGTCCTTTTCAGGGTCTGCCGGCTAGCGCGAAACGTGGTGCCCGCTGGGTGACACCGGAACTCGTAGCCCAGGTTCGATTCGCCACATGGACGGCCGACAAGCAGCTCCGCCAAGCCGCTTTTCTGGGCCTTCGCGAGGATAAGCCAGCCGCAGAAGTCGTCCGCGAAGATGCGGCGCCTACGGCCAAGCGTCCTCGCGGAAGCAGCGCAACCCCCGCCGCGGTAGCCGCAAAAACGGCTCCCTCCACCGAAAAGGCAACGATCCGCTTGACCCATCCCGATAAGGTGCTCGACACCGAATCTGGCATGACCAAGCAGATGCTGGCCGACTACTACTGGTCCGTCGCCGACGCGATGCTGCCGTACATCGCGAATCGTCCGCTCAGCCTGGTGCGCTGCCCGGAAGGCTCGACGCAGCCGTGCTTCTATCAAAAGCATGTGACGGCGATGCTGCCGAAGGGGATCGGGAGCGTCATGGTTGTCGACAAGAAATCCGACAAGCCGGAAGCTTACATCACGCTCGACTCCCGGGAAGCGCTGGCCGGCCTCGCCCAGATGGGCGTGCTGGAAGTGCATCCGTGGGGCTCGACCAATGCGGACCTGGAGCACCCGGACAGGCTCGTCTTCGACCTCGACCCCGACGAATCGTTGCCCTGGTCGAGAGTGTCAGAAGCAGCACTCGACGTCCGGGCTCTGCTAAAGAATCTTGGGCTGGAAGGATTCCTGAAGACGACCGGCGGCAAGGGATTGCACATCGTAGTTCCGATCCAGCCAGTGCAGGACTGGACCTCCATCAAAACGTTTGCGCGCGACTTCGTCGTCAAGATGGAAAAAGCTTCTCCATCCCTCTACCTGTCGAAGATGACAAAAGCGGCTCGCGTGGGAAAAATCTACCTCGATTACCTTCGCAACGAGCGAGGCGCGACTTCAGTGGCGCCATATTCCCCTCGTGCGCGAGCGGGAGCCCCGGTAAGCATGCCGCTGGCGTGGAGCGAGTTGAAGTCTCCAGACCGCCCCCGGTTTCATGTCGCGGACTTCGCGCAGTGGCAAGCGCGCCTGAAGAAAGACCCATGGCAAACATTCTTCAGTGTGGATCAGAAGCTGAGCTAGCCGTCATTTGCCCTTGAGGTCTGCGGTCAGGTGAGCGGTGTACGGCGGCAGACAAAGCCGGTCATTACATGCCTGGAAGCGGACGTCTACCGGAATGCTATCGGCCGCTGCTGTACCCTCCTTTTTAATGGCGAGGTTCAGGCTGACGGAGTTCTGGTAGAAGACTGTTTCCATCTTGAAAGTCGGGTCTTCCCGCCGCATCACCTTGCTCTCAGGTATAGGCGTTTGAAGCACAAATGGAGCCCCCGACGGGATACTGATCTTCAAGGGGTTAGGCCCTCCGGTCGGCTGTGTCAATGCATAGACGTGCCATCCGTTCTGAATGGTCGCGTTCAGCGCAACCGATGCAGAAGCGCCCGAAGACTTACTGATGGTGGCATTCCACTTGACGATCTCGGGAGCCCGCTGGGCATACAGGGCTGTGCCACTGCCGCAGAGAGCGGCAAGCAATGTGAAGGTGCGTCCTATCTTATGCATCGAGGCATACCTTTCTTATTAGAAGGAACAGATTCCCAACCCCACACGAGGTAATTCTGAGCAAAGCGAAGAATCTCAGTATTTCGTGCGGCAAGTCAGATCGCTACGGCTACAGCGCCCGAAATTCCTGGCTACTTCCTCCGGGCCGCCCAATAGATTGCCTGGCCCGGATAGTGCGGGTTATCGGTGAAGTTGCCCAGCACCGCGTGGCGCACCTCGAGAAGATCCACTGGGCCTTTATGGGCGTAGACCAGTTTGCCGCCCGGGGCTATAACCGCGGTGAACTCCTCGTTCGGCCGCCACGTGCTGGCAAAGGCGCTTTGGACGGTCTTCAGGTCGGCAGGGGTCAGTTGCAGGTTTTTACTTGACGCGAACTGGGTGTGGAGAAAGTCAGTGGCTTTGGCGGTGTTCGCCGTCGTGTCGGTGTTCACGGTGACGAAGTTGTAGGAGCGTCCCCGATACATGCGATACGTTGTCTGCAGATCTTCAAAATCCTTCTGGCCATTCGGCGCTGCGGTGCTCCAGAAGTGGATGACTGTGACCTTATCGCCATCGTTGGTACGCAAAGCGGTCAGGTCAGAGACGGACGCGGCCTTCAGTTCTACGGGCTCGGCGTGGATTCTCGCAGTCTCCTTCTCGACGTCACCCGACTTCGAGAGCCACTTGGTCGAGCAGCCAAACGCGGGACGATGCGGCACGGCAACAGTACCCCCACTCAGCAACGCCTCGATCGCATCCTGCGCGTCATGGACCTTGACCAGCTTTTCGTTCTGGTTGTCGTCGATGCGGCCTTCGTAGCGCAGCTTCCGGTGCTGGTCGAAGATGAAGACGTGCGGCGTGGCGACCGCGCCGAACTTCTGGGCGATGGCCTGGGTCTCTCCGTCGTACGCGTAAGGCCAAGGAATCTGACGATCGCGGACACGAATCTTCATGTCGGTCGGCGAGTCGGTCAGGTCGGTATAGCCGAGCTCATCCAGGCGCACAGCCTTCGGGTTGTTCGGGTTGATCGCAACAAACTCGACTCCTTTGGAGTGGTAGGTGTCATAGAGTCCGCGCATGCGCTCTTCGTAATTCTCGGAGACGGGGCAGTGGACCGACTCGAACATCACAACCAGCACCTTGCCCTTGCTGAACTCGGCAAGCGTATGAATCTTGTCGTCCGTCCCCTTCAGCGAAAAGTCGGGGGCAGCAGTGCCGATGGGCATCAACGGGTGCTCGAGGTTAAGTTGCATGGCGGCCCGTTCGCGTTCGGCTGCCGCGGCTGCGGTCCGCTCCGCAGCGGTTGGTGTTTGCGCAACACATTGGTTTGCGGCGACGGCGAGTGTCGCCAGCAGAAGGAAGTTAGAACGATTCATACGGTTGCTCCTGGTATTGAATACGGGTTTCTGGAAGGTGCGGGCTGCGACATTATTTGGTCGCCCAGTACTGTTGCGATCCCACGTGATCCGGATCGTCCGGCAAATTGGCAAGGATGGCCCGGCGGATCTGCATCAGGTCAATCGCGCCTTGTTCGTGGTAGAGGACGTGGCCTTCGGGCGATAGCAAAACGCTGACCGGGACGGCTGATCCTGCGTCGGGGTCAAACGCGTCCTGCATCGCGTAGGTGTCGTCGGAGCCGTAAAGCAAATTGTTGGTGGTTGCGTTCATCTTCTTCAGGAACGCGAGCACCTCGGGCCTCTCGTCGGGAACATTGGCCGAGACTGTCGTGAAGGCAAAGCCACGATTCCGGTACATCCGGTTGGTCTGCATCAGGTCTGGGAATTCGGTGACGCAGGGGCCGCACCACGTAGCGTA
>JANXWZ010000184.1 GCA_025350865.1 Rhodanobacteraceae bacterium
ATGTAGTGGCTCGTTACTACGGAGCCGACGGAGAGGTTGGCTCCCGTGCAAGTGGAATTGATAGCGCCGCTTGCCGTGATGTCGGTCCACGTTGTGCCGTCATCCTGCGAGAGCAGGAGATAGGTGGGCGCCCCGCCGTTGGCGTAGGCGGACAGGATGAAGTTCGTGCCCGCCATCCAATGAATGACGCCGGCCTCGAAGATACCTGTGTTGTTGGGGAAGGATGTTGCGGATCGCACTGCGGTGCTGGGATGAACGGTGGCGGTGCGGGTTGCGATGTTGATTGAATTAAGTGTATCGAGAGCGGTATTTGCGACACGAATGGAAAGAATGGTGGTTGCGCTCTTTTCGATCGTGGTGCAGTTGCCTGTGTAGCCCTTGGCTGTCGTAAGGTATGCGGTGTTCGAAGCGGCCGAGCCAGTGAGCGCGATATTGTCCAGCTCTCCCTCGCCGCAGGTCCAGATCATGTCTCCCTTGCCGTCGCCGAGATTCCAGATCTGCAAGGCATACAAGCCGCCGGTCGTTGCGTGACCGGTGGCTCCTCCCCCCGTGATGGCGTACAGGTTGGAGATCACTTTGGTGAAATGCAACGAGTTGGGGGTGTCGTTGCGCCAGATGTCTCCGCTCCAGGCCGGGGAGAAATAGGTGTAACCGGCAGAGTCGTTGGCGAAGCTGTAGATCGTGTTGGACGAGACTCCATTCCACCCGGTCACCTTGCTCCACAAGGGACTTGTCGTCGATCCGTTCCAGGAGTAGACGTCCGCGTTGCCGGGACCGGTTGAGGTGTTCAGCAGCACTGTGCCGTTGGGCGTTAGACCAATGGTCAGGGGGGCGGCAATCGGGAGGCCGGTGCCGGAGAGATCAGTCCAGGTTGTGGGGCTGGAGGCGAGCGTACGAAAGACGTTGATTGCTCCGCTGGCACCAATGTGCGCCTCCGAATAAAGGTATCCGTCGGAGCCGCTGGTCAGGATGGCGCCGTTGGCGGTCATGGCGGCAGGTAAGCCGGTGAGCTGTGTCCAGGTGGGCGTCAGGGAGCCGGTGCCGCTTGTCGTTGCGGCGCTGGGAGTGGCCCCGGACCCGCACCCCAGGATCAGGACACAAAGTGAGGCAACAGAACATACGATGGCGTGGCGGACGACAGTAAGACTTGGATGCATCATGGAATTCCTATCGGCGATAACAGTATCAACGATTAGACTCGACGCGACTGATTGAAGACTACTGAACCAGGGTTAGGGCTAGCTGAATTGATACAACGAAATGGATTCCTGCTATACGAACACGCTGCAAGCGTTCATCGTTAGTGACAAACAGTTCGACGCCATGCGTGGCAGCAGAGGCGAGTTGAATTGCGTCGGGTTGGGCTAGGCGATTTTCGGCGCGCAACTGGGCATAGTTCGCGGCCGCCACCTCATCGAATGGAACAACAGTAGCAGTCTGTCGGATTGCCTGCCCGTACCGCAGCGCAAGAGCAATGTCGCCGGCCTTTCGTGGCCCCGTCATCACCTCTCCGACAGTCAATGCAGAGGTGATCAATCTCGCCTTCGAGCCAATCATTTGCTCTCGCAGACGGCGAACGTCCGGAGTGAAGAGCGGGTTGTTCTCGAACAGATAGATGAACATGTTGCTGTCGAAGAATACGTTAGCCATCTATCCGTCCCACCCCGAGCGCTGGTCGCGGAGATAGCTGTCAGCATCCCCGAACGTCCAAGTCCCGGCAAGTGCAAGCAACGGATCCTGATCGGTCTGGGTGGACCCGTTGGTTGGTACCTTCCGGCTCCAGCTTTCGTACCAATCGACGAGTGGCCGAAATTCGGTTGGCAGGTCCTCCTGGGCAGGATGTGTGGGACTATTTCTGCGAGATGGATGGTAAGCGTCTCCCTCGACGTATAAGCGGTAACGTCCGTCAGAAAGTTCCCTGAGCAATCGTCGTGGTTTTGCATTTGGGCGCTTTGTTGCGACGAGATGTTGTCCGATATGGGTGGAAATCGTAATGCGGTTCTTCTGGAACAGATTCAGGGAACGAACCTCGTCCTCAATTTCTGTCGCTGTGAAACCGTCGGCTTCCGGCTTGGCTGCATGAAGAGTTGCGAGCGCAATCCATACTGCGTTGGTGGCGGTGAGGTCATACGCATGTGTTGTATGTTTCATTCGGTGACTACCTCCTTCACTTGGCTTAGACGTTTTGGATGTGCCGAAACTGCGGCTCTCTTCAGAATACATGAACTCATGAATACATGATAATTGATTTCCTTGTTTTTTTGGCAAATTGCCTGATGTGTAAAGCGAATAGTTCTTTTTTGTTTGTCATCCCGAAGGGATCCGCTGTTGCACCGAGCGGCTAGAAGACAAAAGAAGATCCCTGCGGGATGACAAACCAACTCTATAGCCACTGGCAAATCGCTCCTAAGAGCCTACTGTAGACGTGGCAGAAACGATAAGACCCCGGATTTCTCCGGGGTCTTATCGTCTCGTTGGACTGCCGATTAGTACATACCTTCCATACCGCCGCCGCCGTGTCCGTGACCGCCGCCGCCCGTTTCCTTCTTCTCGGGAATCTCGGAGATCATGGCTTCGGTGGTGAGCATCAGGCCGGAGATCGAGGCAGCGTTCTGCAGAGCAGTGCGCGTTACCTTGGTCGGGTCGATGACTCCGGCTGCAACCAGGTCCTCGTAGACGCCGGTTCCGGCGTTGTAGCCGAAGTTGGAGTCCTTCGATTCGTGGATCTTGCCGATGACAACTGCACCCTCTTCGCCGGCGTTCGAGACGATCATGCGAAGCGGCTCTTCGATCGCGCGGCGGATGATGGCTGCACCGATCTTCTCATCGCCTTCGAGCGTCTTGATCAACGCATCGACAGCAGCCGAGCAACGGATGAGAGCGACGCCGCCGCCGGGGACGATGCCTTCCTCAACTGCAGCGCGGGTTGCGTGCATTGCATCTTCGACGCGGGCCTTCTTCTCCTTCATCTCGGTTTCGGTAGCTGCACCGACCTTGATGACGGCGACTCCGCCAACCAGCTTGGCGAGACGCTCCTGCAGCTTCTCGCGGTCGTAGTCGGAGGTGGTCTTGTCGATCTGGCCGCGGATCTCCTTCACACGTCCGGCGATCTTGTCGCCATCTCCGCCGCCGTCGACGATGGTAGTGTTGTCCTTGTCGATGGTGACGCGCTTGGCGGTGCCGAGGTCTTCGATCTTGACGCCTTCCAGCTTCAGGCCGAGGTCCTCAGTGATTGCCTTGCCGCCGGTCAGGGTTGCGATGTCTTCCAGCATTGCCTTGCGGCGATCGCCGAAGCCAGGAGCCTTGACAGCAGCCACGTTCAGCGTGCCACGCAGCTTGTTGACGACCAGGGTCGCGAGCGCTTCGCCGTCGACGTCTTCAGCAATGATGACGAGGGGCTTGGCGGTGCGGGCGATCTGCTCGAGCAAGGGCAGCAGATCCTTCATTGACGAGATCTTCTTCTCGTAGATCAGGATGTAGGGGTTTTCGAGTGCAGCTTCCATGCGCTCTGCATCGGTGACGAAGTAGGGCGAGAGGTAGCCGCGGTCGAACTGCATGCCCTCAACGACGTCCAGCTGGGTCTCCATGGTGCGGGACTCTTCAACGGTGATGACGCCATCCTTGCCGACCTTGTTCATGGCGGCGGCGATGATGGTGCCGATCTGTGCGTCGGAGTTGGCGGAGATGGTGCCGACCTGAGCGATCATGTCGCCGGAGACCGGCTTCGAGAACTCAGCGAGTGCGCCGCCGACAACTGCGCCGTGCTCGTCGCGCTTGCCGATGATGGCCTCGACAGCCTTATCGATGCCGCGCTTCAGCGCCATCGGGTTTGCACCGGCGGCGACAGTCTTGACGCCCTCACGGTAGATCGCCTGGGCGAGAACGGTGGCGGTGGTGGTACCGTCGCCGGCGACGTCGGAGGTCTTCGAAGCAACTTCGCGGACCATCTGTGCGCCCATGTTCTCGAGCGGATCGTGAAGATCAATTTCCTTGGCGACGGTGACGCCGTCCTTGGTAATCGTCGGCGAGCCAAACTTCTTCTCGATGACGACGTTTCTGCCCTTCGGGCCTAGTGTGACCTTGACCGCGTTGGCCAGGATGTTTACACCGCGCAGGATCGCCTGGCGGGAATCTTCTCCGTGCAGAATCATTTTTGCCATGATGCTTTGCTCCTAAAGTTGTTGGTTCTTGCTTTTGAGGTAGGTCCGGAAGTCGTCGGTTGTTGCTTCTGAGGTAGGTCAGGGCTTCAGCCCTGACAACCAATACCACCCCCGAATTGGGCTTTAGCCCCGGGGAATATGCCTTATTTGGAAACGATGCCGAGGACTTCTTCTTCGCGCATGATCAGGAAGTCGTCGCCGTCGAGCTTGATCTCGGTGCCGCTGTATTTGCCGAACAGGATGGTGTCGCCGGCCTTCACGTCAAGCGGGAAAACTTTGCCTTCGTCGTTGGACTTGCCCTTGCCGACGGAAATCACTTCGCCCTGCTGGGGCTTTTCTTTAGCGGAGTCGGGGATGATGATTCCGCCGCGCATGGTTTCGCCCTCTTCGGTGCGCTTGACGAGGATGCGGTCGTGCAGCGGGGTAAACGTCGTTGTTGCCATAACTTACATCTCCTTGGATGGTTCGGTGAAGTGCTTGTGGTGGAATCGGTTTGGCTGGGTTAGCAGTCAGACCCTTCGATTGCTAACGATAATCCTGGCAGTCCCAGGTGTCAACTGCCAGCCGATGAAATGTGAGTGAATTGCGCGCAGGTTTGGATGGTTGTATCGAGCCGGGGACAAATACAGAGATTCTGGCTGCGCCAGAATGACGAGTTCCATCCGACAGCGTAGACTCTGGGTATGTTT
>JANXWZ010000193.1 GCA_025350865.1 Rhodanobacteraceae bacterium
CGCCAGCCTGATGCGGCAAGGCTATCGCAAAGAAGATGTCGCCGCGGCGCGCGGAGTTCTGGCTGCGGCGATTGCGCGTCGCGATGAGCTGGATGTGCGGCTGAAAGAGGCGACGGTGAGTGCGCCTGCCGACGGCGTAATTGAGGTTGTGAGTGTGCGACCGGGGGACCTGGTTCCGCCGGGCAAGATCGTCGCCACGATGCTAGAGGCGTCGCAGCTTTGGGTGAAGATCTACATCCCCGAGACCGTGGTGGGGCAAGTCAAGCTGAACGATGCCGCGTCGGTTGAAGTCGATTCGTTCCCGGGCCGGAAGTTCACGGGATCGGTGCAGGAAGTAAGTTCGCAGGCCGAGTTTCTGCCGCGCAATGTGCAGACGCGCGATGACCGGGAGCACCAGGTCTTCGGCGTGAAGGTGCGAGTGGACAATGCGAGCGGCGTGTTGAAATCCGGCATGTCGGCAACGGTGCAGCTGCGATGACGCCGGTCATCACAGCCGACCACATGACGCTCCGCTTCGGACAATTTACGGCGGTCAACGACGTCAGCTTTTCGATCAACAAGGGTGAGCTGTTCGGCTTTCTTGGCCCGAATGGCTCCGGCAAGACCACGATCATCAAGGCGCTGTGCGGGCTGCTGACGCCGACCGAAGGGACCGGCACCATCCTCGGCATGGACATCCGCAAACAGGCTGCGGACATCAAGCAGCACGTCGGCTACATGTCGCAAAAGTTCGGCTTGTACGAGGATCTGACTGTCGAGGAGAACCTCGGATTTTACGCGGGAGTCTACGGGATCACCGGGCAGGCAGCTACGAAACGCATCGGCGAGATACTGGACCTCACCGGGCTGCAGCCATATCTGACGCGGCGTGTGAGTCAGCTATCGGGTGGGTGGAAGCAACGGCTGGCGCTGGGTTGCGCGATCATTCATTCGCCGGAGGTAGTGTTTCTCGATGAACCCACGGCGGGGATCGACCCGGTGGCGCGGCGGTCGCTCTGGGACCTTTTCTTTCAACTGTCGGGGCAGGGAGTTACGTTCTTCGTCACCACGCACTATATGGACGAGGCGGAGCGTTGCGGTCGCGTGGGCTATATCTACCTCTCGAAGCTGGCGGCGCTGGGCACGATTGCCGAGCTTCAACAGCTTCCGCAGGCGAATCCGGCGGGAACGGCGCGGGTGCAGATCGAGATTGCGGATGCCTCGTCGATTCTGGGATCGCTGCGCACGATGCCGGGTGTGCGCGAGGCGACAATCTTCGGGCGATCCATTCACGCGCTGCTTGCCGTGGATCAGATCGACGCGGTGAAACAGAAGTTGCCGCAGGCAAAGATCGAAACGGTCGTGCCGTCGCTGGAAGATGTATTCGTCACTTTGACGCTCGACATTATGAAGAAGGCGGGGCAATGAGCGGTCTCTTCTTCGGTCTGTGGCCGATCTGCCGCAAGGAGTTCACGCACATCGTGCGTGACCCCGGCACGCTGTTCTTCGCGCTGCTGCTTCCGCTGATTCAGCTGTTCATGTTTGGCTATGCTGTGGATACGAATGTGCGGCAGATTACGACGGCGGTGCAGGACGAATCGAAGACCCAGGAGAGCCGGGAGTTCGTCGCCAAGCTCGCGGCATCCGATGTGTTCCAGGTGACCGAGCATGTTGAGTCGGATGAGGCACTGTATGGCGCGATACGGGCGGCAAAGGTGCGAGTCGGGGTGAAGATTCCATACGACTATGCGCGGCGTCTGCAGAGCGAAACAACGGCGACCGTACTTGTGCTGGTGGATGGGTCCGACTCGACGGTGGCCGGGCAGGCTGTGAATGGCGCGACGGGCGTCGCGCTTACGGCGTCCCTCGCCCGCGTTGTCGGTTCTGCGGCGGTCATCGAGGTGAGGCCGTCGGTACTCTACAACCCAAGTACGCGGTCTGCAAACTTCTTCGTTCCGGGACTGATCGCCGTCCTGCTGCAGGTGATGATTATCCTGCTGATCGCGCTGAGCCTGGTGCGCGAACGCGAGCGCGGGACGTTGGAACAACTGACCATGACACCGGTGAAGCCGCTGGGTTTAATGGTGGGCAAGATGATTCCCTATGGCGCGCTCGGGTTCGGTGAGTTGTGCGTCATCCTGGCGATCATGCGGTGGGTGTTCAAGGTGCCGATCCACGGCAGCTGGCTACTGTTGCTGGCACTCTCGCTGCCGTTTCTGCTGACGGTGCTGGGGTTGGGGCTTGTCATCTCAACCAAGGCGAAGTCGCAGGCGGAGGCGTTCCAACTCTCCATGGGAACGGTGCTCCCGTCGGTGTTTTTATCCGGCTATATCTTCCTGACGGAGAACATGCCGCTGTTTTTCCGTGGGGTCAGCCACATCATTCCGGCGACGTATTACATCCAGATTCTGCGAGGAATTATCCTGCGCGGGGCAGGGTTTGGAGACCTGTGGCAGCAAGCGCTGGTACTCACGCTGATGGGCACGGCGGCGATATTGCTGGCGGCCTGGCAGTTTGTGCGACGGCAGCGTGGGTAGTCGATTGCCTGGTGACGTGTCTTGAGGAACGCTTAAGGATTGAAGGTGTTGGTTGCCGGACGGGAATGGCGTTATCAGAGGCAATGCTGCTCCAGCTTGGAAGGTGGTTCACTGCGGTTGAATCTCATCCCACTTCCGGCTTGCTACAGTCCAAAGCGCTTCACAATTTTCTGCCGTTGGAAATACATTCGGATTCTTTCTAGTTTTGCTGGTGTTTCCTACTCCTTCTCTAATGATGTGCTTTTCTAGGACCTCATCGTGATATCTATTCCAATAAATTTCGTTCAATGGGACTGGATAGCGGCCGCTCCATATGAATATTTCTTCCAAAAGTTCTAAAGTGGCTTCTTGTTTCTTCCCAAAGTCAAGGCACGCCGACCTTGCGAGATCGCGTAGCTTGTGGGTTGTTGGCGCTGGTGCTCCTTATACGACAATAATTGCCTTCAACAGTAGTTCAATGGACAGAGCAACATTTAAAAGGAAGACTCGGATGCCCCCTTGAATCGAGTCCTTATATTGCTCCAAAATTCGAGCACCCTCATGAAAAGAGATCGCAGAGTTGTGCCAAGACTCCCCGTTTACACCCTGATTCTTGAATGTGTTGCCCGTGATCCTGCGAATTTCTTCTCGTTTCATGTGACCTTTTTGACTCCCATCTTATCCTCGGGCACAGGTTATTCGGTATCAATCCGTAATAAGTTGGTTTCATCGGTTGATGTTTGGAGAGTCAGAGATCAAAGGCGGTCCCTCGTCGAGGGTCTCGCGATGAGGCTGCGAAACCCCCGCTCGGGATGGACATACGAGATCGGCGTGGATGTCGGGGCTGAAGCCCCGACCTACCTCAGGAGCACCTACAAAGACCTGGCCCTGAAAGTTGGGCTTAGTCGATCAGCGAGTCGATAAACGACTTGCTGTCGAAGGGGATGATGTCGTCAATCTTCTCGCCCGTCCCGGCATAGACGACCGGCAGGCCGAGTTCAGTCGCAATAGCGAGCACGATGCCGCCTTTCGCCGTCCCGTCGAGTTTGGTGAGGACGATGCCCGTGACGCGGGCGGCCTCAGTAAAGAGCCGGGCCTGCTGCAGGCCGTTCTGGCCGGTGGTGGCGTCCATGACGAGCAGCGTTTGATGTGGTGCGCCGGGGACAAGCTTCTCGGCGGTACGGCGCATCTTGTCGAGTTCCTTCATCAGGTCGGTCTTGGTGTGGAGACGGCCGGCGGTGTCGACGATGAGAACCTGCGTGCCGCGAGCTTTGGCGGCGGTGCAGGCGTCGTAGAGCGCGGCGGAGGGGTCGCCGCCCTGCTTGGTCTTGATGATCTGTACCCCGGAGCGTTGCGCCCACACCTCGAGCTGCTCGATGGCGGCGGCGCGGAAGGTGTCGGCAGCACAGAGGAGAACGCTGCGGTCGCGTGCGCTGAAGTAAGCAGCGAGCTTGCCGGAGGTGGTCGTCTTACCGGTACCGTTGACGCCGACCATCATGATGACTTCGGGTGGTGCTGCGGGGCGTGCGATCGGCCGGGCGACGTTGTCGAGGACTGCCTGCAACTCCAGCTTCAAGAGCCGCTTGAGTTCCCCGCCGCCTTCGATACCGGTGCGGAGGGCGCGCTGGCGCAGGTTGTTCAGCACGATGTCTGTCGTGGCGGAGCCGACGTCCGCGGCGAGCAGCAGCGGACCAAGGCTGGCTAGGGTGGATTCGTCGACCTCGCGGGTGAGGGCGACGATCTGGCCGATGGACTCGGAGAGGGATTCGCGTGTGCGGGTGACGGCCTGCCGCATGCGGTCGAAGAGACCGAGTTTTTGCGGGGCGGATTCCGGCTGTGGTGCGTCGGGTGTTGCGGGGTCGGGAGTCTTGTCGCGTTTGCCGAAGAGGTTGAAAGCCATGCTTAGGCTAGTTTAGTTCATCCCGTGGATTAGTATGGTGGCAGCGAGGTGATAGCGATGGCGACTGCAACTCTCGTACCTCTTAGCGAGTATCTGCGCACGAGCTATCGGCCGGATTGCGAATGGGTCGATGGACAGGTGAGGGCGAGAAACATGGGGGATGGTCCGCATTCCGCATTGCAAAGATTTTTCCTCAAATTCTTCTTCGGGATTGAAGGGAAGTACGGGTTACTGTCTTACCCGGAGCTGCGGACCCAGGTATCTTCCACTAATTTTCGTGTTCCTGATGTGCTGGTGGTTCGAGAGACGGATCCCTTCGAACAGATCGTCACGATTCCTCCGGTGCTGTGCATCGAGATACTGTCGCCCGACGATCGCATGAGTGAAATGCACGAGAAGATTGACGACTATCTTTCCATGGGCGTCAAAGCAGTCTGGGTAGTGGACCCGCGCAGGCGCACGGCAATGTTCGCAGATGAGCATGGAACCCGCACCGCCGATGTGCTGGAAGTTCCGGGGACGGACATACAGCTCGCAGTCGCGGATGCCTTTGTTGAGTTGGACAAGTTGGAAGCTGGAAACCGCACGTAACTACTCGTCTCGCCCCGGCCTCGACATCAAATTCTTGATTGCATCGCGGGGGCTCTTGCCGTGGTGCAGCACGGCATCCATCTGCTCCGCGATTGGCATCTCCACGCCGTACCGCGCGGCCAGCCCCAGCGCCGCAGCGGTCGAGTGAATTCCTTCGGCGACTTTACCGTTCATTCCGACCAGAATATCGGGTAGTTTGCGTCCTTTGCCTAACTCGATCCCGACCGACCGGTTGCGGCTCAGCGAGCCGGTGCAGGTGAGTACCAGGTCGCCTATGCCGGAGAGGCCAGCCAGCGTCTGGCGACGGCCCCCGCAAGCTACTGCGAGCCGCGTGATCTCGGCGATGCCGCGTGTGATCAGCGCTGCCGATGTGTTGTGGCCCATGCCGAGGCCGTGGATGACGCCGGCCGCCAGCGCGATGACGTTCTTCAGCGCGCCGCCCAGTTCAACCCCGGCCACATCGCCATTCGTGTAGAGGCGTAGCGAGGGTGAGGAGAAATCGCGCTGGACGCTCAGTGCGGTCTGCGGAACGTTGGACGCGATGACGCATGCCGTCGGCTGGCCGCTCGCCACCTCCTGCGCGAATGATGGGCCGCTCAACACGCCGCAGGGGTTGTCGGTTACCGCCGCGATGACCTGGCTAACGCGCAGGTAGGTCTTCTCTTCCAGGCCCTTGCTGGCGCAGACGATGATCTGATTGCGTGTCAGCAGCGGCGCGATTTCCTGTATGGTGCTGCGGAGATGAGCTGATGGCGTAACGCAGACGATGTGGTCGGCCTCGAAGATCGCGCCCTGCAGGTCGGAGGTAATCTGCACATCCATGGGCAGCGTGAAGCCCGGCAGATAGGGCAGGTTTTCGCCAGACTCGATCAGATGGTCTGCCAGCTTGGTCGAGTGAGACCACAAGGTCAGTTCGTGACCTCCGCGGCGAGCGAGGGATATAGAGAGTGCTGTTCCCCAGGCTCCCGCGCCCAGGATGGCAATACGGCTCATGCGATCACCTTTGGGGTGCCGAATTTGGCTTCGGTTCCGGCGAGCAAACGGCGGATGTTCTCGTGGTGGCGGATGCAAATGAGCGCCGGGATCGACAGGAAGCCGAAGATCGCAATGGGGCTTGGCTGGCGATCGAAATAGAAGGCAAAGATGGGTAGCGAGGCGGCCGCGATGATCGATGCCAGCGAGACGAACCGGGTGATCGCGAAGACGACGATGAAGACCAGCAGAATGCAAACGCTGGCTTTCGGAACGAGCGCGATGAAGACGCCGAGCCCACCCGCGACCCCCTTGCCGCCGCGAAAGCCGAGCCAGACCGGGAAGACGTAGCCGATCATCGCTGCGATTCCCGCGCCGACCGCGAGGTCAAAGTCTCCGGGCGCGATCCACCTGGCGATCGAAACGGCGGCAAAGGTTTTGGCGACGTCGAGCAGCAGCGTAGCAATGGCCAGACCCTTCGCGCCGGACCGAGCGACGTTGGTGGCGCCAATATTGCCGCTCCCGGAGGCTCGAATATCTTCCTTGCGAAACGTGCGGACGAGCAGGTATCCGAACGGTATCGAACCCAGGAGGTAGGCGAGCGGAATGGAGATGAGCCAGGTATTCATAGTGTTGCCGGATGCCAATCCAGTGTAGCAATCGTCGATGACGGGTGGGTTAGAGCATCTGACGCCGGAGTTGTTCGAGGGCGTGCTGCGCGGCCCACCAGCGGATGCGTTCGCGGTCGCCGGGGAGGCGAAGCTCCTTCACTTGGGTTCCATCAGCGTCGGCAATGCCGATGTAGACGAGGCCGATGGGCTTTCCGACGTCCGCTCCGGTGCCCGGGCCGGGGCCTGCGATGCCGGTGATTGACACGCCAATGGACGCGCCGGTGCGCTGACGGATACCTTCGGCGAGTGCGCGGGCGACTGCGTCCGAGACGGGACCTTCGCGTTCGATGATTTCGGGTGGAACGCCGGCGAACGAGGTTTTGAGGGCGTCGGAGTACACGACGGCTCCGCCGAGGAAGTAACGCGAGCTTCCGGCGATGGCGGTAAGCCGCTCCGACAGCAGGCCGCCGGTGCAGCTTTCGGCTGCGGCGAGGGTCAGGTGGCGCATCCCGAGCATCAGCAGCACTACCTCTTCCAGCGACTCGCCCTGCGACGAGAAAATGTCATCCTGCATCTCGTGCTCGATTGCCTCGGCGACCGCGTTGACGCGGGCCTTCGCCTCTTCCAGCGTGGGCTTGGCGCAGATGAAGTGGAGCTGAATTTCGCCGGCGGTAGCGAGGATCGTGGTCTCGACGTCGGCGTACTGCTTATAGATCGGCGACGTGCGAGAGTCGACTGTGGATTCGGGGATGAGGGCCATCCGCAGCTCGCGGCGGGCAAGGAAGCTGGGCGGCATCGCTGCGGCGAGTTTGGGCTTCACCAGGCTATCGAACAGTGGCTTCAACTCGCGGGGCGGCCCGGGTAGGAGGACGACGATGCGGCGCTTGCCTTCGAACGTGGTCTCCAAAAACTGTCCCGGTGCGCTGCCGTTGGCGTTCGCCAGCAGGACGGCGCCTTCAAGGATATCGGCCTGCTTGGCGTTGTTGGGCGGCATGGGGATGCGGCGCTCGGCGAAGCGTTTGTGCAGGTTGGTGATGATCTCGTTGTCGCGATGCAGCGTGAGGCCAAGCGCTGCGGCTGCGGCCTCGCGGGTAAGGTCGTCTTCGGTGGGACCGAGGCCGCCGGAGAAGATGACGATGTCGGCGCGCAACAGCGCGTTGCGGGCTGCGCCGGTAAGGTGTTCGAGCGAGTCGCCGACGATGGTCTTGAATCCGACAGAGATGCCGATGTCGTTGAGGCCGGCGGTGAGGTAGAGGGAGTTGGTGTCCTGCCGGAATGGGGTGAGCATCTCGGAGCCGGCAGCGATAATTTCAGCGATCATCTAGGTAGGATGCGCCAAAAGGCAGGGGATAGGGAAGAGGGAATAAGGAAGAGAGGGCGGAAAAGCTGGATCAAATTTGAATTTCGTAGATTGCGTCGCGGGTCGCGAGGGCGGCGCGACCGCCAGGGAGAAGGCAGAGGCCGACGAGGTTGGAACCGGAGACGGCTAATGATGCTTCTTTCTGAGGAGTAATGCGGATGATGCCGCGTTCTCCTGCCAGCGAAGCGGCGACATAGAGATTGTCGTCGGGGTCGAAGGCCATCCCTTGGGCGCGGCCGAGTCCACGAAAGAATTCAGTGGCGTTGCCGTCGCGGTCGATGGCGTGTACGGACTGGCTGGAGGCGGTGGTGGGGCCGGTAACGTAGAGGGTTCCCTTGCTATCGAAGGCGAGGTGGTAGGCGGAGATAGAAGGCTCAAGGGTGGCAAAGACGAACGTTTCCTGCGCTTGGGTGTCGTTGGCGGTTCGAATTTTGAAGATGGTTCCGGAGCGGTCGCCGACGTACAGATCGCCTTTGGCGTCGAAGGCGATGCCGGTGGCGACGCCAAGCCCTTCAGCATAGACGTGGGCGTCGCCCGCTGCGTCTACGCAATACACCGTTCCTTCGGCGCGGGAGCTGACATAGAGCTGCTGGTCGAGGCCGAAGGCCAGGCCGGTGGCGTTGAGGATTTCCCGGACGAAGGGACGGACCTCGTGGATGACGCCTTCGATGGCGGGGGCGATGCGGAAGATCGACACCGGTGTAGCCTCGCCACGCGAGCCGGAGAGTGTGGCGTAGACGTTTCCGGCGGCATCGACTGCCGGGTTGGCGACGGGGTGCAGGTTTTCAGCCATCGCAACGCCGATTCGGATTGGCAGGGCGTTCGAAGTCAAGGCGCCGCGCGAGACCGTGATGTTTCCGGGCAGGACGCCCTCGGGGATGCGGATGATGGCCTGGGTAGGGCGAGCGAGCGAGACCAGGGCGGGCACTCCGGCGACGTCGGCGGTGAGGGGTGGGCCGAGGGCGGCGCCGGTGAGTGTTACGTCTCCGCCGGGGAGTGCGGCGGCGGGATGGAGTGCGGTCAGCGTGGGCATCTGCTGCAAGGGTAAAGCAAAAGCAGGTCCTCCCGCTGCGCGGAAGGATGACAACGAGTTTGGGGTCAGAACCAGAGCAGCGCCAGATGGCCGAGGGCGAGTGCGATCAGGCCGGCTGCAACGTCGTCGAGCATAATGCCGGTGCCGGCGTGAAGGCGTTCGAGCTGGCGGACCGGCGGCGGTTTGGTGATATCAAATAGGCGGAAGAGCAGGAGGGCGAGCGCGGCGTGTTTCCAGTCGGCGGGGATGGCGATGAGCGCAAACCATTGGCCGGCGACCTCGTCGATGACGACGTGGCCGGGGTCTTCGCGGCCGGATTCGCGGGCGACGATAGTGGCGGCGGGGATACCGATGAGCGTGGCTGCGATTGCAGCTGCGGCTGTCCAAAGAGCCAAGTGCGTGGGATGGAAGGCGTGAGCGCAGCCAAACCACAGGAGGACTGCGGCCACGGAGCCGTAGGTGCCGGGGCCGGGACGCATCAGGCCCGCGCCGAAGAAGGTTCCGAGCGCCCATGCCCAGGCGGTTTTCTTGATGCCGGTGAGGTTTTGGCGGGGTTGGTTAGCCATCGGAGTCGTTCGTGTCGCGCTTCTGGCGGTCGCGTAGGCCTTCGAGCTCGTCGAGGAGGTCGGGGTCGTGGATGGGCGACGAGATAACGTAGCCGCCGGAGGCCCACTTGCCGAGGTCAAGGATGCGGCAGCGGTCGGAGCAGAATGGGAAGTCGGGGGCATCGGCGAGGACGACCTTGCGGCAGGTGGGGCAGAAGAGTGCTTTGGGTGCGGTCATGGGAGTACTAAGCTCAGTGTATCGATTTTAACACTCATAAAATCTTTGAAGGTGTCATCCTTCGCGAAGCGGAGGATCTGCTTTTCCGCTTGGATATGCTGGAAAGTAGACCTCAGCCAAGTCGGTCCATGTGGGGTTTGTGGATTGGATAAGATCCACCTTTTCCTGCCGGAGGAAATGCTTGAGATATTTCTCTCTTGCGATTGCCTTATCAATCCATTGGAAGCGTTCGAAGTAAACGAGCCGGTGAATTCTATATGTGGTGGTGAAGCTGTCGGCTTTGCCTTCGCGGTGCTGGCGCAAGCGGTAGATCAGGTCGTTCGTGACGCCGATGTAGAGGGTGCGGGAGCGACTGGCGATGATGTAGACAAAGTAGTGATGATCTTCCGTCGACATGGCGCTAGGGTAGTCGGGTACTGGGGTTAAAGCAAAGGCAACGGCGAAAAGCAGATCCTCCGCCTTGGGCGAAGGATGACACCCTTCATTTCCTTGGGGGGGGGTGACACCCTCGCTAGAGTAGACATTGTGACTTAGTCGAGAATTCTCGCCACCACATCGTAATCATGCGCCTCGGTAATCTCCGCCCTGTAGAAAGTCCCGGGCACCAATTCCTCGTGTGGCCCGAAGTCGTTGATGAGCACCTTGCCGTCGATCTCCGGCGCGTGGAGCGAGGTGCGGCCCTCCCACAGCAGGTCGGTCTCCTCCGAAATGCCTTCGACCAGCACGTCCACCGTGCGGCCAATCCACTTCGCCTTTTCCATCGTGGAAATCGTCTGTTGAAGCTTCATCAGCTTGCGGCGGCGGGCCTGAATCGTGCGTGTTGGCACCTTGGAGATGTCCGGTAGCTCGAACGCCTTGGCCCCCTCCTCGTCGGAGTAGGTGAAGACGCCTAGCCAGTCGATCTTGGCTGCTCTGACGAAGGCCATCAGCTCCTCGAAGTCGGCGTCGGTCTCGCCGGGGAAGCCGACGATGAACGAGGTACGGATGGCGATGCCGGGGACGATCCTCCGGGCTTTCGCGATCAGGTCGAGGAAGATGCTCGCGTTGCCGCCGCGCTTCATCGTCTTCAGGACGTTGGCGCTGGCGTGCTGGAGCGGGACGTCGAGGTACTTGGCGACGGTGTCGTGCTTCGCCATCGTTTCGAGCAGGCGCGTGGTGACCTTGTTGGGGTAGGTGTAGAGGAAGCGGACCCACTTCAGGCCGGGCAACACGGCGAGCGCGTCAAGCAGCTGCGCCAGGCCGTCCTTGAGGCCGAGGTCTTCGCCGTAGCAGGTGGTGTCCTGACCGATGAGGGTGAGCTCGCGGACGCCTTGGGCGATAAGGTTCTGCGCCTCGGCGACGATGGAGCCCATGCGGCGTGAACGAAACTTGCCGCGTAGCTGCGGGATGATGCAGAAGGTGCAGGGGTGGTCGCAGCCCTCGGCTATCTTGATGTAAGCGGAGGCGCGGGGCGTACTCAGAATGCGCGGCGTGTGATCGTCGTACAGGTACTCGGGGAGGTGCGCGCTGGCACCGTCCCAGGACTCGCGGGAGAAGCGGCCGGATTGCTCGCGTGCGTCGCCTTCGGGGCGGGAGGTTGTGCCGAGTTCGGTGACGATCTGCGCGCCTGCTTCGTGCGGGTGCGAGTGCTGATGCACGGCGGACGGGGCGCGTTCCATCAGGCCCTGCGGCAAAATATTGAACGGTGAGTCGGTTTTCTCGTGGCCGGTTGGCGATAGCCCGGCGGCGGCGAGAATGGCTTCGAGTTCGCCGGTTCCTATGACCGCGTCGACCTCGGGAATGTTTTTTTGGATCTCGTCGCGGTAGCGTTCGACGAGGCACCCGGCGACGACGATGCGGGTCGCCTTGCCGCCGGTCTTGTGCTTCACCATCTCGAGGATGGTGTTCACTGATTCCTGCTTGGCGGAGTCGATGAAGCTGCAGGTGTTGATCACGATGATTTCGGCGTCTTCGGCGTTGGCGGTCAGCTCGGCGCCGTTGTGGTGGAGCATCCCCATCATGACTTCGGAGTCGACAAGGTTTTTAGGGCAGCCGAGCGAGACGAACCCCACCTTCGGTCTTGCGGGGGCGGCTACGGCGGGTTCGAGCACGGCGAAAGGCATCTCACCATTCTACTAGGTTCGGCGGGACACTATTGCATGTCGAAGATGTGATTGACGAATCCGCGATGCTCGAACTTCGCCACCGGCACCTGGCAGATCAGCGCGCGCATGGAGAGCGATTCCGGCCCGGCCTGCATCGGTTCCCTAACCGCATAGCAACCCGCGGCATCTTCGGTAGCGCCGGTCGAGATGTAGTAGCGCACCTTGTATTGTGCGAGTACGTCCTTGACGTTCTTGCCCGAGCGGATGTTATCCAGGTAATCCACGTCCATCATCAGGCCATCGAGCTGGATGACGGGGATCTTCGCCAGATAAGCAACCGCCCCCGCGCGGTCTCCCATTGCGTAGACGCCGGGGTGGGTGGAGGCGAAGGCGGCTACATCCTCGCCAGCGAGGTAGGTTAGCTCGTCTTCGGGGCGGGACGAGTGGACGAGATATCCCGCGCTCAGAGCAAGCAGCAATGCGGCCAACCCCAAGCTGATCAACGGCATACGGGAATCGTCTGCCTCAGTGGCAGGCGGCTGGAACAGCAGAATTGCCGCAATTGCGCCGGAGACTGGCCAAGCGTAGACATACCAGGGCCAGATCATCCAGTCACTCAGCATGGTCACGGCAAGAAGGTGGACTAAGGGGAACAGCAGTACCGCCCAAAAAACTCCGCGCGATCCGACCGGCGAGCGGCGGCGATTCATCAACAGCAGCACAGGGACGGCCAGCGTCAGCGCAACGCAGACGGCGTAGACCGGCAGCCTGAGTTGGAACAGGCGCAAAGCGAACGATCCCATGGCGTCCAGCGAAGGCCAGCGAGTTTCGCGGAGGCCCTTGGCCGTTGCGGAGATCGGCATGAGCGAATCGAAGACCAGCCAGTTGACGAGGGTGTAGACGCCCAGCGGCCAGAGTCCGGCGACGAACAGGCCGGATGAGATGAGCTTGTCGAGGATCGAACCGCCGTGCCATACGACGTCGAACAGGAAGAGCAGCGCGATCAACAGGACAGAATCCAGTCGGGAGAGCGCCATCAGGCTCGCGAGCATCCCGTACCGGAGCACGCTTCCGCCGGACCAGGTGAAGGCTGGGCGCAGGCGAAACCACAGGAGCACAAACGCCAGCGCAATCGTCAGGCCGGCTTCCATGCCGCTGCGGACGACCATCAGCGCCCCGGCCACTGCTAGCAGTTGCACTGCGCAACTGGCCTGGACGCTGAGGTAAAACCGGGCGATGCGGAAGGCGTACAGCGCGATCGCGGCGATGAGTGCGACCTGGACGGTCTCGAGCGCGACCGCCATTGGGAAGACGCTTTTCGCTCCGAGCAGGCCGCCGATGTCGAAGATCCTGGTGACGGCGGTCAGGATGAGGAGCCACAGCGGATGGTAGCCGTTCGTCAGGTGCGTGCCATCCAGGCTCGAGATGCCGTGGAAGGCAAGGTTGCGGGCGACCTGTGCGTAATAAAAGAAGTCATCTTCGAAGCCGACGCTGAGGACCGCACTGCCAAAGCGCAGATTGCCGAAGAAGACGGCACAGGCGGCGATCAGGATAGCCGCCCACGTGATCCATGCAAGCGAATTGCCGGATCCGGACGGAGTGTCGTGCGATCGTTCAGTCAGGTCCAATTGAAGCTCCGCGTAGGTTTCAGGCCCTTGATCGATAGATTACTTGAAGAACATGCGAACCGCTACCAGGATTAGCACGACCAAATCCGCGCCTTG
This sequence comes from Rhodanobacteraceae bacterium, assembly GCA_025350865.1. Classification (GTDB taxonomy): domain Bacteria; phylum Acidobacteriota; class Terriglobia; order Terriglobales; family Acidobacteriaceae; genus Edaphobacter. The sequence continues at coordinate 13,554 of JANXWZ010000193.1, forward strand.
CTACTTGATGAGCATGCGTGTGGCGATGATGATGAGCAGCACGGCGAAGCAGCGGCGGAGAGTGATGTCGGAGAAGTTTTGAGCCATTTTGCCGCCGAAGTACCCGCCGACCGTGAAGCCGATGGCAACGAGTATAGCAAGGCGCAGGTCGACGTTGCCAGCCTTGTAGTACTTCCAGAAGGCGAAGGCTCCGATAGGCAGGAGCAGGGTGGCGAGCGAGGTGCCCTGGGCGCGGTGTTGGGTCATCCCGTACAGGTATATGAGGGCAGGGATGAGGAGCGCGCCGCCTCCGAGGCCGACGAGGCCCGAGATGATGCCGATCACCACTCCAAGAAGGAGACCGCCGATTATTGCCATCCGGTCAGCTTACCTTGGCAGCCAGAAGTTCTGTGTATAACGCGATGGTTTGGTCGGCGATGGCTTCCCATGCGAACTTTTCTTCGACGCGGCGGCGTCCGGCCTGGCCGAATCCTTTGGCCTTGGCCGGATCGGCCAGCAACGCCGCTACCGGAGCCGCGAGATCCTTCGCAAACTGTGTAGGATCGGTGGGGAAGGTCGTCACAGGATCGGGCGCGAATGGCACCAGATGACCTGTTACGCCTTCGACCACGACTTCGAGAATTCCGCCCGTCGCCGACGCAACCACCGGCGCGCCGCAGGCCATAGCTTCCAGATTGATGATGCCGAACGGCTCGTACACCGATGGGCACCAGAAGACCGCGCAATTGCTGTAAAGCTGGATGGCTTCGGGCTTGGTCACCATCTTTTCAATCCACACGATGTTCGGGTTGTGCGTGAGTGCGGCGGTGACTTTGTCCCGCATCTCGGTAGCGATTTCTGGAGTATCCGGGGCTCCCGCGCAGAGGACGACCTGGGTATTGGCCGACAGGTATTGGATCGCCTCGACAAGGTGCGTCACGCCTTTTTGCCGCGTGATGCGACCGACGAACAGGACGTACGGTTTGGCCGGATCGACGCCGTATTTTACGAGCGCGTCGGTGGCATCGGTTTTCTGATATTCCTTCAGGTCGATGCCGTTGTAGATCACGTGAATTTTGCTGGGGTCGATGTCGGGATAGGCCTTGATGATGTCGGCTTTGGTGCCGTTCGAGACTGCAACAATTCCATCGGCGTCCAGCATCGCGGTCCGCTCCATCCACGACGACATGGCATAGCCGGAGCCGAGTTGCTCAGCCTTCCATGCCCGCAGCGGCTCGAGCGAATGGGTGGTGAGGACGAACGGGACGCCGTAGAGCTTCTTGGCCAGAAAGCCAGCCATGGATGTGTACCAGGTGTGGGTGTGAACGATGTCGATCTCGCCCAGCGACTTCATGGTCGAGAGATTGAGTGCAAAGGCATCGACGGCTGCTTTGAACTTTTCTTTCGTGTCGCCGGTGACGGACGCCGGTGGTTCATCGCCGCGGACGTGCAGTTTGTCGACATCATCGTGCTGAGTGCCCCAGCAATGGACTTCGACCTCAATCTTGCGGGCAAGCTCCCGCGCCAGGTATTCGACGTGTACCCCTGCACCGCCGTAGACATTCGGCGGATACTCCTTCGTCATCAATCCAACCCGCATTTCGACCCTCGATGATCCTGCTACGCCACTGCGTTCTTCGCGATCGTTGCCTTATAAAATTCCGCGCTGAGCTTCGGCGTGCGCTTCTGTGTTTTGAAGTCTACATACACAATACCGAACCGCTTGGAGTAGCCGTCGGCCCACTCGAAGTTATCCAGCAGACTCCACAGGAAGTAGCCGCGGACAGGTGCGCCATCAGCGATCGCGCGCTGCAGCTGCGACAGATAGTTGCGCAGATACATCACGCGATCTGTGTCGAGGCAATGTCCGTCGGCGGTCAATACATCGTCGGACGAGCAGCCATTTTCGGTGATGTAGATTGCCTTGGGCTTCCATAGTTCGGTGGCAAGCTTTGGTCCCCAGTAAAGGGCCTCAGGCCCCATAAACAGCCACGGCGAAGCCATGTGCGGGAACGAGGTTGGCTTCTTCACCACCTCGTATCCCTGTGCGGAACCGTCTGCCCGCGCGTACTCGGGTTCATAGCAGTTGATGCCGATGAAATCCAGCGGGGCGCCGATGGCTTTCATGTCGGCGTCCGTAAACTTTGGTGCGGCGGCTCCGAGATTGCGCAGATATTGATCGGTATATCGGCCTTCCATGACCGCCGTAAGGTAGCGTGCATTTTCTTCGCGCATGGCCAGGCGAGCGGCACCGATGTGTTTGTCGTTCTCGACCACCGGGCAGGTAATTGTCGGGTTCTCGGCAAGTCCAACCTGGGTGCCGGTCTTCGCGTTGGCGCGAATCGCCTGAACGCCCAGACCATGGGCGAGCACGGCGTAGTGCGCCGCCTGCGCAACCCCTGCCGTCGACAACTTCAGTCCGGGTGCGTGGAGTCCGTTGCCGTATCCGAGCTCGACAAAGGTGCTCAGTTCGTTGGTGGTCATAAAATGCGCCACCCGGTCGGAGAGGTGTTTCGCGACATACCCGGCGTACTCCCCGAAGGCCTGCGACGTTGCTCGATTCTGCCAGCCGCCCTTGTCTTCAAGCGGCTGAGGGAGATCCCAATGGAAGAGTGTGCAATACGGCTCGATCCCCGACGCGAGTAACGCATCGACGAGTTTGTTGTAGAAGTCGAAGCCTTTCGGGTTGGGTGTGCCGGTGCCGGATGGAAAGACCCGCGACCAGGAGACTGAGAAGCGAAACGACTTCAGCCCAAGGTCTTTCATCAGGGCAATGTCGGACTCGTAGCGATGGTAGAAATCGTCTGCGAAGTCGCCGGTTTCGCCTTGGAATGTCTTGCCGGAGGTGTGGGAAAAGGTATCCCAGATGGAAGGGCCGCGGCCGTCTTCCTTGAATGCCCCTTCCACTTGATACGACGCCGTCGCGGATCCCCACAAAAATCCAGATGGAAAGGATCGAGGTGAGACGGGCCGGTTGGGCTGCCCGTAGGAAAATCGGGGCAGCCCTGCGGTGACGGCAGATGCGCCCAGAAATCGGGCAAGTGTGCGACGTGAAAACGAGACGCTCATTGCTTCCTCATGGCACGACTCCGGCTCGAATAAAGACTTGCAGCGGTCCGGAATACAGTGCGCGATGGCCGACGAACAGCCTTCGGAGGAAGAATACAGCAAACCTGCCGGGACGATTAGAAGATTTTAAGCAAAAGCAGAATCAGCACGATGGTAAGGATGAGCGAGATGCCGCCCCCGCCGTAATAGCCCATGCCGGGACCCATGCGATAGCCGCCAAAACCGAAGACCAGAATCAGGATGATGAGGAGAATCAACATAAATTTGTAACTCCATTCAATGGTTGGCGCGCTGAACTGAATCCAGCGGGCGCGTTGATTGATTGGATGCAAATATTCTCCGTGCCGAAAAAACAATTTGCAGGCTAGGGAAGCGCTGCAGCCGATGCCTCGGGATTCCAGTTATCTGAGCCGCGAAGAAAGGTCGCCGGCAGGAACTGTTTGACGTCGGTAGGCTTGAGCGAATGGGCCCAGGGCACTCGAGCGGTGTTGCTCGCACCGGGCCCAGTGCTGCCGAACTCCGCATACCAGGCTGTCGACTCGTTTTCCGGCTTGCCCCAGTTATTCCAGCCGGCGGGGCTCAGGTCGGCGGGAAGGCTGGAGTTGATGTACACGACCCGCGAATACGAACGCCACGGACGCCCGAGGCCGATCATCCGGTTCGCCGATGCGGAACTCTTCGCGCCGGGTGTGGCCGCATCCATCCGTGTCTCCGCCTTTTCGATGGAACTGGTCACGCGCGAGTTCAGAATGACGTAGCCCGTAGGTTGATCGGGTGCCGTGCGCGACTGCGCCGTGACGAAGCCGGGACCGTTTGAGTTCAGCTCGGAGTTGTCGAAGACAGCAGCGGCATTGCCGAAGATGTAATCGACGCCGCCGGTGATGAAGCAATCGACGTAATACTGGCGGCCGTAATCGGCGAACAGCGTGTCCTGGTGCCCGAGGAAGCGGACGTGCTTGAACACTGCACGGTCGGCACGGACTGCGGCCGCAACCGCCTGCCCAGTGTTCCCGGCGGTGTTTTCAAAGGTGATGTTGTCCGCCTCGAAGCCATCGCCGTTGATCTCCGCGGTTTCGGTAAAGAAGGTGCCACCGGCGGTCTTCGCGTTCAGGGAATTCGAGATGACGGTATCTTCCGGCTTCGCGCCCTTGCCGACGAAGGTAATGTTCTTGTGGTTCTGCGTAACGATCACTCGTTCGCGATACGTCCCGGTCTCAATCTCGATGTAGACGCGACCACCCGGACCAGCGAAGGGATGGTGATCGAGAGCGTTCTGGATCGTGGGGAATTCGGTCAGGTTCTCGTTGCCTGGGCCGGCGGCTTTGTAACTGGGATTGACATGGACATGTACATCCTGCGCGGAGAGCGAGAGGCACGGAACCAGAGCGAGTAGGGCAAGCAACGTCGTCATGACGAAAGGTTAGCCTTTGCCGGAACTGAGATACAAGTGACTAACGCGGATAAGACGGAAACGACGGATAAGAGCGGACCGTAAGAAATCCATCTGATCCTTTTTGACCGTCTTATCCGCGCTCCGCGTCTGTCCTTGCTCAAAGTCCCATCATCTTTACGATTGCGAGGGCGTTTGAGGTGGTGTTGATACCCGGCTTGAGCTTGTAGTCAAAGGCCAACGGATCGTCTGGGTCTGGGCTGGCCATGTGGACGTTGAGCCCTGTGTTGGACTCTGTTGCCAGTTCGGTGAGCGCGAGATCGTGCGTTGACAGCGCACCGATCGCTCCGTTGGCCAGCAGGCGCGTGAGTACCGCTTCGGCTGCAGTTCGGCGATCGGCAGAGTTAGTCCCGCTGAAGATTTCGTCGACCAGAAAGAGCGTTGGGCTGTCGTGGCTGGCGGCGACGATGGCCGACAGGCGCTCGACCTCCGCAAGGAACTTCGAGCGTCCCTCGGCTAGCGAGTCCGTCAGCGCCAGAGAAGCGCCCAACCGAAGCGGTGTAAGCCGCAGCGACTCGGCGCGGACCGGAGCTCCGGCGTAGGCGAGGACCGAGTTGATGCCGATCGAACGCAGCAAGGTTGACTTGCCCGACATGTTGGAACCGCTGATCAGGAAGAATCGCGTGTCCGCGCCAAGCTTGACGTCGTTGGTTACGGAACCGGCAAGCAGCGGGTGTCCCAGCGACTTCGCATCAAAGCTCGGGCTGTGGTCGGCTGGCAGCAGCTCCGGCCAGGCGTCTTCCGGATGCTCATAGGCATACGTTGCGATGGCATTGAGCGCTTCAAACTCCGCCCATGCGTCCAGCCACTCGCGCATGGGCGCGGCGTGCTTCCGCTTCCACGCGGCAATCGAAATCGCGGCCTGGGTTCCCGCCGCAAGCAGCAACGAGAGGATGAGGAAATACTCCTTGGTCCGCTGCTCCACGATGGCCAGCGAACCGACGAGATTCTTCAGCAGCTTCACCGCACCCGCCGGTTCGCGCGACGCCTGCTGCAGCGCCTTCAACTTCGGGCACTCGAACTCCGCGCTCTGCAGTACGGCGAGCCCGTCGGCCAGCAGCCTCACGTTCAACTCCAGCCGTGCACCTCCCTGCAGCAGCGGCAGAACACGCGGTCGAAGGTATGCCGACACCGCGCCCTGTAGCGCAAATACCATCGCAAGGTTGGGGAACAGGTCAGCCCAGCTTCGGAAATGAATCAGCCCTAATGTCAGTAAAGCGACATTGGCGGCGGCCGTGATCAGCAAAATAACTCGCAATGCGGGATGGAAGATTGGGGCTTCCTCTTCCAGCCACTCATTGAAAAAGCTTGCTGAGATCTGGTGGAATTTTGTTGCGCCCAGTAGCGCGATCTGTTCTCGAAGCGACGTTTGAGGGAGCAATTCCTTCACTGCCGCCTGTCGCTGCAGCGTCTCTTCATGGCTGGCCGGTTCGAGTAAATAGCGTGCCAGTCCGCGCTCACCGGGGCCGGTTCGAACCGTTGCCAGCAGGCCGAAGAGCGAGTCCGGGCCTAGCAGGTCGAAGTCGTGTTCGTACAAATGGCCGTCGGGCCGCAGGTTCTGGCCCGCTTCCGTTCCGGTCCGTCCGGACTGCACTGCAACGCCTTCCGTGCGTTCGAGCGAGCGATCGTAAAACCCCAGTATCCGCTGCTGTTTCGCGACCTTCGACTGCCGATTCATCGACATCCAAATAAGCACCACGACGGCAACGAACCCCGCGACAAACAGCAATGGGGACACGGTGGCGTGCAGCGATTGAAAGGCAAGATAAATGACGACCGCGATCGTGCCCAGCAGCAATTGCAGGACCGTTGAGCGCCCGCTGGCGAGCGTGTCGTGTTGGTGCTGGTGCCCGGCGCGGAGCTCGCGATAGCGTGCTTCTACCTCTTCGTGTGTTGCTGGCGCTTGCGCCGTCTCAGCTGTCAAGTAGAACTCTCCGTACCATCGATGGTAGACTGGTCTTCGTGCCGGGTCCTACGCGACGTAATCCCGCCAACCCCGCCAGGTCCGGAAGGAAGCAACGGTAACGGGCAAATTCGGGCGCAGTAGGTCGCCCGGTACTAACATCCCCCCTACTCCCCTCGACATTTGACCGATTCACAAACGCTTCCATTGGAGTAGGCGTGTGGATTGCGTGTTGGAATCGATGAAGTTTTGTATGCTGAGAAGCATCGTTTGAAGAGGTGAAGGATTTGAGTCTGACGTTGAAGCCCCAGCTCCCGGTTCGTGCCAAGATTTCTTCCTTAGGGGTTTACGTTCCGCCCAAACTGTTGACCAACCACGATCTGGAGTTGATGGTCGCCACGAACGACCAGTGGATCCAGGAACGTACCGGCATCCGCGAGCGCCACATCGTCGAGAAGGGCGTTGCGACCAGCGATCTCGCAACCGAAGCGGCGAAGATCTGCCTCGACAAGCGTGGGATATCCGCAGACGAAGTGGAAGTCATCATCGTCGCGACAGTCACTCCAGACATGTTCTTCCCTGCCACAGCCTGCCTGGTGCAGGAGAAACTCGGCGCCAAGGGTGCGTGGGGATTCGATCTTCTGGCTGCGTGTTCCGGGTTCATCTACGCGCTGCAGGTCGGGACCAAGCTGGTGGAATCCGGCGCGCACAAGAAGGTAATGGTGATTGGCGCGGATGTGATGAGCTCCATCATCGACTACACAGACCGCGCTACCTGCGTCATCTTCGGCGACGGCGCGGGTGCGGTATTGCTGGAACCGTGTGAGCCGGGTGAGGTCGGCATGATCGACTACTGGCACGAAATCGACGGCTCCGGCGCGCCCATGCTCAACATGCCGGGCGGCGGCTCGTTGAATCCTGCGACGGCTGAGACGGTCGCAGCGAAGATGCATTACGTTCATCAGGACGGCGGCGCGGTGTACAAGTTTGCAGTGCGCAAGATGGCGGAAGCGGCGGAGACGGTTCTCTCGCGCAATGGCGTTACAGGGGCCGACCTGGCGTGTTTTATTCCGCACCAGGCTAACAAGCGCATCATCGAATCGACCGCAGAGCGGCTCGGCATGAACAAGGAAGCCGTGATCATCAATATCGATCGTTACGGCAACACTACGGCCGGGACGATTCCGCTCGCCATGCAGACGGCGACGGACGAGGGTCGCTTGAAGAAGGGCGATCTGGTTCTGCTCGCAAGCTTCGGCGCAGGGTTCACCGTGGGTTCCACGCTGCTACAGTGGGAGTCGTAGCGACAACCCCGGAGACCCCAAAATGCACGTTGGCTATGGCCACGATCCATTCTGGATGCATTCCCTGCTGGTGCTGCACATCGCGTGCGGCTTTGGATCGTTTCTGTTGGCGCCCATCGCGCTCGCTACCGCCAAGGGTGGCAAACAGCATCGGCGCTGGGGCATGGTTTACCTGTGGTGCATGGGCGGCGTCGCGGTCACTGCGCTGCCGATGGCACTGTACAGACCGGTGTTGTTTCTCGCGCTGGTGGCAATCTTCAGCTTCTACCTGGCGTTTTCGGGCTACCGGATCACAAAGCTGAAAAGTCTGGCGAGCGGTGGCAGCGCAAAGCCGATCGACTGGATCGCTGCCGTGTTCACGTTCGCGGCCTCGGCCTGCCTGGCGATCTTCGGAGCGGTCCGTCCCGCGTGGGTTCAGAACATGGGCATCGTCGCGATTGTGTTCGGCATTATCGGTATGCGAGCCGCAGCGGTTGAGATCCGCAAATTCGTCGTCAAGCCTACCGAGAAGATGTTCTGGTGGTATACCCATCTGGGCAACTTCATTGGAAGCTACATTGCCGCGTGGACTGCATTCGGAGTGACGACGCTGGCCCCGCGATTCGGGGGCGGCTTCCTCTGGTGGCTGTGGCCTACGATAGTCGGGGTTCCGGCGATCGTGCTGACGATCGGATACTACAAGCGGAAGTTCAAGCCACGCAGCGCCGTAGCGGCTTAGACGGTTGTACGTTCCTGTTGCCGGGTCGCGCCGACGCTGTGGCTGGTCTTCCAGAGCTGCCATAGCGCGTAGGCGAGGCTGATCGCGATCGTCGTCCACACGAAGATCAGCACGGGCCGTCCCCATGTCGCGGCGAACTTCTGCCAAAGTATCAGCACATGTCTGCCGTAGTGGAAGCCCAGCCAGACGGCGAAGGCATGGCGCAGCAAGCGGCTGATCGTGAACGTAATCATGAACGTCTTACGCGACATCTTCAGCGCACCTGCCGCAAGCACGAAGGGGCTAAGCGGCATGGGCGGTGGCAGAATTGCAGGCAGAGCGACCGCGAGGATCGCATGCGACTCCATCCAGCGGGTCACGCGCTTGAAGATTCTGGGTGGCGTCCGCTTCTCGATGAAGGCCAGCCCCCCGGCCTGACCCACCTTGTGCGAAAAGAGACCACCGAGCGCCGAGCCTACCGTGGCGAGCGCGATCAACAGCCAGGGGTTGGCATGCTGCGCCGCGTAGATCACCAGCATAATGTCCGTCATCCCGGGGAGGGGAAGCGGCACAAAGGATGAGTCGACGATCGACACCAGAAACATGCCGGTGAGGCCGAGCGAGAAGAGCAGATGAACCAGCATCTGGCTTTCGCTCTTTGGGCCTGCCGTCTGCGTCCACAGGGCTGCGGCAAGCAGGAGTCCGGTACGAATTGTGTGTGGTAACGAATCCATATCTCCTCAGACGCTTCGATTGGACGGTGAGCCGCAGATTTTTGTGATGTGGCAGTGTTGTCAGTCGCCTTCTTCGCTAAGGAAGGGTAGCTGCGGCAGAGGATCAAGCACACCAATGTGCGCCGCCAGTCTGCGAAATGTGGCGATGGATCGTTCGCAGCGTGAATCCAAACGGTAGTGGATATTGTGTTCCAGATAGTGCCGAATCGTCTGGGGCGGGAGAGCGATCTTTGGCGTCCACTCCCCGACCAGGTCGTCGATGTGGGTTAGACCGTGGTCGCGCGACAGGTTGAGATCGTCGATGAGTTGGCGGCGATCCTCACGCGTTGGTACGCCCTCGGGACGCACGGCCCAGACGGCGGCAACCCACGGCAGACCGGTCCGTTGCGTCCACAGCTCGGCCACATCGTACCAGGTGCAGGGGCCGATGCGGGCTTCAATCTCGGCTCGCCGCTCAAGCGCCAGCAGCGCCGGATCGCCGATGATCAACGCCGCATCCGCCTCGGCCAGCATGGTCTCAGCGTCGGCCTTCGCGGGCAGGAAGCTCGGTTCGGTCCCGATAAAGTGACGGAAAAGGATCTCGGCATACGCAACCGAACTGCGCGATGCTGTGTCGGCTGCGACCGTCCGAATCTGGTCGAGCGTCAGCGGCGCCTTCACGATCAGCTGAATCGAGCGCACCTGGTCCAGGCTGGCGATGGTGCAGCCGGGAACGATGCGAAGTTCCGGAGTCAGGGCGGCAATGGGGATCAGGCCGAGGTCGGCGCGGCCCTCCAGCAGCTCCCGCGCACACTGCGAGGGCTCGGTCAGGTGCAGCTCGTATCGGCCGGCGAGGTCCGATTGCAGGGGCGGATGGTTGAAGTCCCACATCAGCGGTGCGGGGTTCAGAAAATCGATAGCAGCGACGCGTAGAGCCACACTTCCAGTCTACGCGGGCTGGCTGCAACGTCGAAGTTTCTCCATTCGTGGTACTCTCTTGCGAATCTCGCTCAGCGGAGTTGTATATGGCGATGCATGCCGCGGCAGTCCCCGAAACTCACACTGAAACCTCGCGTCTCGCATGGCTGGCCCTAGCCTTAACCCCCGGTCTTGGCCCCACTCGGATCGCTCGGGCGGTGGCGATGATCGGCGAGGCAGCGCGCCTGTTCGACATGCCGCTTACCGAACTCGAATCGCTGCGGATCCCCGCGAAATCCGCACAGTTTATCGCCGATGGACGTGCCCGCGCCGCCGCCGAGAAGGAAGCCAAACTTGTCTATGATTCCGGCGCCACCTTCATCACGGCGCAGGATGCCGACTACCCGCAGCGCCTGCTGGAGATCTACGATCCCCCCGCAGTTCTCTGGGTTCGCGGCAGCGTCGCGCTGTTGAGCAGGCCGGGGATTGCGGTGGTCGGTACCCGCGCACCGTCGGCCTACGGAGCGGGAATGTCGGAGCTTCTCTCCCGCGACCTCGCCAACCGGGGGCTCGTCATCATGTCCGGGATGGCCCGAGGAATCGACACGGCTGCGCATAAGGGCGCGCTGGACGCCGGTGGAAAAACCGTCGCGGTCTGGGGCACTGGGCTCGACGTGGTCTACCCCAAAGACAACAAAAAGCTGGCGGAGTCCATCGTCCTTTCCGGCGGAACCATCGTCACCGAGTACCCGATGGGGACGTTTCCCGCACCGCAAAACTTCCCGATCCGGAACCGCGTTTTGTCCGGATTGAGTGTCGGTGTACTCGTGGTCGAAGCCGCCGAGTACTCGGGTACACGCATCACGGCGCGCTGCGCGATGGAGCAGAACCGCGACGTCTACGCCGTTCCGGGCAACGTTACGAACAAAGGTTCGTGGGGCCCGAACACGCTGATCAAACAGGGCGCCAAGCTGACGGCGACATGGGAAGATGTCTGGGAAGACCTGCCGTCAGACATCAAGTTGCAGCTCGAAGACGAGCTGGCTGCGGCTGGACGGGGCAGTTCCTCGAAAACCCCAAATGAATCGAAACCCTCCGGTGCCGCATCTTTGTTTGCTGAGCAGGCCATGGGCCATAACGAGCGGCTGATCTTCAACCGGCTCCGCCACGACGAGGCAATCCAGCTCGACGACCTGATGGAGCAGATGGAGGCTGAACTTGCTTCGGCTGAGATATTCACGGCCCTGTTCGAACTGGAGCTTTCCGGCAAGGTGAAGTCGCTGCCCGGAAAAAACTATGTACGGTGCTTCTAAGACACGCAAACGCATTGCGCTGAGCGGAGTCAACAGGGAAGTGAATGCAACCCAAATGGGACCGAAGGACGATTTTGGGGATGACCGCGTTGGCGCGATTCCGGCAACTCGTGTTAGGTTCGCAATGAAACAAGCTGGGAATCGCGTTGGGGTTGTCCTGACCGATTCGGTGGATTGAAGGAAGACAATGAGCAAATCTCTCGTGATCGTGGAGTCGCCTGCAAAGGCCAAGACGATCAACAAATATCTCGGCGCGGACTACACGGTGGAGGCCTCGATAGGCCACATTATGGACCTGCCCAAAAATGACATCGGCGTGGAGCTGAAGCGCCGCACGTTCGAGCCGACCCTCATCGTCTCGCCCGGCAAGGAAAAGATCGTAGATCGTCTGCGCAAGCTCGCCTCCAAGGCCGACGCCATCTATCTCGCGCCTGACCCTGACCGCGAAGGCGAGGCTATCGCCGCCCACCTCTCCATGCAACTGACGCCCATGCTCAAGAAGGGCGCAACCATCCAGCGCGTCACCTTTAATGAGATCACGCAGAAGGCCGTCAAAGCCGCCTTCCAGCACGCCCGCCCCGTCAATGAGAACCTCGTCGACGCGCAGCAGACGCGGCGCGTTCTCGACCGCCTCGTCGGCTACCAGATCTCGCCTCTGCTCTGGGACAAGGTCCGCCGCGGACTCTCCGCCGGCCGCGTTCAGACCGTGGCGCTGCGGCTTATCGTCGAACGGGAGCGCGAGATCAATGCGTTCATTCCCGTCGAGTACTGGAACATCGACGCCAACCTGAAGCCCGCGCACGGGTCCGACTTTACGGCGAAGTTTACCGGCATCGATGGCACCAGTTCCCGCGTTTCAAACGGTGTGGATGCCGATGGCAAGGACCAGTGGCTCTCCGGCGCGCTGCCCAACCAGGCCGAGACCGACAAGGTTCTGGCGCGACTGGACAAGGCCGCATGGTCGGTGGCCAGCGTGGAGCGCAAGGAGCGTTCGCGCAAGCCGACCGCGCCGTACATCACCAGCAAGTTACAGCAGGACGCCTCCAATCGCCTCGGCTTCAACGTCCGCCGCACCATGGGCGTGGCACAGCGTCTGTATGAAGGCATAGAGATTGGCTCGGCCGGAACTGTGGGTCTGATCACCTACATGCGTACCGATTCGACGCGAGCTTCTGCGGACTCGATCGCAGCCGCGCGGGACTACGTGCAGAAGTCTCTCGGCGCGCAGTATCTCGCCAAGGACGCAATCGATTACAAGGGCAAGAGCGACGCGCAGGACGCTCACGAGGCCATACGTCCCACGAATCCCGAGTACACGCCAGAATCGATCCGGCAGTACCTGAGCGACGAGCAGTACAAGCTCTACAAACTGATCTGGCAGAAGTTCGTCTCATCGCAGATGGCCCCAGCCGTCTTCGACCAGACGACCATCGAGATCGCCGCCAAAGCCGACCGCACGTACGACTTCCGCATTAGTGGTTCGATCCTCAAGTTCAAGGGGTTTCTGGCCATCTGGGACACGGCCTCCGAAGACACCGTCCTGCCTGACCTGAAGGCGGGGGATTCGCTGAACGCGCTCGCTGTCAACTCCGAACAGAAGTTTACGGAGCCGCCACCGCGCTACAACGAAGCCTCGCTCGTGAAGGTGCTCGAAGAGAAGGGAATCGGTCGCCCCTCGACCTACGCTTCGATCATCAACACCATCCAGGACCGCGACTACGTGAAGAAGATCGCAGGCAAGTTCATCCCGACCGAGATCGGCATGGTGGTGACGGAACTGCTCGTCAAGAACTTCCCTTACATCTTCGAGACCAGCTACACGGCCACGCTTGAAGGCGAACTCGACGCCGTGGAAGCGGGGCAGGAGCGCTGGACCGATCTGCTCGACGGGTTCTATGGGCATCTTGAAAAAGAACTAGCCGTCGCTGCCCGCGACATGGAAGACATCAAACGCCGCGAAGAGCCGACGACAGAAATCTGCGAGAAGTGTGGCTCACCGCTGATCCTGAAGTGGGGCAAGTTTGGCAGCTTCTACTCCTGCAGCGCGTTCACGAACGCCAAGCCAGTTGTCATCGCGGCCGCTCCGTGGAAGAAGGATCCCAAGGAAGTTCTGAAGAAAGTTTTCAAGAACTTCCACTTCCCCATGATCGTAAAGGCGATGGTGACCGACGAGACCACCTTCCAGCAGGAAGTCGCCGACGCGAAGGAGTTCGCGAAGGCCGTGGCGGTGGCTCAGGGCAAAGGCAAGAAGGTCGTTGCGGAGCCGGTCTCCTGCGACTTCACCAAGGAGAACATCGCTGCCAAGCCGGACCTCACGGCCCCCGGGGCGGATGAGGCTCCGGAAGAAGAGTTTTGCGATAACTGCGGCCGCCAGATGGTCCTCAAGAATGGACCATGGGGTCCGTTCATGTCCTGCCCCGGCTACTCGGACGACCCGCCCTGCAAGACCATCCGCAAGTTGACGCAGAAGGTGCAGCAGAAGCCCCCCGTGGTGCTCGAAGAGGCCTGCCCCAAGTGCGGCAAGCCATTGCTGCGTCGCGAGGGCTCCTACGGCGAATTCGTCGCGTGTTCCGGCTATCCAAAGTGCAAGTACGTCAAGCAGGATCTGCTCGACGTGAAATGCCCCAAGGATGGCGGCGATATCGCTGTCCGCAAGACCAAGCGGGGCGATACCTTCTACGGCTGCGTCAATTATCCAAAGTGCGACTTCTCATCCAACCTGAAGCTGGTCGACGAGACCTGCCCCAAGTGCGATTCGTCCTACCTGGTCGAGTACGGCAACAAGGAAGGCACCTACCTCGTCTGCCCGAACAACCGGGAATTCCTGCCCAAGCGGCGGCCCAAGAAGGGCCAACCTGCTGAGGTTCCCAACACTCCGGAGTGCTCATTCGAGCGCCATATCGGACCGCCGAAGTCTGCCGACTCGGAGACGGTCGAATAAGAAGCAGCTGTCGCCTAGTACCAGAAAGGATTTCAATGGCAACCCCGCAAGACGCAGAACTGATTCTGAAGCTGTACGAACTCCGCACCGAGCCCGTGTTGCGCGAGGCCCGTAAGTTTGTCGCAACGTTCAATCCCGCGACTGTTGATGAGTTGCTGGCGCTGCAGCGCGATTCCGGATCGCAGAATAACGCGTACTGGCGTCAGGCGCTCAGCTACTGGGAGATGGCGGCTGCCTTTGTGAATCGCGGCGCACTGGACGCGGATCTCTTTGCCGACACCGGCAACGAGGCGCTGTTCTACTACGCCAAGTTTTCACCCTTCCATCAGGCGTACCAGGAGGCGACCGGTCAGCCATTCATGCGGCACGTTGCTGCGGCGATCGAGAATAATCCGTCAATCAAGGCGAAGTATGTGGTCTTCGCGAAGCGCTTTACCCCCGCCAGCTAAGAACAAATCTCTGCGAGCTGACAGCAATGAGCTAACAGCTGTCAGCTCTCAGAAATAAAGTCGTTCTTACTCCTCGTCCCCACGCAGTTTCGCGATCACCCCAAAATCTTCCAGAGTAGTCGTATCACCGGTCACCGTTCCGGTCGTCGCCAACTCCCGCAGCAGTCTCCGCATGATCTTGCCGGAACGGGTCTTCGGGAGCATCTGCGTGAAGCGAAGGTCATCCGGCCGGGCCAGCGCGCCGATCTCTTTGGCGACCCACTGCCGCAGCTCCTGCTTCAACTCTTCGGTGGGCTCGTAACCCTCGTCCAGCGTTACGAACGCAGCGATCGCCTGTCCCTTCAAATCGTCCGGACGACCCACGACTGCGGCTTCTGCGACTTTCGGGTGCGCGACCAGCGCCGATTCGATCTCCATTGTGCCTAGCCGATGGCCACTGACGTTGATCACGTCATCGACGCGGCCCATCAGCCAGTAGTAGCCGTCTGCGTCGCAGCGCGCGCCATCACCGGTGAAGTAGCTTCCCGGGATCTCCGAGAAGTATGCAGCCTGGTAGCGTTCAGCATCGCCGTAGATGGTCCGGGCCATCGAAGGCCAGGGCTTGCGAACGACCAGCAGACCGCCTTGCCCCGCCGGGACCGGCTGGCCTTCTTTTGTCACCACTTCAGGCACAATGCCGAAGAACGGTCGCGTCGCCGAGCCAGGTTTGGTGGGAACAGCGCCGGGTATCGGAGCGATCATGATTGCGCCGGTCTCGGTCTGCCAGAACGTGTCGACGATAGGACAGCGCTCCTTGCCGATCTCGCGGTGATACCACATCCAAGCCTCGGGGTTGATTGGCTCGCCCACCGTACCCAGCAGTCGCAGCGAATCCAGAGAGTGCTTGTGGACGTGGTGGTCACCCCACTTGATGAAAGCGCGAATGGCAGTCGGGGCTGTGTAGAAGATCGTGACCTTGTGCTCGTCGACGATCTGCCAGAATCGATCGTTTTCGGGCCAGTTAGGAGCGCCCTCGTACATCATCACCGTCGCGCCATTCTGCAGTGGGCCATACACGACGTAGCTGTGTCCTGTCACCCAGCCGATGTCGGCGGTACACCAGTAAACGTCGTGCTCCTGCAGATCGAACACGTACTTTGACGTCAGGTAGGTCTGCACCGAGTAGCCGCCGGTCGTGTGCAACAGACCCTTCGGTTTGCCGGTCGTGCCTGAAGTGTAGAGCAGGTAGAGCGGATCCTCTGAATCCATGTGCTCGCATGCGCATGTTGCTGCGGCAGAGGCCATCGCATCGTGCCAGTAGACGTCGCGCCCTGCAACCATCGTGACGGGCGTCTTCGTCTCCGGAGCGCCGTCGACCGTGGCGCGCTTGTATACGACCACTGATTTGACCGTCGGGCATTTTTCAAGCGCTTCGTCGACGATGGCTTTGAGCTTCACCTCGCCGCCGCGACGATAGCTGACATCCTGCGTGATGACCGCAACGCAGGCCGAGTCGTTCACGCGGTCGACGATGGCGTGCGCCGCAAAGCCGCCGAAGATGACAGAATGGACCGCGCCGATCCGAGCGCAGGCCAGCAGCGCAATCGCGAGCTCGGGGCACATTCCCATGTACACCGCAACGCGGTCGCCGCGCTGAATGCCGAGGCCCTTCAGAACGTTGGCAAACTTCTGCACCTGCTCGTGGAGTTGGCCGTAGGTGATCCGCCGCACCTCACCGGGTTCGCCCTCCCACAGCAGGGCGATCGTGTCGCGGCGCGAGCCCATGGCGTGCCGGTCAACGCAGTTATGGCTCAGGTTCAGCTTGCCACCGTTGAACCACGTGGCGGACCCCATCTCCCCCTCGACGACGGAGGTGAACGGCGTAAACCATTCGAGCTCTGCCGCAGCGTTCGCCCAGAAGGCCGAGGGATCGTCGATGCTCTGCCGATAGAGTTCTTCGTACCCGGCAAGGGAGCCTATCCGAGCCTTGGCTGCAAACTCCACCGGCGGCTGAAAGACTCGGTTTTCGCGCAACAGTGAATCCATATTGGTGCCTTGCGACGTTGTTTCCGCGGAGATGGACAAGCTGTGTTCCCCCTATGGCTTTTCGAAGGTAGACCCGACCAGAAAAAGGTACGCTATGGCGGGTTCTGAGAGCAATGTGACCGGTAACGGGCGAAGAACTCATTCAGGTTAGCAGTTGCCGCGAGCGCGGAAATCGGCGTGGACGACACCACCTTTGGCCCGAACCACGCGTCCGTGTGGAATAGCTGGGCAAACGTCGATTCGGTGTGTAGAGTGAGGAGCGTCGGCTTCAGGAGCGAGGGTGGTTACGGGGATCAATCTATGCTGAACTTTCTCGATCGGGACCTCTCAGTGGCGCCGGAAGGCTACAACCGATGGCTTGTGCCGCCGGCGGCGCTGGCCATCCACCTTGCCATCGGGCAGGTCTATGCGTTTTCGGTATTCAAAAACCCGCTGCTGGCTTACGACCATAGCTGGAATCTGAAGGCGATTGGCTATATCTTTTCCATTGCCATCGCCTTCCTTGGGATTTCTGCCGCGGTTTTCGGTGCGTGGCTTGAGAAGGCGGGTCCGCGCCGCGCCATGTTCTATGCCGCTATTTGCTTCAGCGCAGGATTCTTCATCGCCGCAGCGGGCACTTCCATGCACTCCCTGCCGTTGATTTACCTCGGGTACGGCGTGGTTGGCGGCATCGGTCTCGGCCTGGGTTATATCTCTCCGGTGTCGACGTTGATCAAGTGGTTTCCCGATCGCCCAGGGCTGGCGACTGGCCTCGCCATCATGGGGTTCGGCGGCGGCGCGATGATCGGCGGGCCTCTGGCGATCCAACTGATGGCCTATTTCAAATCGGCCGGTCAGCCCTCGATTCCGTTTACCTTCATGACCATGGGAGCGGCCTACTTCATCTTCATGATGTTCGGGGTGTTCACCATTCGCGTGCCGCGCGAAGGCTGGAAGCCCGGGGGATGGTCCGGCACGAACAAGGCTTCTGCCCTGATCTCAACCCACAACGTGGCAGTCTCCGAAGCGTGGAAGACGCCGCAATTTGTACTGCTTTGGATCATCCTGTTCTGCAACGTGACGGCTGGGATCGGAATTCTGGAGCAGGCGTCGCCGATGATTCAGGACTTCTTCAAGGGCCATATCGATGCGGTGGCTGCGGGCGGTTTCGTTGGATTGCTGAGCATCTTCAACATGGCCGGTCGCTTCTTCTGGGCATCGATGTCGGACTTCCTCGGACGCAAGGTGACGTACTTCATCTTCTTCACGCTTGGACCGATTCTGTTCTTTACTCTGCCCCTCACGCGCGGCGATCATCTCAATTCGGTGCCGCTCTTCGTGGTAATTGCAGTGGTGATTCTGTCGATGTATGGTGGCGGCTTTGCGACTATTCCCGCATACCTGAAAGACCTTTTCGGGGGCTACAACGTGTCAGCGATTCACGGGCGTTTGCTGACGGCGTGGTCGACTGCCGGGATCGTCGGCCCGCTCATCGTAAATGGTATTTTGGACCACTATGTCGCGAACCACATGAACCGGCAGGATGCCTATCCGCTGATCCTGCACATCATGTGTGGCCTTCTCGTGGTTGGGTTCGTGGCCAACCTGTCGGTTCGTCCAGTTGCTGAAAGATATTGGCTGAATGAAACGCGTCAGGCGGCACAGCACGCAGCGCACTAAGGATCTCGAAGGAGAGCAACATGGCAGAGCAAGCCGCTACAAAATCGTCCCCGCTCCTGGTTGCCGTGGTGTGGCTGGTTGTGATTGCGCCCACGGCATGGGGCCTGACCCACACGGTGCAGAGCGCGTTGAAGCTCTTCGCGTCGGCACCGGCCGCATCCCATTAGCCGCGTTGTAGGTCCCTTCGCCATACCCCGCTGATAGACTGGCGGCGTGACCTTTTCCTCGTCCGTGATGATCGGGTTCTTCCTCGGCTTTGTGTTTGGAGTCGGCTGCGCCCTGGCGGTAATGTACTCCATCTACATGGGCGGCTACCGGGCTGCTGTACGCGACTCGCGCCTTCCCGTCCCGCCCGAGCGTCTGACCAAAGCCCTTGCAGCGAAGGAAAACGACATCTTCAGCTAGCTTGCCGCCGACTTGCTTCCCGCATCCCTGACGCGCAGTTCCTCGCGCAGCTCGGCGACATCACTGGTAAGCTTTCGCAACGTGCGCATCAATTCGGAAACCTCTTCTTCCTGCTCGCTCGGATTCATCACCTCGATGAAGAAGTTGCCGTTCGGCTCCAGGGCGCAGCAGCGAACCTCTTCAAAGCTATCGACATTCTGCTTGTGCAGCGCGGAGAGAAGTTCTTCCTCGGTGAGCGCCTCCGTCTTCAGCGCCTCATAGTCGACGACGCCGTCCCGAATCAATGTGGTTGACGTTCCCTGCAGCGTCTCGGTCAGCTTGGGCGCTTTGAATAGCAGCCGGGTCAGCAGCCAGTTGATGGCCAGCAGCGAAAATGCACCCACAACACCGCCGGAAACCGAGTTGTCGTTGCCGATCATCGAGTTCTGCACGGTATTCGAGAGGCTCAGCAGCACGACCAGGTCGAACGGGTTCAACTGGGCTAGTTCTCGCTTGCCAAACAGCCGCAGGAACGCAATCAGCGTGAGGTAAACGATCATCGGCCGCAGAATCTTTTCAAGCAGCGGCAACTCCATGTGAAACATACTTTGGATGATTCCGTGGTCCAAACTCGGCCTCCTAAGGCTTACTGCGACGATTTATGTAACTTTTGATGCCAATTCCAGGCGCTTGAAATGATGTCGTCAAGATCGGGATATTGTGGGCTCCAGCCAAGATCTCGCTGAATGGCTGCCGAACTCGCAACGAGTACCGCCGGATCGCCGGGCCGGCGGTCGCAGACCTCCACCGGGATCGGGTGTCCAGTCACTCGCCGGACTGATTCAATAACCTGCAGCACCGTGAAGCCCTGGCCGTTACCGATGTTGTAAATTAGCTGGCGGCGGTCGCCGGTAAGCGCCTCTAGAGCCACCAGGTGTGCGTTTGCGAGGTCAGCGATGTGAATGTAATCGCGGACGCATGTCCCGTCCGAAGTCGGATAGTCGTGGCCGAAGATTTTGATGTTCTGGCGGCGACCAACGGCGACGTCGAGAATCAGCGGTATCAGGTGCGACTCGGGCTCATGATGTTCGCCGTAGCCCTCTGCCGCTCCGGCGACGTTGAAGTAGCGCAGCGCTGCGAATCGGAGACCGCGCGACTCGCTCATCCAGCGCATCATATATTCGCTCAGCAGCTTGCTTTCGCCGTAAGGATTTGTCGGCTTCAGTTTGGCGTCCTCGAGGATCGGGGACCGTTCGGGCTCGCCGTAGCAGGCAGCTGTGGAGCTGAACACGAGGCGGTCGTGGCCGGTAGCAAGCATCGATTCGAGCAGGCTCAACGTTCCGGCAGTGTTGTTGCGAAAGTAGAGCTCGGGAGCCTTCATCGACTCGCCCGCTTCAATCAGCGCGGCAAAGTGCATCACGCCGTCGAAGCGGCCCTCAGCCAACGTTGCCTGTAGCAGTGTTCGATCCTCCAGCGCGCCCTCGACGAACTGTGCGCCGTCGGGCAGCGCGGAACGTCGGCTGTGGCAGAGATTGTCGAAGATGCAAACCTCATGCCCTTGCCGCATCATCATGCGGCTCACGGTTCCGCCGATATAACCAGCACCGCCTGTTACCAAAATCTTCATGTCGGCCTCTTCTTGGTGATTGTCGTGAAACGTCTCGCGCATTGCATCCAACAAAAGTACCAGTGCGTCGTTGGATATCATCTGGCACACTCGATTGTGTTACTTTGGTGGTGAAAAAGGGAAAACCGTTGGAGGCGAGAATCGAGCTTTATACCCTCACTCGTCACCTAAACTGAGCAAAAACCGCAGTATTTCGTGTTGGCACTTTGTAATCATGCCAACATGTCGAATAATGGGAGAACGAGTAGGGGTTATCTCGGTCACTTCTGGGCATCGAATCTGACACTGCTGCCCAGCCAATGTTGTAACCGTCAATCAGAGTATGCAGGTGAGCCTGCCCGCACCACTAAAATCACCGTCTCGGCAAATCAGCCGGCCGAGACCCTTGCAAAGGATCTTTCAAGATGGCAAAGCCGCTCCGCAGTGAAATCAAGGATCCGCCCAATAGACAATTCGCACACTTTGGCGTCCTCGACTCGGGGAGCCAGAGCAAAAGTGCGTTTGTCGGATCCATTGTCTTCAATCTGATCCTGCTGCTGATCGCCATCGTGATTGGAGCGTCTGTCAAGAAGACGATAGACGACCGCAAAAAGTTGGAGCTGACGTACGTTGTTCCTTTGAAAGAGAAACCGCCTGAGCCGCCCAAGCCCAAGCTTCCGCCACCGCCCAAGCTTCCGCCGCCGCCCAAGCCGATTGAGACACCTGAGCCTCCGAAGATCAAGCTTCCTGAGGTAAAGCTCGTCGAGCCGCCCAAGCCGATCCCCGTGGCCGCTCCCAAGCCCGTGCCGGTGGTCGTTCCCGCACCGCCCAAGATTCAGATGGCAGCCGCTGCACCCAAAGTGGTGTCCGTCACCATGGCGGCCAAGTCGGCGTCCGTCGTGAATAATGACCCGAAGCCTTCAGCTGTGGCGCTCGGCCATCCCGATAGTCCCGTGCCGTTCCAGAAGGCCGGCCCCGCCGTTGCTGCGGTCAACATGAACCGCGGGACTGCAGGTATGCCCCCGACAAACTCCGGCGGCGGTCCACCGGCCAAGGCAATCAGCCTAGGTAATGCAAGCCCCGGCGGCCAGATTGGCGGTACCGCGGTAGCCAAGGTCGAAGGTGTAAAGATTGGCGGCTGCATCGGCTGCACCGGCACCGGACCAGGCAACGGCAACAAGCCACAGGCCGCTCAGGTTGGACTTGGCCAGACGTTAGCCGCGGCACCTACGCCAACCCAGATTGCCAAGGCTCCCATGAAGACCGCGCCGCAGGTGCTGTTCAAGCCGAAACCGGCATATACCGCAGACGCAACCAGTGCGCATATCGAGGGAACCGTCACCGTCAAGATCAAGGTTGCCGCCTCGGGTGCGGTGACTGTGATCGGTGTCCAGAGCGGCCTCGGCCACGGCCTTGACCAATCTGCAATTGAATGTGCCAAGGGCATCCGATTCAAACCGGCGGTCGACGCCTCCGGCAGCCCCATCGACTGGGAAGGCGTGGTCAACATCACATTCCAGATCGCCTAGTCCCTTTCGTGTCAAGGGATAACGCATTTTTTCAACGATTTACAAGTCGTATCGTCTAGCATCATCAATATAGCAACACCGTGGCCGCTGGACCGTTTTGGGAGCCGTCACATCACAGGAGCTGCAAAACATGATCTCTAGGAACAAAATCGTCGCCGGACTCTCCCTTGCTCTGCTCGTCGCTGCCGCACTTCCAGGTCGCGCCGCCGGCTTCCCCTTGATTGGCTCCAAGAAGAAGGAAACCCAGCTCGGCAAGAAGCTGACTCCCGGCCAAAGCGCCCTGATCGACAAGGCGATCGTGCGCGAAAAGGAAGTCATCAAAGTCGTGCGGGAGCGCGCTCCGCTCGTCGAGACATACATTCAGAACATGAAGTCGGATCCCGTGATGCGGCAGATCCCCGAGTCTGACCAGCACTTCCTGGGCCGCGTTGAGTTCGCCCGTATCATCGGCGACAACCCCTACCAGGATGGCCCTAAGGGCGGCAAGAAGCAGGGTAAGGTGGGCCACTTTCTGGGCTCGCTAAACTTCATCAAAGGTATCGGCGGGTCGCTGCACCTGCAGTTCAACGAAGCTGGCTTCGTCCAGATGCTGCTTATGGATTCGAAGGACTTCGACAAGCAGCACTACAACTTCTACTTTGTCCGCAACGACTTTCTTGGATCGGTCCCCACTTCCGTCTTCGACGTCACTCCGGCAGGCAAGAGCAGCACCGGACGCTTCTTCGGCCGTATCTGGGTAGAAACTGGCAATGGCAACGTGGTGCGCTTCAACGGCGACTTCGCCGGCTCCGAGAAGGATTATCACGAGTACTTCCACTTCGACAGCTGGCGCACCAATGTTCAGCCGGACCTCTGGCTGCCCACCAGCTTTTACGTTGAAGAAAGCGACCCGAAGAGCCAGACCAGCACCCTCAAGTTTAAGGCGATCAACCATGTCTGGGGCTATGTGCTCAAGGTTCCCACCGGAACCGCCGAGAACACCAGCGTTGAAGTCGCGGGCGCGCAGGATGTTTCCAACGATGCCACCGACATCAGCCCCCTCGGCCAGCAGCGCGCTTTCGCCAAGCAGGCCGAGGATAACGTTGTGGAACGCCTCTTCCAGGCCGGTCTGCTTGACGCGCCCAGCGAGTTCGACAAGACTCTGGAAGCGTTGGCCAACAACATCCTCGCCTACAACCAGATCGCGGTTTCCGCGCCGATCCGCGTCCGCACCCTGCTCACTGAGCCGCTGGAGTCGCTCGCCGTCGGAAACACGATCATCCTCTCCAAGAGCCTGATCGACACCACCGCTATCGTGACCTCGGACGGCGCACAGCAGATGGGCAACCTCAACGCTCTGCTCGCCTTCCAGCTGGCGCATATCCTCTCCGGCCACCGGTTGGACACCAAGTACGCCTTCCAGGATCGGCTGCTCTTCCCGGACAACTCGGCGTTCAAGCGCATCCCCATGCACCACACCGATGCCGATAACAACGAAGCCGCCAAGAAAACTCTGGAATTGCTCACCGCCAAAGAACTCGTCGATAGCCAGAAGTACTTCGGCCTATATCTCCAGCAGCTGCAGCAGCGCGCGAAGGGTCTGAAGGCGCTGGAGTCTCCGATGATCGGCGACGGTCTCACGAAAAGCGATGTCGACCAGAATTTCTGGCTGGCGACCCTGCTGCCCAAGGCCGATAAACTGGATGTGAAGGACCTCAAGCAGCAGGGTGCCGTCCCACTGTCGAGCTTCCTCCGGTTTGATCCCTGGACCGACCAGGTGGTCACGATGCATACCGCATTCGAGCCCATCCTCAGCCCCAGCGACAAGATGCCGTTCGAAGTGACGCCGGTCTACTTGAAGCTGACCTACTTCAAGCCTCCGGTCGACCCCGCCGCACCTCCAGCTGGTGCTGCTCCGGCGGCTGCGCCTGCGGCTGATCCGGCCGCAACTCCGGCAGCGGCGCCGCCGGCAGCAGATCCCAACGCACCGCCTCCAGCTCCACCCACAACGACGCCACCTCCCGCCGACCAAAACTAACCGGTCAATTCGATAGAACCGGCAACCGTGGAACCGATTGAACCCACGCCAGAACCGTATTGTCTGAAATCCTGGCAAGAGTGATTTAGAGGAGAACGAAATGAGAACGATGTGGTCGAGTCTGCTGCTTTTCGCCGCAAGCCTGATCGTGGTCACGCCATTGCTGAACGCCCAGGCGGTCCACACTGCGGACCGTACGACGCGCATTCAGGTCGGCGGCGGCGTCACCTACCTCAACCCGGACTATGGTCCCAGCGGCGTCATCGGTTTTGCGGCTTGGGGTGATTACGACTTTTCGAAATACATCGGCGTTGAAATCGCTTCACATCTGGGCGAGATCATCACTCCCGGTGACATCACGCAAAACTCGTATTTTGTCGGCCCGCGGTTGTTTTACCGTCGCCATAAGCTCACCGCCTATGGCAAGGCGATGATTGGACGAGCGACGATCACCAACACCCAATTCAACTTGTCGTCTTCCTACAATATCTACGTCTACGGCGGCGGAATCGAGTACAAGCTCTTCCGCAAGATCAACCTCCGCGCGGTTGACTTCGAAATGCAGTCCTGGCCGGACTTTCTGCCACGCAGTTTGTCTCCATTGGCCATCACCGTCGGAGCGTCGTATATTATTCATTGATCGGGCCTTGAATCTGTAGCAACATGGTGAGATTGACCCAACCCGCGACCGACGCTTGAGACAGCGGGTCGCGGATTGATTTGGTCTTCATACCGGAAATTCGGAGAAGCAAGTTTGTTGAATCGACTCGTGATCGCGTCATGCCTGGTCGGGCTTGCTGTCCCTGCGTTACATAGCCAGGCAACTTCCACCGCAAGCCGTAGAGCCGACCTCCAGATCGGCGGCGGTTTCGTCTTCTCAAAGTCCGACTATGGGACGGCAAACCTCAAGGGCGGCGCGTTTTACACCACGCTTGACCTGACCAATCACCTGGGCGCGGAGCTGGTTATCCACCAGGTCAACTCCTCCACCGGGGACAGCCTCTATCAGCGCTCATATGAGCTCGGACCGCGGTATTACCGGGTCTACGGGCCGGTTGCTCCGTACGTCAAAGCGATGTACGGGCGAGGCGTCTTCAATTTCCCCAGGGATGTCGCCAATCTGGCGTACAACATGTTTGCCGGGGGTGCAGGCATTGATGTCCGCGTGTTGCCCTACCTCAACGTCCGCGTGGATTATGAATATCAGGACTGGCTTGGATTTCCGCCCACAGGACTGAAGCCACAGCTTTTCACCATCGGCGTGGCGTATCACGTTCCCGGCCAGATACGAAAAGGGAAGCACTACTAAGTAGCGCTTCCCCTTTTGGACCTGCTGACTGAAACGTTAGAAGTGGTACGCAATGCCCACCGCGGGCATGCTCACGACTTCGTATCGACCGGTTTTGAAGTTGTCCGTAAAACTGGGTGCTTTCACAAGAAAGCCGCGATACTGCACGCGAATGTCGAAGCTCGGGCTCAGCTCGTAGGCCATGCCGCCGCCGAACAAGGCGCCAATATTGGTGTTTTGCTTGGAATCTAGGGTGTAGGTGCCTTGCTGGATTGGCGTGAAGACGAGTGCACCGATACCTGCCTCGACGAATGGATTGTAGTTCTTGAAGCTCAATCCGAAGACGTACGCCGCACTCAGTTCCTGCTGCCGGGCGTGGATTGGATTCTTGGTGAAATTGCCACAGCACCGGTAGTAATCCGTGTTCTGAGCAAATCCATAATTCAGTTCGAGTCCGCTGCGCGGGGTCAGGAGGAAACGGTAGCTCGCCAGAACTCCGGCCGTGGTGGTGGGGTTCAGTACCACAGCATTGCCATTCACCTGAGGGGCAGCCAGATAAAAGCCACTAATACTGACGTCCTGCCTGCTCTCCTGTGCGTAAACGGCGGCTGAGGACAACATCAGTGCGCCCAACAAAATCATCTTCTTCATTCGTTCTCAAACCCCTCGGGAATTCGCGGATGCCTCCGTTAGACTCGGCCCAACGTCATTCCGTTGCGACCGTGGACGGCATATTTGTATATACGCAATTGTACCCGTTGCGCCGCCCTGCCGGAGGTGCAGACGGAAAAAGGCCGGAGCCAGGGTTCGGCACCGGCCTTTTCGCGCTGGAAGGTCTTCAACGCGCCTGAAGCTACAGCTGTGCCGGTGGGGGACCGCCGGGTCCACGGCCACGCGGCTGTGCAGCCAGGTAAGCGTCGTACTTCGGCTTCTGCTCGTCGGTGAGCAGCGCCTTGATTTTCGTCTGCTGATCGGTGCGGATCGCCATCATCTTCGGGCGCATTTCCTGCGGATCGCCGGCGGACTCCATCAAGGCCATCTGCTGCTTCATGGCTTCGGCGTTGATGACCTTCACCTTGGCAACTTGGTCGTCGGTCAGCCCGACAGCCTTGGTCATCGCATCCAGCTGTGCCTGTTGTGCTTCCGGCGACATGCCGCGCATACCGCCGCCCCCCGGTCCCTGCGCTAGCATGGGTGCCGTGCTCAATGCGACGCCACATAGAGCCAATGCGCCGAGGCGAATAGCAAGTTTACGAAATCCAATAGTCATGGTGAACTCTCCTTCAGTATCGAATCCGGACCCATCGCCCGGGCGTGCCAGTCTATCGCTACAGACGAGACTCGCCCCCGAATTGTTTGCGGTTGTGGATTAATTGTCGCGGAAGATCAGCCGGTTCGCTCCGAGGAAAAGCTATAGGGCAACCCGTGGGCCGCCGCAAATCGTTCCACCACCTTAAGAAATGCCACGGCAGCATGAGACAGGGTCGCCTGTTTCCGATAGACCAGGCGCAACTTGCGCTCAATTTGCAGCTCCTTAATGCGGACGCGAACGAGCGATCCATCGGCGATCTCTCGCTGGACGGTTAGCCCGGGCACCAACGCTACGCCATTGCCCATCTCGACAAAGCGCTTGATCGCCTCCAGCGAAGGCAGTTCAACGCCCATCCGGAGCGTCGTCTTATACCGCCGAAAGGTCTGGATGACCTTCTGCCGCTGCGGCGAAGGGATATTGTGCGCGACAAAGTTCAGCGTCCCAAGCTGCCGAATGGAAACCTCGCCAGCATGCGCCAGCGGATGCTGCGGATTCATCACCAGACTGAGTTGATCGCGATAGACGACAACCGATTCTACCTGCGTATCTTCCGGCCGAAACGACAGGACACCGATCTCTACCGAATGAATCAGCACTTCGTCCGGAATGCGGCTGGCCAGCGACCGCTGCACCGCCACTTTGATCTCCGGATGCTGCCGCCGATACTCGTCCAACAGCGGCAACAGATAGAGGCAGGTGTATTCGTTAGCGGCCAGAGTCAGCTTTCCACGATGAAGTTCGCGCAATTCCGTCAGCGCTCCGGCGGCCTCGCTGCGCAGATTCAGCAGCTTCTGGGCATACTCGCGCAGTACCTCGCCCGCATCGGTCAGGGTGCCGTCGCGGGTGGCACGGTCCAGCAGGACCTCTCCCAGCTCAGATTCCAGCTTGGCGATCGCCTGGCTCACCGCAGGCTGGGTGCGGTGGAGGCGCGCGGCCGCCCGTGAGAAGCTGCGCTCTTGCGCCACGGCTAGAAACGTCTCCAGTTGAAATAGGTCCATCGCTTAGCTCCCTTGCGCTTTCATTCGTACTGCACGCGATTTATCATTCACAATTGCTAACTGTCTCCCGGCTCCGACGCGGATCAAAGGGGTAGAGACCAATAGAGCGATTAGAAATGATAATACTGGATGCCATCTTCATAACGTTTGGTTATGATAGTCCTAGTCGAAAGCGACTCGGCACGTGAGCGTGAAACCTATGCCAAATTCGAATCAGATCGTATTCTTTGACACCACTCTCCGCGACGGCGAGCAGAGTCCCGGCTGCACGATGCACAACGGCGAAAAGCTGCGGATGGCGCACCAACTCGCGGCCCTCGGCGTCGACGTGCTCGAAGCTGGCTTCGCCATCGCATCGCTGGGCGATCTGGAATCCATCCGGGCCATCGCGAAGGAGGTTCGAGGGCCTCGGATCGCGTCGCTTGCCCGCTGCAAGCGTGATGATATCGAGGCTGCCGCCCGAGCGGTCGAACCAGCCCCTGTCAACCGGATCCACGTTTTCCTCGCCAGCTCTGACCTCCACCTCGAAGCCAAACTCAAGCTGACTCGCGCCCAGGCGCTGGACCAGGCCGCCGAATGTGTCGCGTTGGCCTGCACGTACTCGGACAACGTCGAGTTCTCGGCAGAGGACGCCACCCGCTCCGACCCTGCGTTTCTCACCGAGATAGTCAAAGTCGCCATTCAGGCTGGCGCGACCACCATCAACCTGCCCGACACCGTCGGCTACACCACGCCCGACGAATACAAGCAGCTCTTCCAGCGCATGCAGCTTGAAATCCCCGGCGCCGAAGACATCATCTTCTCCACCCACTGCCATAACGACCTCGGCATGGCTGTCGCCAATTCGCTCGCCGGTGTCGAGGGTGGTGCTCGCCAGATCGAATGCACCATTAACGGCATTGGCGAACGCGCTGGCAATGCCGCGCTCGAAGAGATCGCCGCTGCACTCGCGACTCGCCGCGACAAGTTCCCGTATCGCAACAACATCGTGATGCCGCAGCTTTACCCCACCAGCCGCCTGCTTGCGGAGCTCATCAGCTTCGGCTGCTCGCCCAACAAGGCAGTCGTCGGGGCCAACGCCTTTGCACATGAGTCCGGCATCCATCAGCACGGCGTTCTGGCCAATCCGCTCACCTACGAGATCATGACGCCCGAATCCGTCGGCGTGCCGGCAAACAACATGGTCCTCGGCAAGCACAGCGGCCGCCGCCTGCTGGAGCAGCGTCTCGCAGAACTCGGCCACCCGCTCAGTCGCCAGCAACTCGACGAGGTCTATAGCCGGTTCACCGCGCTCGCCGACCGCAAGAAATCCATCTATGACCAGGACCTGATCGGCCTGCTGAAGCCCGAAGACGCAATCATGACCGTTTGAAACCTCGTAACCTCACCTGTTCCCGATCCGTGCTTGTATCCGCATTGATCCGTGTTAAGCATTTGTCGTTGTCTTTTTCGGAGTAGCAAATGAAGCTCAAGATCGCAATCCTCGCCGGCGACGGCATCGGCCCCGAAGTCACCAACGAAGCCACCGGAATCCTCCGCGCAGTCGCCGAACTCGGCGGCCACGACTTCACCTTCACGCCAGCCCTGATCGGCGGCATCGCCATCACCGAGACCGGGTCTCCACTGCCCCAGGCGACCATCGACATTTCGCTCGAATCCGACGCCGTGCTGCTCGGTGCCGTCGGCGACAACAAGTTCGCCGCCCTCTCGCCCGACAAACGTCCTGAAGCCGGCCTGCTGCAGATTCGTCAGGCTCTTGGCGGCTTTGCGAATCTCCGCCCTTCGATCGCGTACGAAGCCTTGAGCAGCAACTCGCCGCTGCGCCCCGAAGTGACGAAGGATGCGGACATCCTCTTCGTCCGGGAGCTGCTCGGCGGCCTCTACTTCGGCGCGCCGCGCTGGTGGGATCGTGATTCCAATGAAGCCATCAACACCATGCGCTACACCAAGCCGGAGATCGTGCGCGTTGCTCGCGTGGCCTTTGAGCTTGCTGGAAAGCGCCGCAAGAAGGTCACCAGCGTCGACAAGGCCAATGTCCTCGAAGTCTCGCAACTGTGGCGCGCAACCGTGACCGAAGTCGCCAAAGATTACCCCGACGTCACGCTCGAGCATCAGCTCGTCGACTCCATGGCAATGCACCTGATGAACATCCCGCGCAACTTCGACGTGGTCCTCACCGAGAATCTGTTCGGCGATATTCTCTCCGATGAGGCGGCCGTCATCACTGGCTCGCTCGGCATGCTGCCCTCGGCCACCATCGGCGGAGCTGTCAACCTGTATGAGCCGGTGCACGGCTCGGCTCCCGACATCGCCGGAACCGGCAAGGCCAACCCGCTGGGCGCGATCCTGACCGCTGCAATGGTCCTGCGTCATTCCGCCAACCTCGAAGTGGAAGCTGCCGCGATTGAACGTGCCGTGCTCGATGTTCTCGAGGCTGGTCACCGAACCGCCGATCTTGCGCGCGGAACGGATTCCGCATACACCGTCGTCTCCACCACGCAAATGGGCAAGCTCGTCCACCAGTCGCTGACGCAGGCCATCGACCGCCGCCAGTCCATGCACGCCGTCTAGTTTTTTGTCATTCCGTAGGAATCTGCTTTTGCACTTGTTCTCGCTCCGACAGCCATGACCTTCTCCACGCGAACCCGCTATCTGCTGATCACTGCCGCCGTACTGACGGCCAGCGCGATTCAGCTCATCAGCGGTTACAGATTCATCATCGTCGCCGTTGCAGCAGCAACGTTCCTCTTCATCGGCTACCTCATCGTCTACCTCTCCGGCTCAAAGCAACGAGCCATCCGCCGCAGGCGAAAGTACGACTACTACGCAGGCAAATCATGAAAATGTCTCACAGATCTCCGGGTGCCCCATCTCAAACGGTTCCATCGTTTGAGGTGGGGAAGTACAAGCTCGCAGCAGCCGCACTCTGCCTTGCTTTGTTCGCCGTGCCCGCGCACTCCCAGCTACAATCCGAAGCGCCGCTCCCGACCAAGCAGAAGAAGGAAGACCGCAAGAAAGATAAGCAGCAACAGGCCGATCTCGAATGGATGTGGCAGTACTCTCCTCCGCCCGCCGAGGGCCGTGAACACGAGCTGATCCAGGACCCGCACTACCATGACTTCCTGACCAAGTACTTCACCGCGCCGCAGTCCTTCTGGGGTTCCACCACGCTGGACCCGCGCAATACCAAGCGTAAGACGCTCGCCGATACTGTGGATGACTTCCTCACCGTTCCCGGCAAAGTGCTCGCCGACGAGAACCGCTACCTTACCGTCACGGGTCACGTCTTCCGCTATCCCGCCGGACGAGGGTTGGTCTACGCCGATCTCAACACGAAGGCCCCGCTGGTGGTCTTCGCAGCTATCGACTGGATTCGCGAGAGCCATCCGACGACCGAGCCTGAGGCCGAATACACGCTCTGGATCTTCCCGAATCAGCCGACCCAAACGCTTCCTCCGCAGCTCGTCCACTCGCTTACGCGCTGGATGGCTGAGCCCCTCGCTGGAAGCGGCATCGTGCAAAAAGTCACTGCCGCAATCATCGTCGATCCCGACGGCACTCCGCACCAGATTCCCGTCCCCAGCCTCCCCCCCGCAGCCGCACCGGAAGAGGGTCGTCAACTACCGAAACGCAGGAACTGAAAGAGTTACAAATATGAGCGAACCCCGCACCCTGTTCGAAAAAGTCTGGCAGCAACACATCGTAGCCGCACCCGAGAACGAGCCGTCGATCCTCTACATCGACCTTCACCTCGTCCACGAGGTCACCAGCCCGCAGGCCTTTGAGGGTCTCCGTCTGGCCGGCAGAAAAGTGCGCCGGCCCGACCGCCACATCGCGACCGTGGACCACAACGTCCCCACCACCAGCGTCTACGATCGCCTCCACATCGTCGACCAGATCGCCAACACGCAGGTGGCTGCGCTGCGCAAAAACTGCAAGGACTTCGGCATCGAATTCTTCGACGTGCAGGATTCCTCGCAGGGCATCGTCCACATGATAGGACCCGAACTCGGTGCCACCAAGCCCGGCATGACCATCGTCTGCGGCGACTCGCACACCAGCACCCACGGGGCTTTCGGAGCTTTGGCATTTGGCATCGGCACGAGCGAGGTCGAACACGTCATGGCCACCCAGACCGTGCCGCAATCGAAGCCCAAAACCTTCCGCATCACCGTCGATGGCGAGCTTCCGTTCGGCGTCACCGCGAAGGACATCATCCTCTCCATCATCGGCCGCATCGGCACCGATGGAGCTACCGGCTACGCGGTCGAATACGCTGGCTCGGCCATCCGTGCGCTCTCCATGGAAGGCCGCATGACCATCTGCAACATGAGCATCGAGGCCGGTGCCCGCGCCGGTATGATCGCCCCCGACGACACCACCTTCGCCTACCTCAAGGGTCGCCGTTTCTCCCCATCCACTACCCCTTGTCATCCTTCGCAAAGCGGAGGACCTGCTCTTGCATCTGATTGGGACGCAGCCGTCGCGCATTGGAAGACGCTGCCCACCGACGAAGGCGCAACCTTCGACCGCGAACTCCACATTGACGCGGCGACGCTTGCCCCCTCCGTCACCTGGGGTACGTCGCCGGGCATGACCACCACCATCGACGCCACTGTCCCCACGCTTGCAGACGCCCCCGACGAAGCCGACAAGAAGTCCTTCGCCCGCGCCTACGAGTACATGGACCTCAAGCCCGGCCAGCCCATCAGCGAGATCAAAGTCGACACCGTGTTCCTGGGTTCCTGCACCAACGGTCGCATCGAAGACCTGCGCGCCGCCGCCGGAATCGTCAAGGGCCACCACATCGCGACACACATCCGGGCCATGGTCGTCCCCGGCTCGCAGGCGGTCAAGCGCCAGGCGGAGGAAGAAGGGCTTGATGAAGTCTTCAAGACCGCAGGCTTCGAGTGGCGCGAGCCCGGCTGCAGCATGTGCCTCGGCATGAACCCCGACATCCTCGAACCCGGCGAGCGCTGCGCCTCCACCAGTAATCGCAACTTTGAAGGCCGCCAGGGCCGCGGTGGCCGCACCCATCTGGTCAGCCCGCAGATGGCCGCCGCCGCCGCCATCACCGGCCACTTCACTGACATCCGTAACTGGCATTCGAACCCGTAACGCACTCTTGTTTGTCATCCCGCAGGAATCTTCTTCTGACTTTGCTTGTTCGTAATTTTGGAGAACCAATGATCGCCATCAACACCATCACCTCCACTGCCGTGCCGCTACCGCTACCCAACATCGACACCGACCAGATCATCCCAAAGCAGTTCCTCAAGCGCGTCGAGCGGACCGGCTACGGCACGTTCCTCTTCTACGACTGGCGCTACGACCTAGACACGCCGGACCACGTGGAAGAGCGTAAGGATTTCGTGCTCAACAAGCCTGAGTACAAGGGCTCGCAGATCCTGATCGCCGAGAAGAACTTTGGCTGTGGATCATCTCGTGAGCACGCTGCATGGGCGCTGAATCAGTACGGCTTTCTAGCCGTCATCGCACCTAGCTTCGCCGACATCTTCTTTTCAAATGCAGGCAAGAACGGCATCATCCTCGCCGCACTCACGGAAGACGAAGTCCAAAGGTTACTCGCGCGCTGCACCGCCGATCCGCAGCACAAGATCACCATCAACCTTGAAGCCCAAACCGTTACCGACGAACTAGGATTCAGCGCGCACTTCGAGATCGATTCATTTCGCAAATACTGTCTGCTGAATGGCCTTGACGACATCGGCCTGACATTGCGGCACGAGACGGAACTCGATAACTTTGAATCCAAACACGACGCTGAATTCTGGCAGGCCCCAAAACTACTCAAGGCCTAGCTCGTTTTTATCTGCGTTCATCCGCGTCAATCCGCGGTCAGCTTTAGCAAGAAGAGGAACGAATGTCAGATCAAATCAATCCGAAGAAATACAGCATCCCCCTCACCGAAGGCCCGAACCGCGCCGCAGCCCGCTCGTACCTGCGCGGCGTCGGCTTCACCAAGGAAGACCTGCACAAGCCCATCATCGGCGTGGCCAACACCTGGACCGAGATCGGCCCGTGCAACTTCCATCTACGCGACGTCGCCGCTGCCGTGAAGCAGGGCATCCGCGACGCCGGCGGCACCCCCATGGAGTTCAACACCGTCACCATCTCGGACGGCATCACCATGGGCACCGAGGGCATGAAGGCCAGCCTGATCTCCCGCGAAGTCATCGCCGATTCCATCGAACTCGTCGCGCGCGGCAACCTCTTCGACGGCATCGTCTGCATCGCAGGCTGCGACAAAAACATGCCCGGCACCATCATGGGAATGGCGCGGCTCGATATCCCGGGCATCATGATCTACGGCGGCAGCATCGCGCCCGGCCAACTGAAGCAGCCCGACGGCAGCAGCAAGGACATCACCATCCTCAACGTCTTCGAGGGAATGGGTTCGTTCGCCGCCGGCAAGATCAACGCCGACCAGCTTGAAGAGCTCGAAGCTGCAGCCTGCCCCGGTCCCGGCGCCTGCGGAGGCCAGTTCACGGCCAACACGATGGCGATGGCCGGCGAGTTCCTCGGCATCTCGCCCTTCAACCTTACCGGCGTGCCCGCAATGGATCCGCTCAAGGCGCAGGCAAGCCGCGAGGCCGGCCGCATGATCATGGACCTGTGCAGGAACGATATGCGCCCCAGCAAGATCCTCACCAGGCAGGCCATCGAGAACGCCATCACCGCCGTCTGCGCCTCGGGTGGCAGCACCAACGCCGTGCTGCACCTCGTCGCCATCGCCAACGAACTCGGCATCACGTTAAACCCCGGTGGCAATGAGATGGACATCTTCGACCAGGTCAGTGAGCGCACGCCCTTCATCTGCGACCTCTCGCCCGGCGGCAAGTATGTCGCCAGCGACTATCAGGCCGCAGGCGGCTCACGCGTCCTCGCACAGCGCCTTATCGAGAAGGGTCTGCTGCACGCAGACTGCCCCACGGTCTCCGGCAAGACGCTCGCCGAAGAAGCCGCACTCGCCGCCGAGACACCCAACCAGCCCGTCATCCGCCAGTGGGGTAACGCGTTGAAGCCGACCGGCGGCCTCGTCATCATGAAGGGCAACCTCGCCCCCGAAGGCGCAGTCATCAAGGTCGCCGGGCACGAGCGCATCCATCACACCGGCACCGCCCGCGTCTTCGACACAGAGGACGCCTGCCACGCCGCAGTCGAATCCGGCAAGATCAATCCCGGCGACGTACTCGTCATTCGCTACGAAGGCCCAAGGGGCGGTCCCGGCATGCGCGAGATGCTCGCCGTCACCGCCGCCGTCAAGGGCATTCCCGAGCTGTCCGAAACCGTCGCGCTGCTCACCGACGGCCGCTTCTCCGGAGCAACCCGCGGCCTGATGGCAGGCCACGTCGCTCCAGAAGCCTTCCTCGGAGGCCCCATCGCCGCCGTCCACGAAGGCGACATCATCACCTTCGACATCCCCAACCGCGAACTGCGCCTCGAAGTCCCAGCCGAAGAGATCGCCCGCCGTCTCGCAGACTTCAAGGCTCCCGAACCACGCTACAAACGCGGCGTCTTCGCTAAATACGCAGCAACCGTAAGCTCAGCCAGCGAAGGAGCCGTGACAACCTAACCCGCACCTGCATCCAGGGCCAAAGGCCCGTCAACATACCAGCCTAGGCCGAAGGCCTAGGTAACGGGCCAACGAAAACCAGGGCCAAAGGCCTGTCAACATACCAGCCTAGGCCGAAGGCCTAGGTATCGTGCCGACA
>JANXWZ010000226.1 GCA_025350865.1 Rhodanobacteraceae bacterium
CCGCATTATCTCCGGCCTCACGGCCTCGTCCATCCCAACCGCCATGGCCTACATGGCCGACGTTACCCCGCAGGAAAAGCGCGCCGCCGCCTTCGGAATGCTCTCTGCGGCCTTCGGTGTCGGCTTCGTCCTCGGCCCCGCGATGGGAGGCATCCTGGGCGGCGTGAACCCGCGCCTCCCGTTCCTCGTCGCCGCTGGCCTTTCCCTCCTCAACGGCCTCTACGGAACCTTCGTCCTTCCCGAATCCCTCTCGCTCGAACACCGCAACCCGTTCTCCTGGAAGCGCGCCAACCCCGTCGGCTCCCTCGCCATGCTCGCCCGCTCGAAGGCGATGATGCTGCTCTCCGGCGTCCTCATCTTCGGCTACCTCGCCCAGCAATCCCTCATGAACGTCTACGTCCTCTACACCGATTACCGCTACAACTGGAGCGTCCGCACCATCGGCATCTCGCTCGGCGTCGTCGGCGTCTTCACTATCATCTACAGCGGCTTCGTCGTGCGCCCGCTCACCAAAAAGTTCGGCGAGCGCTTCTGCATCCTCTTCGGCCTGCTGGGCGGAGCGATCGGCTACACCTGCTTCGGCCTCTCGAAGACCGGCATGCTCTTCTGGTTCGCCATCCCGTTCCTCAACCTCATGTCCCTCACCTGGCCCAGCGCCCAGGCCCTCATGTCCAAATCCGCCGCCAAATCTGAGCAGGGCCACCTGCAAGGCGCCATCAACGGACTGCGCGGAGCCGCCGGCATAGTAGGCCCACAAATTTTCACCTGGATCTTCGCGCTCTCGATCGGCCGACAAGCCGTACTCCACCTACCCGGCTCCCCCTTCTACATGGCCGCGCTCATGCTCGTCCTAGCCGTGCCGCTAGGCATCATCGCCACCCGGAAGGTGTCTCCTGGTACCTAGGTCTCCTCTTTAAATGGCGTGTCAGAAACGACGGGGAATACGTATCGTGTCCCTTCGTCATTCCCTTCGTCATTCCTTCGTCATTCTTCGTCATTCGATAGCACGGGAATTAGGTATCATGTCCCCCTATTACCTCTTTATTACCTTTTGTCCCCCATTGCCCTAGTCAGCGGGAGATACCCATCTTCAATGAGCGCATTGACTCCACTAGAGCAGAATCAATATCTTTTTCAGTTTTTAGGGGAACCTCGATCATCAGGCTCATTGGCTGTTGGCGAGCCGCAATCAGGAATAGCTCGCGAGCAGTTAGGTCATGCAAGACCTCGGCATTCAAGCTGAGAGCGTCACTTCCCGGAACGATTACACCACCTCCCGGCCCCGACATCGATACACCTCCGTCATGCGACGAAACTTCGCGGTTCAGACGATTGTTGAATTCGAGTTGGAATAGGCCGACGTTGTCAGGGATTTTGAAGAAATGGAATGAGTGATTCATTGGGTTCCGCTTAACGGCCAAGATACTTGGGTTGAAAAAATGGGCGACCCCTTTGTCGAGTGAGCAAATAATCTGCTCAGGGCCACTAAGAAGCTTGGCCGCTTCATCGAACGTCAAGGCTCCCGACGTGATCGATATATCTTTTGAAATTTCATTTTTGCTAGAAATGGCGAGTTCAGCAATGACGGATGTATGCGACGAAGTCGAAATGTAGACAAGAAGATGCGTTCGGTCCAGGGTGATTGCTGCTGGAATTGTTACTTGCTTTTCAGAACAGCTATCGGCTTTTAATGCTAGAGGGTACAGTGAGAACACTACGGCAAGCATAAGCAACTTACGCAAGGTGTTGCAGAGGAAATTCTTGGGTTGCATTTTTGCTCTCCTCACTGCGGCACAATATTGGTACATGTGTAGGTGACTGTATGGTCAAAAATGGGAAAGCCATTTGCCGTCCATACATGTTCAAATGCAGATGTGCATGACCCTGTTGGAAGACTATTTACTGCTGGAAGACACGCCACAGAGCAGTTCGTGAATATATCAGGAAAGTGTCCTGGAACAACACGATTCGTTGTGGGTGGCGGGGCAGCACCACAAGAATTTCCCGAAGTGGTGAGACGGGTGAAAGTCTCCGTGATGTTGACAGATGCATTAAGGGGCTGTGGACTACCACCTACGGTTTGCTGGATCATGTAATCAACAGTTCTTGTCGGTCCGTTATAAACGAAGGCACCAGTAGTTGCATTATTGCAGGCATTCGTCTGCTGCACTTGTGTGTCAGTTGTTATTGTGACAGAACTGGGTTGTACGACCGAAACCGCTTCGGTTGCGGTGCCAGACTCCCCATTCAGTGTATAGATTACCGTTAGATTCGACGTGCCTGCACTGGCGGCTTGCACAGACACCACGGCACTACTTATGTTTGTGAGTGTGACATGGCTATTGTCGGACTTCCATGAATAGGTGCCACCAGTGGGACTACCGACCGCAGTGAGCTGTATGGTGTCAGTTCCATTGGCCGCACCTGACTCGTTGGACAAGGTGACATTAGCTGGACCGGATGAAGTCACTGTAGGAACCGTACCGCCGCCTCCAGTAATCGGTCCCTGAGTATAATTTGGCTCGCAATAATCAAATATGTCGTATGCCTCGTCGAACTCCGTGTACTCGTACGAGGCGGTTACTGACCCAACGCCGCCAGCCGTCGCGATGTAGGAGGAATTGCTGTTGGGACCGACCGAGTAGCTCAGGACTTCGGAGTTCGAACTACTCAGTTGCGTATTTGAGAACGCATAGGGGGCCACCCACCTTTGTCCGCCACTCATGTCGGCAACACTTGTAATCGTCCCTCCGAAGCTGACTCCGTAGGCGGTAAATTGAAATGGATCCACGCTGAAGACCGGGAAGTAGGTGCGAGTATAACCGCAATCCATGCCGCAGCTAAAGCTGCTTTTCCGTAGATTCGTCCTGCTTGTAACGGAATTTCGTCCCATCAACCCATGGTTCGCTCCCAGACTTGCGTCAAACCACATGAACTTTCCGTAAACCGCAGTTTGTGGAATCACAAGACCATTCACATCTTTCGTTTGAGATAACCTCATCGAGTCTATGTCGAGAACCGCCGTCCTGCCCGGCGCTATCTCTCGCTCCCCGAGAACGTAAGTAGTACCTCCGGCCGTGACTAGCGCGCGCGCAACTCGCATCTCGGCCGAAGTATTCGTGATGCTCACCAAGTTGGTGTAGTCGCTGTCCCAACGCAGTGGATATGCACCGGACGTATTTCTCGGAATATTTGCGGTCCGCAACGGAATGTCTTCGATCAATCCATTGGAAGCGGACCTTTGTGTCAAGGAACCGACCCATGCCCCCTTCGGCGAGTCAGTCTTCAACGTAACCGTAGCAGTGGGAATGCCAAGGCTCGCCAATTGCGCCAGCCCTCCACCCAATGCAACGATTGCATTGGAATGAGGCAGGAGAATTCGCATTGGGAGTTCAGCCCGCCTCGGCTCATTCAGAGTCGCCTCACGAACTATGGGAGTGAAGACAATCGGGTCGTCCGTGAGATTGCGTACCACTACGTAGGTCTCCGCCGCAGTCTCTATTCCTACAGCACTTAAGCTCGTTGCTGTGGCTGTGGCTGGATCGTAAAACCGGATGGGGGCTACATAGTTATGCTCGCCTCTCACTGTTCCCACAACACGAAGCGTTGAGACTGGCGCATCCGACGTAAGCTCACACGATGCAGGTGTCGTCGGTAAGGCGAATGGCCCGTTCAAGTCTTCGATCGACATCGTCCGTACTTTGGTGCCGTTGGCGGGAACCGCGAGGTCTTCGTTCACTCGGCCACATCGCATCTGCACAAGCATCCCGGTGCTTGAGGAATTGGTGATGGCGAGTCGGGCGTTTCCTCCTTCCGGCATTCAGAAAGCGGCCTGTCGGCTGCGGCTTTTGAAGTCCGTACTCAAACTTCTAGGGGAATCCACGCCCATCCCATTCGGAGTTTGGTAGAGCGTTAGCTGGGCACCAAGGTTCAGATAACCGCCCGTGTAATCCAGCTTCAGCCATCCAAGCTCCTGATTTCCCACTCCCGCAGCTTGCAGGATTGGTTGCAACTCGACAAGACGGCTTTCGTTGCCAACCAAGCTGAAACTGGGCAGCACCGTTTGCTGCCCTGAAGCGGTATACAGCGTGGCCGTGACCGCTAAATCGAAGATGTGATTGTTGTTCAGGGTCAGCAAAATACGGTCGTTCGCGCGGCTGCCGGAGAAAAGCAGCAATACTTCCTGAGGGGTGCGGGGTGCCGCTTGCGGGGCAGACCTCGTCGATACGGTTTGAGCGGGGCAAACCACCGTGCAAAAGAGGAGGGAAAGACAAACTCGTGTAAGTAGCATTGGTGGCTCCGATAGATTACTCGACGTTGTAAACCGGATCGCTAGACTTCAAGTATGGGGAACGTTCCTCTTCCTGAGTTTCCATTGTCAAGCTAATATTTGCTATTACCTTGAAATTAATATTAGGCACCCATCGGATACACACGATTCCTATCTGTTGGTCATTCGGGGGGCATTCGGGGAACATGATACTGGAGTGAACCCCTGGAGTGAGACACGATAATCGAGGGACAGGCGAATCGAAAGAGGAGCGATGTCCCTTATGGAGAAGAAGTCTTACAGTCGGGAGTTTAAGCTTGCGGCGGTGAAGCGGCTGGAGGCCGGTGAGAGCAGTTCGTCTCTGGCTGTAGAGCTGGGCGTGAAGCGAACGAAGTTATACCGTTGGCGCGACATCGTGCGGCGGGATGGCGAGAAGGCGTTTCCTGGCCACGGCGGCCGGAGGTCGAAGGCCGAAGTGCTCGCTCGGGAGCACGGTGTTGAGGGTTCGACGGAGCTGGCGCAGGCTCGGCGCACGATCGCCGAGTTGGAACGCAAGGTTGGCCAGCAGCAGCTGGATCTGGATTTTTTCAAGCAGGCCTTGCGGCACGTCGAGGCGACACAGCGGCAGAACAGCGCGCGTGGCGCAACAGTGTCTTCGCCCACATCCAGGCGATGACGCCGCTGCAAGGCAACTCCGTGGAGAGGCTGTGCCGGCTAGCCGAGGTCAGCCGTGCGGCCTACTATCGCGACTGGCAGAAGACTGCGCCGCTGGCTGAAGAGACCGAGCTGCGCGGCGTTGTGCAGCGGCTGGCTCTGGCTCATCGGGCTTACGGCTACCGCAGGATCGGAGTGCTGTTGCGGCGCGAGGGCCGTGTGGTGAACCACAAGCGGCTGGTCCGCATGATGCGCGACGATAACCTGCTGTGCCTGCGCAAGGCGGCCTTCCGGCCGGCGACGACCGACTCAGACCATCGCTGGCGGGTGTGGCCGAACCTGGCGCGACGCATGATGCCGATGGGCCCGAACCGACTGTGGGTGGCCGATATCACCTACGTCCATCTCCAGGAAGTCTTCGTCTACCTGGCGGTGGTGCTCGATGGATATAGCCGCAAGGTCGTCGGCTGGGCGCTTGAACATCATATGACCGCGACGCTGCCGCTGGCTGCGCTGGAGATGGCGCTCCAGAACCGCGACATCCACCCCGGCGAACTCATCCACCACACCGATCGCGGCGTGCAGTACGCCTGCGGAGACTACATCGCAAGGCTCGAAGCCGCCGGCATCCAGCCCAGCATGAGCCGCCCGGGTTGCCCCTACGACAACGCCATGGCTGAGAGCTTCATGAAAACTCTCAAGGCCGAAGAGGTCCATGCGGCCACTTACAAGGACATCCAACATGCCAGATCGGCCATCGGATCGTTCATCGAAGAAGTCTATAATCGCCATCGACTCCACTCCGCGCTCAAATACCAATCGCCGATAGAGTTCGAACTAGCCGCGCTGACAGACACAACAACTGCCAGCATCCACCCGTAACACTAACCGGCCTGTCCCTCGATTACCGTGTCTCACTCCAGGGGTTCACTCCAGTATCGTGTCCCCCGATTGCCCAGTATCGCGTCCCCCGATTGCTCATAATCGAGACTTGGGGCACCCAACTTCATTCAGAATGAGATGTGGGCCACCCGCCCACCAACCCAGGTCTCAGGAAAGAGACCTGGGTTGGTGGCGAGAGGAAATGTGGAACACGAGCCTATTTCGGACCGGTAGCCGAACTGATGACCCTAATCAACGTTGTAAGGTCGATCGCCACACCAAAGCGATAGCGGTCGCGATCGGGCTGCTGTACTGGAATGATGGCAACAGTGGAAGCCGTTCGCTGAATCGCTGATCCTGCTGTTTCAAGTAAAAACTGCTGCGAGCTTTCGTTTCCCCGTAGGTGTGCGTCCACCTGCCCGAAGACGTAAAGCGTTCCTTGCCAATTACCCTTGAG
>JANXWZ010000050.1 GCA_025350865.1 Rhodanobacteraceae bacterium
ATGCAGCAGGTAAAGCTGCGAGGGCTGCACAAGGTCGATGCCGCTTTCGTCTTCCAGTGCGCGGCCCACAACCTGATGCGCCTGCCCAGGCTGATCGCACAACGTACGCTGCAAGGCCCACAGCAGAGCTGCGTCTGAAAATGCGCGGAAGGGCCAAAACGGCCCTCCTCAAACAACTCGGCTGCGCGATGTCAGCCTAACAACTCACATCCAACCACCCAATACCCCCCAAGCTATCGCTCGTACCTGAAAACCCATTCCCACATAGCATTCTTCAGCAAGCTCCTAAGGAAACCCTTTCTCATCAACAGTTGCATTGTAGTAACGGGAATATTGTTACCTGAAGGTGACCAAAGAAGAGCAAATGTGGGATTGAGGCGGCGGAGCTAATGCCCTAGTCTCGGGTCATGGTGCGTCAGGGTCTAACCCATCGGGAGCCATTGATACCAAAGTGCACTGCAGTATTGAGGTTTTTGAGGGATTTTTGTACATGAGACATAAGACACCGGACACGGTTGCACTCTTCGGGCTCCCGATTACGAACGTCACGATGGCGCAGGCAGTCGCGCGCGTGGATGAACAGATTCAGTCAGGCCGCACCCACCAGATCGCGACGGCGAATCTGGATTTTGCGCGTAACTCGTTGAAGGATCAATACCTTCAGCGGATTATCTGCGATTGCAGCATGGTTCTTCCGGATGGGGCTCCGATGCTTTGGGCGTCGACTTTGTTTGGAACGCCGCTGAAGGAGCGGGTGACCGGGGTGGATCTTATTCCGCATCTGGCTCAACTTTCCGCCGAGCGCGGGTATGGGATCTTTCTGCTGGGATCTTCGGATGAGAGCTCACGTCGCGCGATGGAGGTTCTGGAGGCGCAGTTTCCCGGCGTGAGGTTTGTGGGGCGGACCTCGCCGGAGATAGCGCCGCTGCATGAGATGGATAACGAAGGTCTGCTACGGCAGATTGAAGAGGCCAACCCGGCGATTCTGCTGGTGGCGTTTGGCAATCCGAAGCAGGAGATATGGATTCATCGGTATCGGGATCGCTTGAAGGTTCCTGTGGCGATCGGGATTGGCGGGGCGCTGGATATGATCGCGGGGCGGCTGAAGCGTGCGCCGCGCTGGATCCAGTGGATGCAGATGGAGTGGTGCTTCCGGCTGGCACAGGAGCCGATGCGGCTGCTGCCCCGGTATACGCGGGATGCGGCTTCGCTGTTGCTGCATCTGCCGCTTGGACTGGCGGCGAATCGGCTGCAACCCGCGGAGCGTCGTCATGGACGGTTGAATGTCCAGGTGCAGGGCTCGATCCGAGTGATTGCGACCCCAGCGAAGCTGAGCGGGCAGGTTTGCGGATGGCTGGCCCGAGAGGCAAAGTCAGCGGTAGTCGCGGGGCAGACGATGGTGGTCGATATGTCTGCTACAGTGCGGGTTGAGGCTGACGGACTGGGCGGTTTGCTTGAGGCAAGGCGTATTCTGTTGAGCGAGGGATTGTGGATTTGGCTGGCTGGAATGTCGAATCCGGTGCGGCGTGTGTTGCAGTTTTCAGCCGTGTCTGATCTCTTTCGCATTGCGGCAACTCCGGCTGAGGCGATTCATTTTACGATCAGCGCGCACTCGCCGATGTCGCGG
The DNA here is from genome assembly GCA_025350865.1 of Rhodanobacteraceae bacterium. GTDB lineage: Bacteria > Acidobacteriota > Terriglobia > Terriglobales > Acidobacteriaceae > Edaphobacter. The sequence goes on from JANXWZ010000050.1 coordinate 1,628, forward strand.
GGAGACGAAGCGGCGCCGGGTATTGGCGTTCGCAGCACGTCGGTAGGTAGTGGAACAATTTCCAGGGCAAGTTGGGTCGTTCGCCGGGCTTCCGTTTGTTGAGTGTCGATTAACGCAGCATTGGCATCGCGTCCGGAGGTTTCGGGAGCGGGAAAGTTTGGGACTGGCAACGATGATGGGTACAGCAATCACCGCGGGGAATCTCCGGTCGATGACGGGTGTATTCTGCCTGACGCTGTCGTTTTCGTGCGTCGCCCAGCAAGCTGCGGTCGGGGCGGAACATTCCGCGGAGTTGACGCCGAATCCGTTGCTGGCACTGCGGGCATTTGAGGCTCCGGCGAACGAGGCGTATACGCTGGGTCGCGGAGATGAGCTTTCGATCGACTTCCCGGGGCGTCCTGAGTTGAGCGTCAAGCGGGTGGTCGGGCCGGATGGGCGCGTGACGCTGCCGCCGGCGGGGTCCGTGGTGATCGTGGACAAGACACGTGAAGAAGCAGCGAGCGTGATCGCAGATTCGTTCAGCCGTTTCTATAAAGGACTTGATGTAACGGTCGGGGTGGACAAGTACACGTCGAATCGAGTGCTGCTGCTGGGGGCGGTCGAGCATCCGGGGATGGTGAGCTTCGATGCGCCGCCTACTTTGCTGGAGCTGTTCACTATCGGGGGCGGAGTTTATCGGCAGAACCAGGTGAACACGATTCCGTTGCCGGAGGGCTCAGGCCAATTGCTGCGGGTTCCGGGGGCGAACATCGCTTATGCGGTGCCCGAGCAGTGCGCGATCTATCGGGGGTCCGAGCAGGTGATGTGGGTGGATCTGAAGGGTCTTCTGGATGCGGGGAACACGCTGGCAGATTTGCGGTTGAAGCGCGGCGATGTGGTTTACGTTCCGGCGGCGTCCGAGCGCTACGTTTCGGTCCTGGGGCAAGTCTCACACCCGGGGGCACTGCTGCTGGATCGCAATACGACGTTGACCAAGCTGCTGGCTCAGGCCGGGGGCATTACGCAGTTGGCGGGAAAAAATCCGAACATTCAGGTTGTCTCGAAGGCAGATGGAAAGAGCCGGATTGTCCAGTTCAAGACACTATTGCAGCCGGGCGAACTGGACCTGACGTTGAAGTCCGGCGATGTGATTTATGTGATGGAGAGTGGATTCAATTCGGCGGCGTATGTGCTGGAGAAGCTGTCGCCGCTGATCAGCATTTTTACGACTGGTGCGTTGCTGGGAATCCAGCGTTAGCAAAAGGATGCAATGAGCTTTACGACGAACAAACCGACGATCGAGGGTGTGCCGCAGGCGGCTGTTGCCGGGCTGCCAGGCCGCGTCGACGACGGTGCGTCGGCGATCAAGGTGCAGGTCGTCCGCAGCGTGTGGATGCGCCCGGCTTTGGCGATCGGCGTTGCAGTCGTCATGCTGGTGTTGGTGGTGGCGTACGCCTTGTTGCAGAAGCCGCAGTACGCGGCGTCGAGCCAGCTGTATGAGGTGCCGACGGGAGCCAAACTTTTGGCGACTGGGACGTCGGGAAATGTGGATGAGGGGCAGTACGAGACATTTTTGAGCGAGCAGATGCTGCTGGTGACGCGACCGGATGTGCTGAAGGCTGCGCTTGGCTCGTTGCCGCAGGATAACTGGGCCGAGTTCGGAGCTACGGAGCCAGCGGCTGCGGCGAATCTGACGACGGTGCTGAAGGTCGCGCGGGTTGGGACGAGCCACCAGATTTCGATCGGATTGAAAGGCAGCGACCCGGTGAAGACCGCGGCCGTGGTGAATGCCATCACGACGGTCTATATCGAGGCGGCCCGGAAGGCGACGGCGGCCGACTCGGACCAGCGTGCGCAGCTGCTGGCGGAAGAGCGGCAGCTGATTGAAGGGGAGTTGCAGGCGGATCGGGCAGAGCAGATTGCGCTGGGCGCGAGTATGGGCGTGGCGAACCCGACGGTGGAGGGCGGCAATCCTTACGACGCAGCCCTATCCACACTGCGGGTGCAGTTGAGCGAGGCTCGGGCGGCGCATGAGGTCGCAGCAGCACAACTGGCTTCGCTGAGCGGAGTGGGGCCAGCGGGGACGCTGGGCCTGATGGCTGCAGCGGATGAACAGATTCTGGGCGATGCCGGTCTGGGCAGCATGAAGGCTTCGATCAGCCAGAGAAAAGCCGCGGTGACCGCGCAGATGGCGGGTATGACGCCGACCAATCCGGTTTATAAGCAGGATCAGGACGAGCTTGCGGACCTGGATCGGACGCTTGACAAGATGACGGTCGACCTGCGCGACAAGGCGGCGCGGCGTTTGCAGGACAAACTACATACGGACCTGCAGCGGACCGGAGATGTGGAGGCCAGGCTGAATGGGCAGTTGGCTCGGCAAATTGCGAGCGCGACTAGTGCCGCTCCCCGGCTGCAACGGGCGACTGAGGTTCAGGCGGATATTCAGCGGCTTGGGGTGCAGTTGGCGACCGTGGATGAGGCGCTGCGCAACCTTCGGCTGGAAGTGAGTGGGCCTGCGCAGGTGCGGCTTTCGATTCCCGCGACGCCTGCGGATAGTCCGGAAGCCAACAAGCGGAAGCAGCTACTGATGCTGGCGTTGCCGCTGGCGATCCTGTTTGGGATCGGTGCGGCGGTGCTGGCGCGGTTGCGGGATAAGCGGATCTACCTGGGTCTGGATGTTGCCCACGTGCTTGGGTTCCCGCCGTTGGCGGTGCTGCCGGCGCGTGGGGCTGTCTCGCAGCGGGTGTTTGAGGAGTATGTGCTGCGGCTGGCGGCAGGAATTGAAAGCGCCTACCGGACTAGCGGGGCGCGAACATTTTTGCTGACTGCGGTCAGCGCATCGACCGACATCCGGCCACTGGCGTCTGCGTTGACCCGGAAGTTTGAAGAGATCGGCGTGAACGTCGTGGTGGCGACGGCCTCCGAGATGCTGACGCCGATGGATAGTGGTTCGGTCGAACTCGCCCGGCCGAGCGAGTCTGGAAGCGCCGGTTTTGTCGCAGCCAACGTAGCGAAGATGAAGACCGAGCATGGGCTGGTGCTGATAGAAGCGGAGGCCTTGCTGCACTGTGCGCAGACCGAGTATTTGGCGCGATGCGCGGATGCAACGATCCTGGTGATTGAGTGCAGCGTGACGACTCGGGAGGAGCTGAGTGGAGCGACCGACCTGCTGCATCGGCTGAATGTGACGCGGATCGCGGCGGTTCTGGAAGAGGTCGATCTGCGGCACACGGATTTGGCTTTCCGCAAGTCGATCGACGCTCTGGATCGGCGGCAGGTGGACTCGCGGCCACAGGGAGCTGTGGGGCGGATAGCGGAGGTTGCGGTACCGATTGCGCCATTGGTTGCTGTGCCGGTCGAGCCGGTGGTTGCAGCGCCGATTGAAGCCGCTGTTGCGCTTCCGCCTGAGCTGGTCGAAGAGATTGCGGCTCCGGTCGTGGCACCAGCGGAGGTTCCGGTGGCCGTGCCGGCGACGACTCTGATGGGCAAGCTGCTGGAGGCAGAGGGAGATCGGGTCCAAATGGAATACGAGCCCTTCCACTATAACGAGGTTCTGCATCATGTTCGGGAGACGCGGCCGTTCGAACACAATTGGGGTTGGCATCTGCCGGTGTTCGGGAAGACTGCTACAGAACCGGCGGGGGAGCAGGCGGTAGAGCCGCTTCGGACAAAGGCTAGCGGGGAAGATAAGGGGCCGTTCGAGGCAGCGGGACAACCGTCTTCGCCCAATTTTGCGCATACAGTGGATACCCGGTCCCATTTCGGGCTAGACGCAGTTGAAAACATCGTGAGCGCGGCCTCGATTGACGCTGGAAGTTGCTCATTGCATGAGAAGATTGCAAGAAACCTCTCGGAGAGGCGTTCGGCGCCAGTGTCCGATGGAGATGCGAGCATGACCCGCAAGTCGAGCTGGTTCGACAAACTGCTGCGACGCGAATCGGACGCCGCGGGCAGCATTGTCCCGACGGACGATGACGACGATGTGGCGGATGTTCAGGTACCCGCACCCGTGTTATTGCCAGCTGCGAGAACTGTAGATTTGAATCAGGCGGTGGCTAGGACCGGCACTGGTGCGGAGGAGTACGACATCCCACTGGTTGCAAGGCTGGATCATATTTCGCGGCAGCGGTCGGCTGGCTCCGGGTCTCATTTTGGATTAGGAACTGGCGGGAATCGACCCGTTCCGCGTTTGCAGATTGTGCCGCCTGAACCAGTGGAGGCAGAGCCTGACGAGGAATTTCCAGCGGATAAGGAGCCGGTCGCCGCGGTGGTTGAGGCCGAACCCGCTCCGGAGTCGGTGGAGGTGGCAACAGAAGTTGCTGCTCCTGAAGTTGCAAGTCCTGAAGTGATGCCTTCCCACGAATCGGCAGCTATGGAAGAACCCTTGGTCGCTGCGGAGCCTGAGGTTATGCCCGATGCCCCGGAGGTGGAGGCGGTTCCGATGGTACGTGTGCCGCCTCGGAGGCCGCTCTCGTTCCACGAACTGGCGGGGATGTGGGCGCAGCATGAGCCTGTGTCTGTTGCTGTGGCGCAGGTTGTTACTCCACTGCCGCAGGTGGAGGCTCCAGAGACGTTGTTCGAAGCCCCGGTGGCGCAGTCTGGCCCCTTCGATGCGCACTTTGAACCGGAGTTCCATGTCCCGCTGGAGTCTGCTTCGCTTGACCAGGGACTTCCCGAGTTTGCAGCGCCGGTGGTTGAAGCGGCTCTGGTGGTGGATGTTGTGGCTGAGCCGGTGCGGACGAATCCGTTTGAGGCGGACGATATCGAGCCGGTGTACCAGGAGGCTTCGCGCAACCTGAATAACAGCCGTTGGGATCCGATTCCGACACTGCGCCCGTCGGGAATCTGGCGAGATCGGCCATCGCCTGTACCGGTGAATGGCAATGGTGTGGGCCGCCAGTACAGCAAAGGAGCGGTGCAGGATGGTTTCAATTCGAATCCGCCACGGCGGTGGATTCCGGAAGAGGAGCCTCTGCCGGTTGAGGAAGCGGAGTTGCTGCCGGAGCCGATGTTGTCGCGTCAGTGGGGTCTTTTGAGCCGATTCCAGCAGGCTCGGCAGGTCTCGAACAGTGATGACAGACACGGCCAGGAAGATCCGGAGCACACGCATGACAGCAGGCGCTGACCGGAGCTTGCATGTTTGAGAACGTTCGCGAGGACTGGCTGGCACACGACTGCACCTGGACCCGGCACGGCTTTTGGGCGTTGGTTATCTACCGCTTCGGACGCTGGCGGTATGGGATCAAGCCGCGTGTGGTGCGCGTGCCATTTTCTTTCGCATACAAGGTTTTGAAGTTTGGCGCGGATTCGGTACTGGGCATCGAGATTCCGTGTGAGACGGTTATTGGACGGCGCTTCACGATCGAACATACGGGAGCGATTGTGATCAGCGGCGACGCGGTCTTCGGAGATGACTGCGTGGTGCGACAAGGCGTAACGGTGGGCTTGCGGAACCGCAATCGCCGGGGGGCGCCGCGTATTGGAAATCGCGTGGACATTGGGGCAGGGGCGAAGTTGCTGGGCGATATCCAGATCGGCGACGATGTGGCGATTGGGGCGAACGCGGTGGTGCTGTGCGATGTGCCGTCGGGGTCGATCGCTGTGGGAGTGCCGGCTGTGGTGAAGGCTCGGCGGGTATGAGCGGGGCGGGGCTGGTTTCGGGGGTGGTGATCGGACGCAATGAGGGGGCGCAGTTGGAGAGGTGCCTGGCTTCGATCGCGGCGATGGTTCGGGAAGGGTTTGAGACCGAGACGCTCTATGTCGACTCCGGGTCAACCGATCTGAGTGTCGCAATTGCGCGACGGCTGGGCGCTGCGACGATTGCGCTGCAGTCGGACCGGCCTACGGCAGCGATGGGGCGGAATGCCGGGTGGAAGGCGGCGCGGGGAGAGATCGTGCTGTTTCTGGATGGCGATACGGTGCTGCATCCACGGTTTGTGACGGATTCGCTGGGGGAGTTTGCGGATTCTAGCGTGGCGGTGGTGTGGGGGCATCGGCGCGAACTGCATCCGGAGCAGTCGGTCTACAACCGGGTGATGGACCTGGATTGGGTCTACGCGCCGGGGGATACGGCCTTCTGCGGTGGCGACGCGCTGTTTCGGCGGGGTGTGCTGGAGGCGACGGGCGGGTTCGACGAGACATTGATCGCGGGGGAAGAGCCGGACCTCTGCCGCAGGATTATTGGGCTCGGGTTCCGGATCGTGCATGTGGATCGTGCGATGACTGGACACGATCTGGCGATTGCCAGGTTCGGCCAGTACTGGAAACGGGCTGCGCGGGCGGGGTACGCGTTTGCGGAGGTTTCAGAGCGGTTCAGGGGAACGGAGAATCAATTCTGGTTGAAGGATGCGCGGCGGAATCGAACGCTTGCGCTGGTGTTGCTTGCAGCGATTCCCGTGGCCGGGATCGTTTGCCTGATGCTGGGAATGTGGTGGCCTGTATGGGCTCTGGATGCGATGTTTCTGTTACTGGTGGTGCGGACTGCGTGGAAGGCCCGGTGGAAGTCGCGGGATCGAACGACGTTGCTGCTATACGGGATTCATTCTCAGTTGCAGCAGATTCCGATCTTTGTAGGGCAGATGCAGTTCTTTCTGAACCGTCGGCGAGGGAAGCGTGCTGGATTGGTGGAGTATAAGCGGGGTTAGGTTGGTCGTTGAACAGGCAACGACAATGATCGATGAGCTCACAGTTTTTGAGCTGTGAGCTTACAGCTAGAGCTATGCGAATTGTTTGATTAGGGTGCTGCGCTTGGCGAAGACTGCGGTGTCGGTGAAGCGGCGGCCGTTTTGGGCGGCTTGTTGGATCATTACGGCAAGGCGTTCGCGGTCGGTGGCCAAGGTTGCTATGAGGCGACCGAGGGCAGCGGTATCGTGGAGGGGGACCAGTGCGCCGCCACCGTGCCGGCTGAGAAGATCGACGGCGTAGGCATTGTTGTAGCCCAGGATTGGCGTGCCGGATACTAGCGATTCGAGGAGGTTCCGGGGCGACTCGGGGGTGATGTGGGTGAAGACTATCGCGTGGGCGGAACGGATGCGGTGCAGTAGCTCGGCGCGGTTGGCGACGAAGCCGGGGAAGGTGACGATGGCGTCGAGATTGAGGCGGCGGGTTTCGGCTTTGGCGGCTTCGAGCAGCGAGCCTGCGCCGTACCAGGTGGCTTTGATTGAAGCGCCTAGATCGCGAGCGGTAGCGAGGGCACGGAGCCATTCGAGGGGGGCTTTCATCGGGTCGAGACGTCCGACGTAGCAGAGTTCGAGCCGTGGTGCAGAGCGGATCGATTCAACCTTTGCGACTAGCGTGGCTTCGTCGATGAGGTCGTCGGGTTTGGTGTGGATGTCGTGGACTAGATGGTTCTCGCGACACCAGGGAGCGTAGGCGCGGAAGCAATCATCGCCGTGCCACAGGCCTAACGAGCAGTGGCGGATGATGTGTTGGTGGTAGCGCTCCATGAGTGGGGCTTCGAGGGCGATCTTGAGGCGGCGGAGGGGTGGAGCACTGGACGCCGTCTTGCGGATGAGTTCGTGCTCGACGCGGTCGGTGTGGATGGCGTAGCGGCGCTTTTGCTGGATGGCTTCTAACGCGGCGATGGCGGCCCAATCTCCCAGGAGGCCGCCGATGGCGAACTGAAGATGCTGGGATTGGGTGATGGATTGGGCGATGAGGCGGCGGGTTGCGGAGAGCTGCTGGAAGAACGGGCCGGGGGTGTAGGCCCACGGAAGTGGTTGGCAGGTGATTCGGGCGCGGTGCTGGAGAGTCTCGACGTCGCGCCAGCAGAATCCGGTGAGGTTACGGACCTGAGATTCGGAAATGACGGGCGCGGCGACGAGGATGCTGTCGAAGTTGTCGGCCCAGCGGTCGAGGCCGTTGGCGGCCTGGCACTCGACGAAGATGCGGCCTTCGGCGACACGGAACGGAACGGGGAGAACCAGATACATGCTGCCGGGCACGATCATCGCAGGGGCCGTGCGGGGACTCCGCCGACGACTGCACCGGCGGGGACGTCGCGGGTGACGACGGCATTGGCTCCGACGGTAGCTTTGTCGCCGATGGTGACGCCGGCGAGGATGGCGGCTCCGCGGCCGACCCAGACCTCGCGGCCGATGGTGACGACGCGGGCTTCGTGGCCGGCGTCGCGGATGGGCTTGCCGACCTCGCGGATGTGATTGGCGTCGCGGATGCTGGTGTTCTCGCCGATCATGGAGCCCGCGCCGATGAAAATTCCGGCCATCGCGACGAGATTGACGCCGCGCGAGATGACGACGCCGTCGCCGATGGTGATGAAGCCGTTGGCCTGGGTTTCGAGGTGCAGGTCGGGGTAGAGGAGGATGTCGTTGCCGAAGTGAACCTGACCGGTGCCGTAGACCGTGGCTCGGCCGAGCACGACGACCGAGGATGGTAGCGGCGTTTTAAGGTGTGCCGCTAGCGACGCGTGAGAATAGATGCGTCGGAGACTCTCCGACAGTCGCGCGGTGAGGCGGAAGAGTAGACGCAGGGGCGCAACGATGGCGGACTTGAGGCCGGGTCTAGATGGCTGCTGTGGCAGCGAATCCTCTATGGCAAGGGTCGGTGCAGCGTCGGTCGACGGGGCGGGTTTTGGGACGAGGTTCACCACGGCCTCGGTGGCGAGATTCGTCCGCCGTTGGTTTCGTTCCATGCCTGATCCATCAGGCCGATCATGATGCGATGATGGCGCTCGCGGTCACGTCGCTGGGGATCGCGGCTGAACATGTTGCGAAGGACTGTGGCGAAATAGAGGGCTTGCTCCATCCACTTGGCGAACCGGACTCGTCCGCCGTGATGCTTGCGGTAGTAGATGAGGGTGCTGCGCATACGCCATAGTACGACCTGTGCGGCGCGTGGCGAAAACTCCAGCGACTTGAGCTGGCGGGAGGATTCCCCGCCAATGTGGACGACAACAATGTCCGGCCAGTACCAGACCGGAATGCCGGCGAGCTTCATGCGTCGGCAGAGGTCGACCTCCTCGTAGTAGAGGAAGAATGCAGGGTCGAAGTAGCCGACTTTTTGGAGGGCCGAGGGGCGGAGGATGGTGAAGGCTCCGGGAACCCAGTCGACCGGGGCGGGATGGCTTTCATCGGCCCAGGTGCGGTCGAAGCGGCCGAAGAGCCGGGAGCGGGGGTATTTTGCGGCGAGTCCGGAGAAGGCGATTGCGTCGCCCAGAACCGAGTGGAAGCAGCGCGACGACGGTTGCGAAGAGCCATCGCGACCGATCAGGCGGCAGCCACCGAGGCCGACGGTGGGATTCTCGTCCATGTGTTTGAGAGCGAGGGAGAGCGAACCCTTGACGAAGAAGGCATCGGAGTTTAGCAGGACAAAGTAGCGTCCGCGCGCCTGGCGCAGGGCTACGTTGTTGCCCTCGCCGAAGCCGAGATTGACTTCGCTGCGGATGAGGATGACTTGGGGGAAGTCAGCCTCGATCATCTCCGGCGAGCCGTCAGTTGGGGAGTTGTCGACGACGATGATTTCCGCTTCCAAACCAGCCGCGTCGTCGAGCACGGATTGCAGGCATTGGCGCAGCACTTCGCGGGTGTTGAAGGAGACGATGATGACCGACACGTCGAAGGGCTGGACCTGAAGGGCCGACGTCTGCGAAGGGTCGGTTGCCTGGACGGCGCTCAACGGGCGACCTCCTTCGCGATGTGGGTTTCAAAGCTTTGTGCGAGGAGTTCCTGATTGAGTGGGAGGTTGTAATGGGTGACGATGCGCTGGCGTGCGGAGTGGCCAAGACTCTTGCGGTAGGCGGAATCGGCGGCGAGAGATTCGAGCGCGTCAGCGAGGGCGACGGCGTTTGCGGGCGGGACCAGGATGCCGTCGACACCGGTGCGAATGAGCTCCGGGATGCCGGCGATGGAGGTAGACACGCAGGGGATACCGAGCGACATGGCCTCCATCAGCGCCACGGGGATGCCCTCGGCAAAGCTGGCTAGGGCGAAGATGTCCGCACGGCGGAGTTGGGCGGTGGTTTCGGAGTGCGAGAGCGCGGAGGTGAACGTCACGAGATCAGTCAGGGATTCAGCCTGCACATACTGCTGAAGGGCGTTGAGGTCCGGGCCACCCCCGATCAGCGTCAGGCGGATGGGAACGGCGCGGTCGCGCAGGATACGCAATGCTTCGAGCAGAATGCGATGGCCTTTGGCAGGGACAAGTCGGCCGATGGAGAGCAGCTCCAGGGTGCGGGGGCCTGGGTTCGTGATGCCGCTGGTGGTCATGCGGGATTGCGGGTTGAGCATCACGGGATCGACGCCGAGACGAATGACCTGAAACTTGCCCCAACTGGCGGGATCGGTCCACTGGCAGAGCTGGCTTCGGCAGAAATCGCTGATGCAAAAGACGAAGTTTGCGGACTCGATCTTCTCGCGAAGGTGGTAGGAGTCGGCATTGAGAAGCTCTTCGGGACCGTGGACGGTGAGCGACCAGGGGATCTGCCACGCTTTGGCAGTGAGCATTCCGACCGAGGCTACGGGCCCCGCGAAGTGGACGTGCAGGTGCCTGATTTTGCGCTGCTTGAGCCAGCGGCCAATGAGCAGGGCCTCGGCAAGATAGAAGAGCCAGTAGCAGCGTTGGCGAAGGGTGAGGTCTGTAATGCTGAGGACCGCGCTGAGTCCGCGAAACAGTGCGGCGGGGTTTCGGACCACGGTGGCGATCAGTTTGATCAGGCTGCCGGGCAGGTTGCCATCTTTGACGACCATGGTGGCTCGGGCTTCCTGAGCTTCGGCCGGGGGCAGGGTATCGAGGGCACGGTCGGGCGGGTTGATGGAGGCGGTCTCGATCTGGATGCCGCGCGAGCGAAGACCGAGAATCTCGTGCAAGAAAAAGGTGTGGGAGACGGCGGGATACTGGCTAAGGAGATAGGCGATGCGAACCGTAGGACCGGCCACTGCGCGCTGGCCGGAGTGCCGCGCTGCAGTGCCAGGCCGCTCTATGGGAGTCGTCGCCATAGTATTCACAGCACAAGTATACGGAGCTAAGCCTTTTGTCGAGTGCGACAAAGGGCGCAATTTAACTACCTCTTCCGACGCATTCAACTTGCTGGCAACAGTGTGTACTCTTATTGTGGACAACTGTGGACTGACGCGGCAAGCACTGCGAACCCCGGCCTAGGAACGCATGAGCGATTGGGATCGACGCGAGAATAACTTCGACTTCATGCGGCTGTCGCTGGCTGTGCTGGTGATTTACTCGCACGGATATGCGCTTGGATTGGGCTCGGAAGCGAACGAACCGTTTGTGCGGTGGACTGGCGGACAGGTAAGCGGCGGGGCGATTGCCGTTGATGCGTTCTTCGTGATGAGCGGATTTCTGATCGCTGCGAGCGCCGAACGATCCAGCGGTATTTTCAAATTTTTAAGGAAACGTTTTGCGCGCATCTATCCCGCGTTTGTAGTCGCCGCAATAATTACGGCTGCTTTGATTGTGCCAATAAGTGGCGGCAGATTTGATTACTCCGGATGGATTGAGCGCACAGCGGACTTCGTGTGGGCGACGGTTCGGCTGGTCGAGTTCAGCTATGTTGGGGTATTCGCGGGCAATCCGTATCCGAATGTGATCAATGGTTCGACGTGGTCGATACCGTATGAGTTCTGGTGCTACATCGGTGTCGCTGTACTGATGGCGGCCGGGATATTGCGGCGCCGGGCACTGGTGTTGGGGCTGTTCATGACCCTTTGGGTAGTGAGTATCCTGTTCCGGGTGGAGGGCTGGATTCTCGGCGGCAAACAGTTGGGGCTGGTGTTTGGACCACCGCAGATATGGGCTCGGATGTTGCCGCTGTATCTGGCTGGCGTGGTGTTTTATTTGTATCGGGAAAAGATCCCGCTGAGTTCTCTGCTGGCCGTTCTCTCGTTCGCCGGGTTGCTGTTGGGGTCGACGTTTTATAGCGGGTGGACGTTCTTCTTTCCGTTTGCAGGGACGTACCTGATCTTCTGGTTTGCGTTCGCGCCGTCAGTGCGGTTGCATCACTTCGGGCGCTTTGGAGATTTTTCGTACGGGACGTATCTGTATGCGTTTCCGATCGAGCAGATGCTGGTGCGTTGGGCTGGGGTTCCGGTTGCTCCGTGGCTGCTGTTTGTGTGTGCGACTCCGTTGACACTGGTTGTTGCGGTGGCGAGCTGGTATGGGGTGGAACGGCATTTTCTGGGGTCGGCGCGGCGGCAGCAGGGGGCGTAAGATGCGTTGTCCCCACCTCAATCGCGATGGGACCGCGATTGAGGTGGGGCACCCGAAATTTTGTCCTAGTGGAAGCAGGACTCGTAGATTTTGAGGATGTGGTCGATCTTGCGATTCCAGTCGAAGTCTCGTTCCAGCTTCTTGCGTCCTGCTTCGCCAAGTTGGGCGCACAGAGCAGGGGCTTCGATGAGTTGTTGCATGGCAGTGGCAAAGCCGAAAACCAATGCGGCGCGGCTGGTGGGTTCGACGAGAATTCCGCAGGTTTCGTCGAGGTAATCGGTGGGGCCGCCCCATGCGGTGGCGATGACGGGGCGGCGCATGGCCATGGCTTCCAGGACCACCGCGCCGCCGCATTCGTAGATGCTGGGCAGGACGAGCGCACACGATTCAGCGAGGCTTTCCGCACACTGAGACTGCGAGCGCCAGCCGAGGAAGCGGATGCGCGGGGCGAGACCGAGGGTTTGTACGAGGGCTTGCCAGGCTGGGAGCATAGGGCCATCGCCGATAATGTCGAGCGTTGCGGAGGGAACGTCGCGTAGTGCCTCGATGACGATGTCGAGGGCCTTCCAATCGACGAGGCGGCCAATGAAGACGAAGCGTGTGCGGTTCTGGACTGGGGCGACTGAGGACTGCCATTGGGTTGTGTCGACGGCGTTCTCGGGGAGGTCGAGGACGCGACCCGTGAGATGGGACGGCAGCGCCTCGCGGGTGCGTTCGTTGGCTACGAGAACTACGGCTGCTTTGCGCTTGCCGGGGAAGACTGCGGTGACGGTGTCGGTGAACGAGCGGCCGACGGCGATGAGAAACTGGCTGAGACCTGATTCGGCGTCGCGGAAGGCCGGGGGGTACTCCATGCCGCCGTTGAGCGGTCCAATGACGACGGGCGCGCCGAGATCGTAGAGCAGCGAAGGGAAGCGCGGGGAGACGGGGATCGGCTGGTGCACCACCGTGGTTGGAGTCGAGAGGCGGCGAATGATTGTCCGCTGGGCCCGCTGCGTGAGGAGTTGATTTGCCAGGCCGAAGGTGGCTTCCGAGACGCGGTGCGGGAGCAGCTTGCCGACGCGGAAGAAGAGCTTTTGCAGCAGCTGATCTTCGACGAAGTGCAGGTGATCGTGGTCTGCGTTGAACGTTTGTGCGAGTTCATCGCGAGTGCGGGCGTGGACGATGAGGTGGGCGTCGACGCCTCGGGCGCGGAGCAAGCGAAAGTAGTGGTGCGGAATGATCGCTTCTCCGCCGAAACGAGTGGAGGCGTTTTCAGCCGCGATCAGCACGCGGATCGCTGAGTCGCTCATGCGGACTTCGCTCCGAAGACGCGATAGTAGCCGAGCTGGTGGAGCAGTCGTTTGGCTCGCTGTTCGCTCTCGTAGTGGGATGGCGTCAGCTCGATGAAGGGTCGCAGGGGCCGGAGATCGAGGACATCGTTGCCGCCAGTAGTTGGGTGGTTCGCCATGAACTCGGGGATCCACCACTTGGCCTCGCCGCCGCCATGAAAACACTTCATGGTGGACCAGGGCTCCGACGCGAGGATGCTGTTGCCGCTGGCGCCGAACTTGCGCCGGATGCGTTTTGCCTGGGTGCGGTGCCAGCAGACCCATAGGTTCGGGTCGAGATATCCGCCGCCCTCACGCAGGGCGATCGCCGACCAGACGATGGCTTCGACGTGCATGACGCGAGGCAGTTTTGAGCCGCCAAGTTTGCCCAGCATCCAGTCGAGCCATTCGAGATCGGAGCCGCTACGCCAGTGGGAGACGCCGATGTCGACATGGCGCGCGAGCCGGATGCCGGAAGACATTGCGGCGCGGACAATCTCAGGCGGCAGCAGGCAGTTGGGACGTTGCCACATCAGGCTGAGGCCGCGTGCGGGTGTGGGCTCGAAGAGGAAGCGATTGGGGAAGTAGAGGTCGGGATCAAGCAGGACCATCTCTTCTCCGGGTGCGCTCAGCAGTAGGGGATCGGTGACCTTGCGCCAACAGGGATGGCCGTGGCGGAAGGCGCGCAGGTTGGGAAATCCTGCAAAAAGGGTGGCTTCGGCGTCGTCGAGATCGGCCTGGGCGGTGACGCTCCAGCGATGACGAGGATCGGGAGCGATGTCTTCAATCGCTTCTGCAAGCGTGACGCTATCTGTATCCGTATCGGTTACAAGATGAAGATTGATGGCGGCTGCGGAGTTGCGGAACAAGCTCTCCAGCGCGGAGTGCGCGTAGTTGAGGGATCGTGGCGACAGCACCATGTAGAGCTGGCGATGTTGCTCGGCGGGCGTGGCAGAAGGGGTCACGACTTGAATAGTGCCTCACGCAGGCTGGATGCGAGGCTGTCGATGTTTGGTTCGAGGAAGATGCGCTCGTGGTCGCCTGGAAGGTCGTGGACCTCGACGCCCTGGCTGAAGATGGAGCTCCAGCCGAGGTCGTACTCTCCCTCTTCTTCGCCCTGATAGCTGGCTCGGAAAAGGATCAGTTTTCCGTCATAGGGGCGGAGCTTATAGTTCTGGACCGCGACATAGTTGATGTCGTATGCGCTGCGCATGAACGTCGGCACCTGCTTGATGCGCATGGCGGCGGCGGCCATGCAGGCGAAGCGAATGGCGCGTGTGCTGACTTTCTCATAGATGTACTTGGCCTGAGCGCGCCAGTCGAGGCTACCGGTGTTGTCGCGGAACCTGCTGCCGCGGCGATTGAGTTTGGTTTGGACGGTGGTCGTGCGCACGAGTTGCTGCTCGTAGTCTCTTGACTTTGCATCGATCATACCGAGCATTGCGACCTCTTCACCGGCGGCACGGAGCTGATGCGCCATCTCCAGCACAACGGTGCCGCCGAAGGAGTAGCCAAGAAGGTGGTAGGGTCCGTGCGGCTGCTGCTTGCGGATGTCGGCGATGTAATGGGCTGCCATGTCCTTGAGGTGAAGCAGAGCAGGCTGATTGGCAACCAGTGCCTGGGACTGGATTCCGTAGACGGGCTGGTTAGCGCCGACGCGCATGGAGAGGCCGTAGAAGTTGACCACGTTACCGCCGACGCCATGCACGATATAGAGCGGCGGGCGCGTGCCGTGCGGCTGCAGCTGGACAAGCGACGATTCGGTATTGGGCGCGAAGCGAGTGCGGATGAGCGCTGCGAGCGCCTCGATGGTGGATGCGGAGATGAGGCTGGCCAGGCCGAGCTCCATCGCATAAACGCGATTCATCTTGGTGATCAGACGCAGCGCGGCCAGCGAGCCGACGCCGAGCGTAAAAAAGCTCTCGCGAACGCTGATCTGCGGAATGCCGAGAGTCGTCTGCCAGATGTCGGCAAGCTGGCTCTCGATGATGTCCTGTGGAGGGAAGTACTCGGCTCCTCTTGCCGCACTCGAATAAAGCCATCCGGGCAGGGAATCGCCGGCTCGACTGGAGAGGGCTTTGCGATCGATTTTGCCATTGGTATTGCGCGGCAGGTGCGTGAGTGTGATGAAGGTGTTGGGTACCAGATATTCCGGAAGCGTGCGCAGGAGTCGTGCTTTAAATCCCTCTGCGAGCAGTTCGCAGGATCCCTCCGGCATTTCTCCTACCGCGATGTATGCGGCAAGACTGGTAACGCCCGTGTCCGAATTGTGCTGCATCACTACCGCGTCTTTCGCGCGCGGATTCTCCATGATCGCAGCTTCGATTTCAGCTGCTTCGATACGGTAGCCGCGAATTTTGAGTTGGAAGTCGCTTCTTCCGAGGAGTTCGATCGAGCCGTCGTCGTGCCAGCGCGCCAAGTCTCCTGTGGCGTAGATACTGCCGGGGCCGAAGGGGTTGGGCACGAACTTTTCGGCGGTGAGTTCGGGCTGGTTCCAGTAGCCACTGGCGAGGCCCACGCCGCCGATGTAGAGTTCGCCGGTGATGCCGATGGGCGTCGGCTGACGGCGTTGGTCCAGAAGATAGAACTGGGTGTTGGCGATGGGTGGGCCGATGCGCGGGGCAGATTTGCTGCGCGTGACGCGGGTGGCGGAGGACCAGATGGTGGTCTCGGTTGGGCCATAGACGTTCCAGACTTCGGAGGCGCGGTCGAGAAGCTTGTCGGCCAGTTCACGAGGGAGAGTTTCGCCGCCACAAAGGGCTTTGAGCGGGTGCGAGTTGGTCCAGCCAGCGTCGATCAGGATGCGCCATGCTCCGGGGGTGGCTTGCAGCACGGTGGCCTTGGTGCGGGTGATGAGTGCGAGCAGTTGGCGTCCGTCGAGGACTTCGGCATCGGTGGCGATGACCAGCTTGGCGCCGGTGAGGAGGGGAAGGAGGAGTTCCAGGCCGGCGATGTCGAACGACAGGGTGGTGATGGCGACGAGGGTGTCTGAGGAGTCGATGCCGGGTTCACGATGCATGGACTGCAAGAGGTTTCGCAGCGCACCGTGTTCGATGGCGACGCCCTTGGGTTTGCCGGTGGAGCCGCTGGTGTAAATGACGTAAGCGAGGTCCGGTGGCTCTATCCCACTCATCGCCAAAGGCGCGATGAATGCGGCACACTTCTGTGTGAGGTCAACGATTTTTGCCGAGGTGGTGAGATTGAGGTTGCGATTGGTGAGGAGCAGTGCGGCCTGGGAGTCGTCGAGCACCATCTGAAGGCGCTCTTTGGGGTGGCGAGGGTCGAGCGGGACGTAGGCAGCTCCGGCCATCATGACGGCGAGAACGGCACCAAGCATTTCGGGAGAACGGTCGACGCAAATGGCTACAAGATCGCCGTGATTCAGCCCTTGTTGGTGAAGATGCTGCGCGAGGGATGAGGCGTAGGCTACGAGGTCGGCGTTGGTCCAGGACTCGCCGTTGCATTCGAGGGCGATTGCCGCAGGGTTCAACGTGGCTCGGTTGAGGAGGGCGGCGAAAGGGGACTCGAAGGGGCCGAAGTCGATGTCGGTTTGGTTGAAGGTGTGGAGGAGTTCGGAGCGTTCGGAGGGGCCGAGGAGTTTCAGTTCATTGACGAGCGTGTCGGGTGCTGCGAGCGCGGCCTCGAGCAGGCTGTTGAACATGCTGAGGTAGCGTCGGATGGTAGAAGCTTTGAAGTGCCGCGGGTTGTATTCGAGCTGGAGGCGGGGGCCATCTTCCAGGCGATCAACGATGGCAAACATCATCTCGAATACAGCGCCGGGACTCTCTGAACGCAGCGGTACGATCTCCAGGTCGCCAACCTGGTGGGTGACCATGAACGACTTCTGGTAGAGGAAAAAGATCGGTATTTCGAAGGAGTTGGTGCCGTTGGAGAAGTATGGGTCGTGGACCAGGTTCTCGAAGGGAAGGGTCTGGTTTTCGCATGCACCGAGTGTCCACTTTTCGACCTTCTTCATGAGCGAGCGGAAGGTCTCCCGCTCCTGAAGGCGAAGCCGCATCACCTGGATGTTCATGAAGAGGCCGATGAGCTCTTCGGTGTCCTCGGTGCGGTTGGCGCAGGGCGACCCGATGACCAGATCCTGCTGGCCAGTGATGCGGTTCATCAGCGCGGCGAAGATGCTGAAGAGCAGGATGTTCAGCGTTACGTTTTCGCGCTTGCAGAAGGCATGGGCCCGGGTCTGGAGGTCCTGCGGGATCTGCAGCGTCTGGATATCGCCGGTGAGGTCGGTGCGATCCGCCAACTCATCGATTGCATCGTCATCGCGCTTGACGGTGAGGCGCGAAAAATCATGACCGAGCGACTGATGCCAGAACTCGACAGACTCAAGCGGTTTGGGGCCGGCGAGCCACTCTTCCTGCCAGACGGCGTAGTCGGGAAACTGGATAGGGAGAGCAGGCAGAACGGGTTCGGTGCCGGATAGGATCGACTCGTAGAAGACGCGCATGTCGCGCATCAGGATGCCGTTGGAGATGCCATCGCAGATGATATGGTGCATCGAGACGAGCAGCATGTGGTTACGAGAATCGAAGCGCAAGAGCTTGAGCGTCAGGAGCGGGCCATTCTTGAGGTCGAAGCGGTAAGCGGCGTGATCGCGCGTAAGGCGTGTGGCTTCGCGCTGCTTTGGCTCTCCTTGCAGGGGCTGAAGATCGACTACCGGCAATGAGACAGGAGTGGGCGGATGGATGATCTGCGAGAGCTTGCCGTGTACGAGAGCGAAGGTGGTGCGCAGCGCTTCGTGGCGAGCGACGCAGAGGGTGAAGGCCTGGGCGAGGGCTCGGATATCGAGGCTGCCGGTACATTGCCACATCAGCGGCATGTTGAGCGCGGGATTGCCGGGGATGAGTTGATCGAGCGACCAGAAGCGCAACTGGCCGGGCGTCGCCGGCATGGCGTAGGTCTCTTCGGTAGCATGCATGGTCACAGCTTCACATTCCCCAATCACGAGGGATTCGATGGCTGCGGCCGGGAGCACGTTACCGGTGAGGAGAGACATGTCTATGCGGAGCCTCTTTGCTGGGCTAAGCGATATTTGTCGCGGGAGGCGGCCGTAATACGAGCCGCTGCCTTGACGTTGGTCTTGGCGGTATCAATCTCCAGAATATTGCAAATGCCGGCGAGGGTGCGCTCCTGGAAGATGAGCGTGGCGTTGATGGCATAACCTTCGCGCTGGGCGCGGGCGGCAATGCGGAAGATGAGGAGCGAGTCGGCACCTAGTTCGAAAACGCTATCGGCAATGCTGACCTCGGGGAGTTCGAGGATGTCGGCCCATATGGCTGCGAGCTGCTTTTGCAACGGCGTGATGGCTGGTGCGAAGGGGCGGGTGAACGTATTGAGTGCGAACTCCTGTGGGAGCGACTTGCGATCGAGCTTGCCGTTGGCGGTGCGGGGCAGTTTGTCGAGGACGACGAAGGCTGCGGGGATCATGTAGTCGGGGAGCGTTGCACCTAGGAATGTGGGCAGCTCGTGGACGAGACTGGGGGCGGTGGTGCGGGTTGCGAGGTAGGCGACGAGCCGAGTGACGCCGGTGTCGCATTTGTGCTGCGCGACGACGGCTTCCTTGATCTGCGAGTGCTGCATCATTGCGGACTCGATCTCCGCGAGTTCAATGCGATAGCCGCGAACTTTGACCTGGAAATCGGATCGCCCGAGGAGTTCGATGGAGCCGTCGTCGTGGAAACGTGCGAGGTCTCCAGTGGCGTAAATTCTGTCTGGCCCGAAGGGGTTGGAGATGAATTTTTCTGCGGTGAGTTCGGGACGGTTCCAGTAGCCTTGCGCAAGGCCCGCGCCGCCGATGTAGAGTTCTCCGGTGACACCGATGGGTGTGGGGTTGCGGCGTGAATCGAGGATGAAGAACTGCGTGTTGGCGATCGGTGGCCCGATGCGCGGTGCGGACTTTTCGCGAGTGACGCGGGTGGCGGAGGACCAGATAGTGGTCTCGGTGGGGCCGTAGACATTCCAGACTTCGGAGGCTCGGTCGAGGAGCTTGTCTGCTAGTTCGCGGGGAAGAGCTTCGCCTCCGCAGAGAGCTTTGAGCGGGTGCGAGTTCGACCAACCGGCGTCGATGAGGATGCGCCAAGCGCCCGGAGTGGCTTGCAGCACGGTGGCTTTGGTGCGCTCGATGAGGGCCAGGAGTCGGCGTCCGTCGGTGACCTCGGCGTCTGTGGCGATAACGAGCTTTGCGCCGGTGAGGAGGGGCAACAGAAGTTCTAAGCCTGCGATGTCAAAGGCGAGAGTGGTGATGGCGACGAGGGTGTCGGAGGCGTCGAGGCTCGGTTCGCGCTGCATGGAATGCAAGAAGTTCCTGAGCGCGCCGTGCTGGATGGCTACGCCCTTGGGCCTGCCGGTGGAGCCGCTGGTGTAGATGACGTAGGCGAGGTCGGTGGGGTTGGTCCCACTCATCGCAAAAGGCGCGATGAATGGGGCACGCGGTTGGGTCAGGTCAACGATTTTTGCGGAGGTGGTGAGGTTGGGGTCGCGGTTGGTGAGGAGCAGCACGGCTTCAGAGTCATCGAGCACCATCTGGAGGCGCTCTTTGGGATGGCGCGGATCGAGCGGGACGTAGGCAGCGCCGACCATCATGACGGCGAGGACTGCGCCTAGCATCTCGTTGGAGCGATCGACGCAGATGGCGGCGAGATCGCCGGGGCGGAGCCCCTGCTGCTGTAGATGCTGCGCGAGAGACGTGGCGTAGGAGACGAGGTCGGCGTTCGTCCACGACATGCCATTGCATTCGAGCGCGATGGCCGTGGGATCGGACTTGGCGCGTTGCAGCAGAGCGGCAAAGGGGGACTCGAAAGGGCCAAAATCGAGGTCGGTCTGGTTGAAGGACGAGAGGAGCTGGGTGCGGTCGGTTGGGGTGAGCAATGCAAGCTCATCGACTCGCGTTTCGACGGATGCGGTTTCGCTTGTCAGAAGTTCGGCCCAGGACGACATCCAGCGCGCGAGCGTTTGCTCATCGAAGAGATCGCTGTTGTAGTCGCACATGAATTCGAGGTTGTCGGCGGTCTCGATGACGTTGAGGAAGAGGTCGGTATTGACGAACTGCTTGGGGTTGGCGCGCATCTCGACAGTGAGGCCGTCGAAGACGACATTGGCGCCGACGCGCTCAAGGTTGAACTGGACCTCGATGAGTGGAAGACGTCCGGGTTCGCGGTCCAGACGCAGCTTGCGGAGGAGACTACCGTAGGTGAACTCCTGGTGGTCGTAGGCGTCGAGCAGCGCGGCCTTGGTTGTGCGGAGATGTTCGCGGGCGGTGATGCCGTCGGTCAGCTCGCTGAGCATCGGCAGGAAGTGGACGCAGTGGCCTACGAGGCTGGCGTCTTCGATGAGCGATTGGCCGGCGGTTGAGATGCCGACGACGACCTCGTCCTGCCCGGTGAGGCGGTGCATGAGGATCTGGAAAGCAGAGAGCAGTGTGACGTAAAGAGTGCAGCCGGCTCGGGCGCTCGCCTTCTTGAGATCGTTGTAGAGTTCAGTGCCGAGATGGCCTTCGAAGGTGTTGCCACGGTAGCTCTTGATGAGCGGACGTGGCCGGTC
>JANXWZ010000024.1 GCA_025350865.1 Rhodanobacteraceae bacterium
GCCCAGAGCTGCAGGGATCATGGCAAGTGACGCCGCGTAGAAGGCCAGGGTCAGGGCTGCGTGTGGCGAGGCGCGGAGCGAGCGGGCGACAGCGAGCGGGGCAAGCACAACGAGCGCGATCAGCAGTGCTAGAAGGTGCGGGGCGGGCAGCAGCAGGAGGTTGAAGCCACCCTTTGCCATGTGCCCGAGCGTATAGAAGTAGGCCGGGCCGATGATGGCCTCCGACACAGCGGCGGCGGCGAGCGGAGTGGCAGCGACAAGGATCCATTTTCGTGCGTCGCGCCATGCACGGTACAGCGCGTAGGTCACTGCCGCAAAGCCGAAGGCGAGGCCAATCTCGGGTGAGGTAGCGAAGCACACAACCTCGCCGAAGCCCGCGACCAGCGCGGCGTTACAAGGATTGCGCTGGCGCGTCAGCAGCGTGAGCGCGGCGAAGGGCAGGATGAATCGGAAGACTGAGTAGTTGAGACCCAGCAGAGTGTTCAGTGTTCGGAAGGCGATCAGGATGAAGGCAACAGCCTTGAGCGAGCGGCGCAGTGGCAGGGCCTGTACGGTGTAGAAGAGGAGCGCAATTCCGCCGGCCTGCATGGCAACGAGAGAGACCAGGTATGCGGCATCGAAGTTGAACCCGAGCGGGGTCAGCACGCCGATGCAGATCGCAGGCCAGAGGTAGAGCAGGGGGCCGTAGGCGAATTCAAACTGGGTGTAGATGTGCTGATGAAAGAGGAGACCGCTGCGAAGCTGATTGAGGAAGTACCCCTCATCCATCCAGTAGATCTGCGCCCTCGCGACCGCAATGCCGAGTGCTGTGGTCCACAGGATGACCGCTAGGATGCCTGCCCAAAGATAGCGTCGTGAGAGCTGGCCGGTGGCTTCGCGTTCAGTTGAGACAGACGTTCGGTACCAGCAGACAAGCGCGACGAGGACACTGAGGATCGCCGCGGCGAGGGCTGCGACCTGATTGTTGGCCCCGGCATCCCAGGTCTCCGAAAGGACCGGTTCGCGCAGCGGAAATCGATACGGAAGGACGAAGACGGCGGCGTAGGTGGCAACCGCGACGGTGCTCCAGCCGAGGATGGCGCGGGACTTCAAGATGAGTCGATTGTAGTGGGTGGGGCGGCCTAGGGCTTGGGGGCCTGGTGGAGCTTGTCGCCGGACTGGGTGGTGGTGACGTCGTAGGCCTGGCACGAAAGCGTCTCATTCCGGAAGTCGTCGGCCTTGTTCATGAAGAGGCCAACGCGTGCGTCGCCCTTTCCTTCGAAGAGTTTGATCAGCCAAACGCCTTCTTCCTGCGGGGCTAGCTGGACGTGGAGGTGGAAGCCCTTATGGATGTTGGCAAGAAGGCCTCCGCCGATCTTGACGTCGCGCTTGCCCTCTGCGTTTATGTCCTGCGCGATGCCTGTCGCCTCGTCGATGGCGACGCTACCTTCCATGGCGTGGATGATCTTTTGCTCGACGGAGCCGCCTTTGTCGGGGTCCTGAACGATTTCGAAGACGATGGTGGGCCGACCGGCGACTTCGGTACGTCGCTCGTTGTCGAGCTTGCCGTACTTCAGGACGTCGCGAATGCTGAAGTTGCTCCCGCCGTTGTTCGATTGGGGCTTAACCTTGGAGGCTTCTTCGATAGCTTTGCGGACATTTTGGTCGCGCTTGCGGAGTTCGTCTGCGGAAAGCGGCTTGCCGTTGCGTGAGTTCGCCTGAGCGATGGCGGTGCGGTTGACGTAGAAGAGCTCGCGCTCAGTGATATCGGTCTGCTTGAGGCGTCCTTTGCCGTTGTATTCCCGGCTCTCCACTCTCTCTTTGCAGATGTACTTTTGGCGCAGCTCGACGGAGCGATCGTAGCTGACGACCGCGCGTCCCTGCAGGTCGGCGACATTAGGTAGGGGCTTCTGGGCCAGGGCGTTTGCGGAGGCGAGCAGGAAGATGCCGAGTGAGAGGCGCAAGGTCGCGTGCATAACTCACGATACGCGAACGGAGGAGAGCGGGTTCAATGGATTGTGGGCGTCGTGCTACCCCACCTCAAACGATGTTGCTATCTAAGATGGGGCACCCCGAAGTTGTTAGCTGAGGGTTTCCATCAGCTTGTTGATGGTGCGGTTCAGGTCCTTGTCGCCGCGGCGCTGCTCGTCGATCTTCGCAATCGAGTGCATAACGGTGGTGTGGTGCTTGCCACCGAACTGACGTCCGATCTCCGGCAAGGAAGCCTCGGTCATCTGTTTGGCGAGATACATGGCGATCTGTCGCGGCACAACGATCTGGCGGGAGTTGTTCTTCTGCTTCAGCTCCGGCACGCGCATGCCGAACTGCTCAGCGACGGCGCGCTGGATCGCTTCGATGGTGATCTTGCGAACCTGCGTGTCGATGAACTGTTTCAGGCACTGTTGCGCTACCGCTAACGAGCATTCGACGCCGTGATGCGAGCACCATGCGATGACGCGGATGAGCGCGCCTTCGAGCTCACGCACATTGGTGCGCACGTTGGTCGCAATGAAGAGCGCAACGTCAGTGGGCAGCGTCTGGTGCTCGGCCTCGGCCTTGCGCTGCAGGATTGCAACCTTGGTTTCGAGATCTGGTGGTTGGATATCGGCGATCAGGCCCCACTCGAAGCGCGAGCGCAGACGATCTTCAATATCACCGAGTTCCTTGGGCGGACGATCGCTGGCGAGCACGATCTGCTTGGCTTCCTCGTGCAGCGCGTTGAAGGTGTGGAAGAACTCTTCCTGCATCTTCTCCTTGCCGGCGAGGAACTGGACGTCATCGACCAGCAGCACGTCGACGGAGCGGTACTTGTCGCGGAAGCTGGTCATCTTGTTGTAGCGGAGCGAGTCGATCAGTTCGTTGACGAACTTTTCGCCTGATACATAGCTGATGGCCGCGTGCGGCATGCGGCGCTTCACTTCGTGTCCGATGGCGTGCATCAGGTGGGTCTTGCCCATCCCGACGCCGCCATACAAAAAGAGCGGGTTGTAGGCCTTGGATGGGCGCTCGGCAACAGCGACAGCGGCCGCCAACGCGAACTGATTGCCGGGGCCGGCCACGAAGCCGTCGAATTGGTAGCGAGGGTTCAGCTGGGAGGCTGTGTTCCAGTCGAAGCGAGCCTGCTCGGTGCCGGGTAGCGGGCCGCTGGGGCGACCGTTGCTGGTGCCGCGGGGCGCGTTCGCAGAGTGGCTCGGGACGGGGGCAAACCCACCGTCTTCTCGGACACGCTGAGCGGCGGGCTCCTGAACCGGGGTTTCGAATTCGACGGTGTCGATCTCGAGCGCGAGCTTTTCGATGGCCTCTTCGATGAGGTCTGCGTACTTGTCGCCGATATGTTCGAACTGGGCTGAAGGGATGCGGACGTAGAGGGTTTTACCGATGACCCGGGAGAAGCGCGTGGGTTTCAACCACGTCTCGAAGGACTGGCGGTTGATCTTCTTTTCGAGCGCACCCAGGATGCGGACCCATTGGTTAAGCACGGCGCTGGCCGTAGGGACAAATGACATTCTTTTACTTTCCTTATCTTGACTTTTTTTGATGGACCGAGACCTGGAATGAAACGTGTTGCTCGCCCGGAAAGTGAGGCGAAAAAGACAAAACGACTCCCCTCAACCCTACGAAGGGGTTGTGGATGGATGACGAATTACCCGAAAAACAAACCGTATTCCGCCGATGAATGGCCGATGAATACGAGCCAAAATAACAGCACCAGTCAAGGGTTACAACTCGGAACGCCTTTGCCGAAGACTGGAACCTAACTTACTGAGCGGGTTTAAAGGTAGCACGGAAAACCCGGCCAAATTCAAGGGGTTTACGGCAAAAATTTCAATTGCACCGTTCATGGTGAAACATATCTGTAACCTGGGACACCGAAAGAAAACCTTGACAGGCCGATGAATTTGTTGCTGTTACAACGTGAATTGTTGTGAGCGGTTTGATGCGATGGAAGGGGTGGTCCTGCAATCAGGCAAACGTAATTACCCTCGCGTTTTCCACGCCGGTCAGGTATACTCAGAAATTGTCGCCCCAGCCCTGCCGCATCGCCCCTGAACGAGTCTTACGATTCACTGGAGCGGGCGGTTCGAAACCGAACAGGCAGGCCAGATTCGACACACATTCAAGATGAAGGCAGCGCAGCCTGAAGAGCAGTTTTCAGATGATGCGGGCCCCCAGGAGTCAGTTCCATGCCGAAGCGTACTTTCCAGCCCAATCGTCGTCACCGCGCCAAGACCCACGGCTTTCTTACCCGCATGAAGACTAAGTCCGGCGCTGCCGTTCTGAGCCGTCGTCGCGCCAAGGGCCGTCACAAGATTGCCGTCTCTGCCGGATTCCGCGACTAGTTCATTCGTACGTCAATTCCAGTTGAACCCACGCCCGTGCGTGGGTTCTTTCGTTTGGGGGTTAGCAATGGCAGACGCAGCGATTTCCTTGATGCAAGCCAGTTCCGCATTGTCCGAACTCTGGAGCCCGCGCGTCGTGGCGCAGGTGAACGATCAGTTTGTGAAGGTGGCGAAGGTGCAGGGGGAGTTTCCCTGGCATAGCCATGCCGCAGAGGACGAGCTGTTCCTCGTGTTGAAGGGCGCGTTGACGATCGGCCGCGCGGCTGAAGATGGTGGGCCCGTGACGCTGCAGCCGGGTGAGATCTTCGTGGTGCCACGTGGCGTACGGCACAATACCTCCGCGACGGAAGAGACGTGGATTGCGCTGGTCGAGACGGTTACGACCGAACACACAGGCGGCGAGCAGACTTTGCTGACGCGCAGTATTGCCGAGCAGTTAGGCTAGACGCGGTGCGACAGGCGACGTTGATCGTGAATCCGGTGGCAGGGCGCGTTCGCTTGCTGAGGGCGCAGCTTCCGGCGATCCTTGCGTTGCTGGTGGAGCATGAGTATTCGACCGACGTGGTAGAGACGACCGCAGCCGCTGAGTCGGCGCAGCAGTTGGCTGCACGAGCGGCGCGAACCTCGGAGTTGGTGCTGGCTTGTGGTGGCGATGGTACGGTGCATGGGGTCGTGCAGGGGCTGGCGTATACCGATGCTGCGTTAGGCGTTGTGCCGGTGGGGACGGCGAATGCACTGGCTCGCAACCTTGAGATACCGCTGGAACCACTGGCTGCAGTCGCTCGGCTGATGACGTACAAGCCTCGTCGTATACCGCTGGGTGAGATTGAGACCGCGGTGGGGACGCGGCTGTTTGCGATGATGGCAGGGTGTGGGCCGGATGGTTTGCTGGTGCATACGCTGTCGCAGGATGGGGCTGTGCGGTCGAAGGCTCGCTTCGGTCGGGCGGCGTACTACGGTCATGCGGCGCGGCTGTTTCTGACGCGCCGCTGGCCAGTATTTCGGGTGGAGCTTGCGGCGGGAACAGCGGAAGCCGTAGCGGTGATGGTTTCGCGGGTGCCGGACCTCGGTGGTGCGTTCAGCGGGACAACTCGCCTGGCACGAATGACGGATAAGCGGCTGCATGTGCAGCTGGTGCGTGGACCGGGTTGGATTTCGCTGCCGGCCTGGATGATCTGTGGACGGCTGGGCTTGGCGAATCCGTGGCTGAAGACGTTCGATGTGGAGGAGCTTCGTTGCGTTGGGGCGGGTATCTTCGCGCAGGCGGATGCCGAGCCCCTGGGTGAGCTGCCGATGCGGTTGAGTTTGGTGCGCGATGCGCTTTGGATGTTGATGCCGGTGGAATGCGTACACCCCACCTCAAACGATGAGACTGTTTGAGATGGGGCACCCGGGATGTTGGGTTAGAGAAACGGGTGACCGGCCATGGCTTGGTGGAACAGCGCGCCGGTTGCCGCCATGTAGGCGATGAAGCCCGTCACTATGAGGACCAGCTGGGTGCGTTGCGGCAGAGTTGTCCGCGTAAGCAGCCAGCCGAGCGATGGCATGGCCTGCAGGGCGTGGATGGCGAAGAAGTGGGCGACGCGAAGGTCTCCGTACTGACGACTCCAGTTGACGAAGAAGAGGCCGGGCGAACCGTCGACCGCGCCGACAGTGTGAGCTCCGTGCGTCACCATGAGGACGCCCTCCATGCTCCCAGCGACTAGCGCCAGCAATCCGAGACGGACGCCCCACGCGATTGGCCTTGGCCATTCGGTCTTATTGAAACAGGCGAGTAGCAGCAGCCCTGTCACGAGCAGTGTGTTGAACGCGATGAAGCTGCCCATGATGGAGAACGCGGTCGCATCAAAGGCCGTTGCGATATTCATGTGCGAGCGGACGCCGCGCAACGACTGCATGGAAATAATGACGTCTTCGACGATCATTGCGATGCCGATGCCCCAGCCAATGAAACGTCGCGAACGTCGCCAGCCAGGAATCCCGGAGAGGATTCCGGCGACGGTGACCATGAAGACGATCACGGAGAGGTCAAATTTGAGCGGCTTGACCCAGGGATTGAGCCCGAGGACGTGGCGGTGATCGATGGGAAGACCGATGAGAGCGACGACGATGAGCGCAACCTGGATCCAGACGGACAGGCGTAGGCCGGGGTTATCGTCGAGCCACTTACGAATCGTAATCATCTGGCCTCCACCTCGCGGCGCATGCCAAGCCGTACGAGTAGGAACAAGGCAAGCCCGACCGGCCCAAACAGGAAGGTAAGGATGAGGCAGGGCGCAACGATCCATCGGGAGATACCGAGGCGTGCCGCTTCGCGCGCCTCCCATGCGCCAGTGAACAGGTCGAAGGCGAGGTAGTGGACCCATCCGGCGAGCAGGGCCTGCGGTGAGGAGAAGAGGATTCGAACCTGGGCGAGCGAGCTGAAGCCGGCACCTGCAGGCGGCTGGGCGCTGGTGAGGAGCCAGATGTACAGGCCGGCGAGCAGGAGAGGAACGGCAAACGTGGCGACGCGCTGCGTCCAGCGCCATCCCGGAGCCACAAGCAGCAGAATCCACGCGGGCAGCACGATATCGCCAGCGATCTTGAACAGCGTTTCCAAGGCCATGCACGCCACTGTATCGCATCCTCCGAGTACGATAGAAGAAGAACCTTCGATGCCCACCGGAACCCCCAATGCGTTGCTTCGGCTGAGGAAGCACGCGGACTACCAGCGCGTGTATACCTCGTCGCGCAAGCAGTTTTCCAAGCAGATGGCGTTTTTTTATTCGCTGCGCCCGGAAGATCGCAGGAGCGACACTCCCGGCCCACGTGTGGGGCTGACGGTCGGCAAGGTCCTGGGCAATGCTGTGGAGCGCAACCGCATCAAGCGGCGGCTGCGGGAATGTGTGCGCCGCCATAGCGGCATTCTGACCTTTCCTGTTGATGTGATTCTGCATCCGCGACGGACTGCCCTGGAGATTGAAGCGAAGAAGATGGACGCCGAGGTCGCGCAGATCTTCCGCATGGTGGAGGCCTCGCTGCGAAAGACGGCGGCGGCGCGACCGCCAATCGCTGAGGCTTCATGAGCGTCCGAGAAGGCATTCTGCGAGGGGTATTTGCAGCCTACAAGCGGATATTGTCCCCCATGCTTCATGCGGTCGGGGTGTCGCAGTGCATCTTTCTGCCGACATGCTCGGAGTACGCCCACGTGGCGCTGCTGCGGTACGGCTTTTGGCGGGGAGGAATTTTGGCGCTGCGCCGGATCGGCAGATGCCACCCTCTGGGGACCGGAGGCTTCGACCCGGTGCCATAAGTAAACGGCGTTGAATGTGTGGAAATGGCCGCACCATTTATCATCTTGGAAGGTCATTTTGCGGCCAACAAATTCGTCGAATTGCACCACCAGATAGATGGAAGTATAGAAAGACAGGAAACGTGGCAGAGTTTACCAACCCGAATCAGGCAGGCGCCCCCCAGGACAATCGCCCGCTCATCGTCATCATGGCTGTCATGCTGCTGGCTTTTATTGGCCTGAACTACTACAAGGCAAGCCATCCGGCGCCAACCGAGACGTCCCAGACCCAGAAGACCGTGTCCCAGTCTTCGAACCCAGCACCGACAGCTTCGGCGAGTGGATCGCCCGCAGGGCCGACCGTTCAGGCGACGGGTGCTCCGGCAGTAGTGCAGGCCAGCGCCGAGACGATGACAGTTATTGAGAACGAACTCTACAAGATCACGTTTTCAAACCGCGGAGCCGAGGTAAAGAGCTGGATTTTGAAGAGTCCCAGAACTGCTGACGGAAAGCCGCTGGACCTGGTGCATCAGGATGCGGCAGCCGCGATTGGCTACCCTCTCTCTCTATATACCTACGACGCCGATCTGACGGCGAACCTGGCGAAGGCTTTGTATGTCCCTTCGGCGACGGGTAATTTGTCCGCGCCGGCCACCCTGACCTACAAGTATTCGGCCGGCGGGTACGACGTTACCAAGACGTTCTCGTTCGATGACTCCTACGTCATGCACGCCGACAGCCAGGTGTTGCGCAATGGTTCTCCGATTCGCGCACTGATCTCGTGGCCCGGCGGCTTCGGCGACCAGCAGTCCGTAACGGCCTACGGCAGCGCACAGGTGGACTACTCGCAGAATGGCGGCGAGAAGCATAAGGGCGCGAAGGATGTTTCCGGCGGGGCAACGCTGCTCGGCGGCTACGACTGGGCTGGCGTGAGCGATCTTTACTTCGCCACCATCTTTCTTCCCGATGCACCCGAATCAGCCACCGTTGCGACGCTGCATTCCGACATCGTGCTGCCCAAGCCGGAAACCAACGGGGGCTGGGGCAAGATGCCTCCTCCGCCACCTCCTTTGAAGGCGGTCAGCGATCTTGGCCAGTATGCGGGCAAGAAGGTGATTTGCGGCGATCTGAAGCTTCCGTCGTCCGGCATATGCGTTCCGATGCTTGGCGCTGCGCTGGGCGATACCTCCGGTCGCACCCAAACGCGAATCTTCGCCGGTCCCAAAGCTGTCGATGTTCTGCGGAACATCCACGCCGCCAACCCGAAGCTGACGCTGGAGCCGCTGCTCGATTTCGGCTTCTTCGGCTTCGTCGGGAAGTACCTGTTTCTGGCGCTGCGGGCGATCAATCAACATGTGTCCTCCAACTGGGGCTGGGACATTGTGTTCCTCACGATCATCATCAACCTAATCGTGCTGCCGCTGCGCATCAAGACCATGCAGTCCGGCCTGAAGATGCAGCGGATCCAGCCGCAGATGGACGTCATCAAGGCGAAGTACAAAAGCCTCAAGGTGACCGATCCGAAGCGCAACGAAATGAACTCCGAGATCATGCAGCTGCAGAAGGACAACGGCGTCAACATGTTCGGCGGATGTATTCCGACGTTAATCCAGCTGCCGCTGCTGATGGCCTTCTTCGGTATGCTGCCCAAGGTGGTTGAGCTGCGTATGTCGCACTGGTATTGGCTGCCTGATCTCTCGGCTGCCGACCCGTGGCACATTCTTCCGATCCTGATGATCGTGTCGCAGTTCCTGGTTCAGTTCTATACGCCGTCGCCGGGGGTAGACCCGGAGCAGCAGAAGATGATGGCCTTCATGATGCCGGCGGTCTCGGGCTATATGACGTGGAACTACGCGTCGGGGCTGGCGCTCTACTGGTCGGTCGGCAACCTGATTTCGATTGCGACGCAGGCGATCATGAACCGTACCTCACTCGGTCGCGAGATGCGGGAGATTGCGGCCAAGCGCGCGCGGCGCAAGGCTGGGACAGGCATCGGCTCCGGAAAGCCGACGCCCAAGACCATCCAGGCCAAGGCAACTAAACGGTAGGTCACGGGTTCAGGGTCGAACGCGGATTCGATGCGTCAGGTAATGCTGGACCCGGTGACCTTCGCTCGGGATCACGCCAGCAGCAGAACCTTCCCAATCCCACCTTTTTCGGCGGCGGCCTGTCCTTCGCCTGCATCGGCCAAGGGAATCATGCGGTCGATTGGAATTGTCAGCTTGCCCGCGACCACGGCTCGAGCCATTTCTAGCAGGCGCACCGGATCGGGCTTCGCCCCTACCATGCCGATGCGGACGGTCGGATGCAATGCGGCATCGGTCGGTGGGCCGACGACCGTGCCGAGTATGCCGCCGGGTTTGATATGCGCCAAAAGCTGGTTGCCGGTCTCGCCGCCCACCGTATCTGCGACGGCGTCGAGCAGGCCCAACTTTGCCATCGCATCCTTGTCGTCCAGCGCGATCACCCGGTCGGCGCCGATGGTCTTCGCCTCTTCAAGTTGTTTGGTCCGGACGCCCGCGATCACCGTCGCACCCGCCTGCTTGGCCGTCCACACGGCCGAGCGTCCTACGCCGCCGATCGCGCCCGTAATCAGCACGGTTTGGCCAGCCTGAATATTCGTGCCCAACCGAATCAACTGGTCGCCAGTGTCGAGGACCAGCGGGAGCGCCGCAGCCTCCACCAGATCGAGGCCTTCCGGAATCTTAGCGAGCTGCTCCGCCTTGACGACGCAGAGTTCGGCATACGCGCGCATGGCACGCCCGAAGACTCTATCGCCCGGTGCGAGCGACGTCACTCCAGGGCCGACCGCGCGTACGATTCCGGACAGGTCAAAGCCGAGGATCGCAGGGAACTCCACAGGGAACATGTGGTGCATGACGCCAGAACGCATCTTGTAGTCGATCGGGTTGATGCTCGCAGCCGCGACGCGGATCAGAACTTCTCCCTCACCGGGAGTTGGATCCTGCCAGTCTTCCAGCGTCAGTTCGTTTGGGCCACCGTATTTATGCAGCAGTACAGCCTTCATCGCAAATCCTCCGAGCAAGGCGCTCAGCGCTATTGGATGCCGGAAACTTCATCGGCGAGCGGCGAGGTCGCAGCCATCGCTGGCGCCGTAACGATATAACGCTCCCAGTCCGAACCTTCAGCAAGCCGCTTCAGCAGTTGGAACCGCTTCTGCATCGTGTCTAGAATGTGGGGAATCACGACAGCCTTGGCAATCAGTTTGCCGATTGGGCCGAGTGGCATATTGAAGCGCACGATGTCGATCAGC
Organism: Rhodanobacteraceae bacterium; assembly: GCA_025350865.1. GTDB lineage: Bacteria > Acidobacteriota > Terriglobia > Terriglobales > Acidobacteriaceae > Edaphobacter. The sequence continues at coordinate 10,865 of JANXWZ010000024.1, forward strand.
AGTGTCCGCCCATCGATATCTTCGAAGCGGTGGTCGTGCTGGAAGTCGCGAAACATACCACTGGCCATGGTGTCCTGAAAGAAGGACGGACGGTCGTAGCCGGTGATCAGCGTCTCATGCCACGCCGGCAGGCCGAACTTCCACCCACGCCACAACAACCGGCTCCCGTTGACGATCAGGCCGGTCGTCTGGCCGGACACCGGCGTCAGGTGCAGGGTCTCAGCAACAATCTCAATGCTCGTGGAGAGTAGAAAGCAGCGGTCGATCGGCGCGTTGATGTGGATGGATTCCTTAATGCGGTACAT
>JANXWZ010000101.1 GCA_025350865.1 Rhodanobacteraceae bacterium
CCGGGGCTGGACGTGGGAGCAACTGCTCGATGAACTCGGGAAGGCGATCGCGCCCTTCAAGGGCAAGTACACGGTCGAGGAGATTATCGCGGCGTATCGCGGCTGGTATCCGAAATACACGCCGAATGACGTGTTTACGGCAGCGATTGCGGCGTTCCGGTCGTGGCCCGGACAGGTGATCGAGGCCGAGCGGCGCGTGGCGAACGAGGAGGGTGCGAAGCGGACGTGGGTGTACCAAATGGACTATGGGACGCCGACATCCGACGGGCGGGCTCCGCATACCATCGACCTGGCGTTCGTGTTCGACAATGTGGAGCTGTCGCCGGGGATGGCGGGGCCGACGGAGAAGGATATGGCGGCGGCTCAACCGCTGGCGACGATGATGTCGAGCATGCTGATTCAGTTTGCGAAGACGGGCGATCCGAATACGAAAGGCATGCCGACTTGGCCGGTGTATGACCTGGCGGATCGAAACACCATGATCTTCGATAAGGTGTCGAAGGTGGAGAAGGATCCGCGAGGTGAAGAGCGGAAGATGATGGTTGGGGCGCGGTATCGGCAGCCGGGGACGTAAGAGCAGTTGGTAGTGGATAGTTGGTAGTTGGTGATAAATGCAAGGGCGAAAGGGAGGGATTTTTCGATCCGCTCAGAGTGACGTGGAGTTATGGTGGGTCGAATGTGGAAAGGCCGTCAGCGTGGGGCTGACGGCCTTGTTCTTCCTACCAACTATCAACTACCCACTATCAACTGTCGTTAGTTGCTGCCGGCCGGCTTGGGGTTGCGGGGGTCGAACTTTGCGATCTGGACCTTCTCCGCCAGTCCCACTTTCGAGAGCAGCCAGATGCAGTAGTAGTTGACGTCGAACTCGTACCAGGCGAGGCCGTGGCGCGCGCTGACGGGGTGGGCGTGGTGGTTGTTGTGCCAGCCTTCGCCGCCGGTCAGGAGCGCGACCCACCAGCTGTTGCGCGAGTCATCGCGGGTCTCGAAGCGGCGCTTGCCAAACATGTGGGTGGCCGAGTTGACCAGCCAGGTAGCGTGCAGGCCGACCACGACGCGGAGGAAGGTTCCCCAGATCATCATCGAGAAGGCACCGTAGATGGGGTGAGCGGGCGAGAGCAGCGCGCCGACGCCAAGCTGGACGAAGCCAGCGACCGTAAGCGGCAGCCAGTGGAATCGGCTGAGCCACACATGACCCTTGTCGCGCATAAGATCCGGGGCGTAGCGGCCGAGCAGCGTGGTCTCGGAGTGCATGGCGCGGCCGGAGATGATCCAGCCGACGTGTGCCCAGAAGGGGCCGTCCACGGGGGTATGCGGGTCGCCTTCCTGGTCTGAGTTCTGGTGGTGGACGCGGTGGGTGGCGACCCAGAAGATCGGTCCGCCCTCAAGCGCCATGGTGCCGCAGGCGGTGACGAAGTACTCGACCCACTTGGGGGTGCGGAAGCCACGGTGCGTCAGCAGGCGGTGGTAGGCGACGCCGATGCCGATGTTGATCGCGAAAAAGTACATGATGGCAAAGGCGGCGACATTCTTCCACGAGAACATGAAGAGCGCAGCGAGGGCGAAGACGTGGAACAGGCCCATCACGATGGCTGTGATCCAGTTAATGCGGCCTTCCTGGTGCTCGCGGCCCATGCGGAGGTCCATCTTCACCTGCTGGCGGACCTGCTCAGCGGAGAGGCGGGTGGCGGCGTTGGACATGTTCTGAATTTCGGCTTGCTGGGCGGCTTCGATCTGGTCGGCCGTCTGGATGGCGTCCCGCTGGAAGGCGGCGTAGCTGGAGTCGGTGATGGGGGCGCAAATCGCTTCGGTTTCTTCGGGGGTAAGTACGGCAGGTGTCATATGGGTTCGACCATCCTTTTGTGTCGCTGGTAATAACGCTAGCAGGATGCGGAGGGCGGCGTTGTAAGACTTTTGTAATGGTCGTTTTACAGAGGAGTACGTGCCGCGGAGGTTGTAGGGGTGGAGGTGCAGGGAGCGTCAAAATGTCGGCCTTTGGAGGTAATTAACACAGTATTTGCCATGGTTTGGTAGTCTTTCGTGCATGACGAAGATGCAAGTGGTAGCGGTGGCGGCGTTTTGCGTAAGCGTAGGAACGACTTGGGCACAGCAGGCACCGGTGGAGAAGCCGGGCGGACACATCGACCTGCCGTCCAGCAAGCAGATTGTCGGGGTAGTCCCAGGGCATCCGCAGCAACTCGGGTCGCTGCCGATCGGCATCGCGGTGAGCCCGGATGGGCGGTGGGTGGTGACCGTCAACGGCGGCTACGGCTCGCTGGAGTCGAGCTACGAGCAGTCTGTTGCGGTACTGGATACGACGACCGGCAAGGTGGTGGAGACGCCCGATCCGCGGACGCTGGGGCGGGCAAGCCAGGTGCTGAACTCGGGACTGGCGTTTTCTGCCGATGGCAAAAAGCTCTATGGCACGATTGTGTCCGAGACGGATCCAGAGGGGAAGAAGGCCGGGGATACGGGGTCCGGCATCCAGGTCTACGGGTTCGCAGATGGCAAGATTACAGCCGAGCGTGTCATCAAGATTCCGCTGCAAAAGCTCGCGGCCGGACGGAAGACGGAACTCATCAAGGGGTCCGATGGTAGCCTGGGCAACCCTTACCCTGAGGCGTTGGCGGTGGTGGGCGCGAACCTGCTGGTGGCGGACAATCAGTCCGACGACGCGCTGCTGATGGACGCGGAAAGCGGCAAGATCGTTGCGCGGTTCGATCTCTCAGAGAGCGATGTGGTCCCGGGCACCTATCCCGTTGCGGTTGCAGTTTCGAAGGATGGCAAGCGGGGTTTTGTGGCATTGTGGAACGCGAGCGAGGTGGTCGAGCTCGACCTGGTGAAGGGGATGGTTGGCCGGAAGCTGGCACTGCTGAAGCCGGAGTCGGCAGTTGCTCCCAGCTCGCATGTGACCTCGCTGGTGACGTCTCCCGACGGCCAGACTCTGTATGCCGCGCTTGGGAACCGCGATGCAGTTGCAGCGCTTGACCTTGGCGGCGGGGGCTTCAAGCTGAAGGGATACTACGATACGCGGCTGCCGGGACAGACCTACTACGGGGCGATCCCGGAGTCACTTGCCATCAATGCAGACGGCTCTCGGTTATACGTCGCGAACATGGGCTCGGATGCGATCGCGGTGATCGACACGCACAACCTGACAAAGAGTGTAGTCGAAAAGGGAATGGCTGAGCCGATCGGATTCATCCCGACGGAGTGGATGCCGACCGAAGTGGCGTGTGCGGGCGGCAAGATTTTTGTGGCGTCAGGCAAAGGCACAGGGACCGGTCCCAATAACTTCGCGCAACGTGCCGCTCCCGGCGCTGGCACCGGCGGACGCCCGTCCAGCCCGTCGACTTACATCGCCACGCTTCTCCACGGGTCCATCGCGGCACTGGACGAGAAGACCGCTGAGCATGACCTGAAGGCGTTGACCGCCGAGACGCTTGAAGATAACCGGATGGTAGCTGCCGCCGAGAGCATAGCTTTCAAGGGCGGTGCGAACCCCATCAAGCACGTCATCTACATCATCAAGGAGAACCGGACTTACGATCAGGTCTTCGGCGACCTGCCGGTCGGCAACGGCGACAAGAGTCTGACAATGTTCGGCATCGACATCACGCCGAACCAGCACAAGCTGGCGCTGCAGTTTGGCGTGCTGGACAATTTTTACGATTCCGGTGAAGTGTCGGGCGACGGGCATGTCTGGTCGAACGCGGCGATCAACTCGGACTACAACGAGCGCTCGTGGCAGGTGAACTATCGCGGCGGTCAGCACCTGTACGACTACGAAGGTGTCGTCGCCGAGGGAATCCCGCTGGAGCAGCACATTGCGGATGTTGCCGAGCCGGGCACCGGTTACATGTGGGGCAATGCCGCGAAGCACGGTAAGACCAATTACAACTTCGGGGAGTTCATCGCATCCACATTTTGCACCGACAAGGGAGTGAGTGCGGCGCAAAAGAACCCTCAATTGGGGCCGGTGCTGGAAGGAAAAACCTGCGCGCAACGCAACGAGGTGAAGCCGGGCGAGGCGATGCCGGAGCAGTGGGGCGGCGGTAAAAATCTTTGGCCCTGGGCAATTCCGTTGCTGGCGGAAAACCACGCCACCAAGCCGGAATTGGTGGGTCATTTCGCTCCGGAAGCTCCGGACTTTAATTTGAAGGTTCCGGACCAGATTCGGGTCAATGTCTTCGAGAACCATCTGAATGGCTGGATTGCCGACCGCACGGGCGGCAAGGATACGATGCCGAACTTCATCACAATGCGGCTGGGCAACGACCACACCGCTGGGACGACGGCCGGTGGACCGACCCCGAAGTCGCTTGTAGCGGATAACGATCTGGCGGTAGGGCGGGTTGTCGATGCGATCTCGCATTCGGACTTCTGGAACGATACTGCGATTTGCATTCTGGAGGACGACGCACAGGCTGGTGCCGACCACGTCGACGCGCATCGGTCGATCGCGCTGGTGGTGAGCAAGTATGCGCCGAAGTCAGAGGACGGAAAGCCGTTCGTCGACAGCACGTTCTACTCGACTGTGAGCATGGTGCGGACGATGGAAACGTTGCTGGGCCTGCCGCCGATGAACAACAACGATGCCTTCAGCTCGTTGATGGGGAACCTCTTTACCGGGGAGGGCGACCAGCCTGCTTACACGGTCGATGCAACCAATCGCACCAACGGACTTATCTATACTGCGAACAAGCCGACAGCTCCGGGAGCGAGGGCCTCGGCCAAGATGGATTTTCGCCACGAGGACCGCGCACCGACCCAAAAGCTGAACGTGATTCTGTGGCAGGATACGATGGGTACGAAGCCGGTTCCGGCGATGCTGCTGAAGAAGTTACCGAAGAAGAAGGATAACGATGACTGAGGTTTTGACGAGTATTGAGGGAACAGGAGCGGCCGAGTCGAGAGTCTCGCCGTTTCGGCTTAAGCCGAAGTTTGCGGGCAGGATATGGGGCAAGGCCGACCTGAAACCCTGGTATTCGGAAACCGGCGTAGACGGACCGGTGGGCGAAGCGTGGCTGACCGGACCGGAATGCGTGGTGGCAACCGGACCCTACACCGGCAAGACGATGAAGCAGATGGCCGAGCAATTCCCGCGGCAGCTAGGCCACGGGGAATACCCTCTGCTGGTGAAGATGCTGTTTCCCAGCGACAAGCTCTCCGTGCAGGTCCATCCCGATGACGACGAAGCAAAGAAGCTTGGGCTGCCCCGCGGCAAGACCGAGTGCTGGTGTGTGCTGGAAGCGGAGCCGGAAGCGAAAGTGGCCTGCGGGATTCTTCCCGGTGTTACGCGGGACGACCTGCGGACAGCTTTTGCCAACGGCACGCTAGAAGACATGTTGGAGATGGTGCCGGTAAAGGCAGGCGACATGATCTATGTAGACGCAGGTACGGTCCACGCGATCGGGCCCGGACTGGTACTGCTGGAGGTGCAGCAAACCTGCGACGTGACTTATCGGCTCTATGACTACGGGCGTGCGCGTGATCTCCATCTGGAAGAAGGGCTGGCCGTCGTGAAGCTTAAGACGGAGGCAGGCAAGATTGAATCGAGTGCTGAAAGCGGGTTCACGCGCTTGATCAAGACGAAATACTTCGTTGTCGATCAATTTGTGATTACACCCGGGGATGCATTCGAGATGCCGATGGACGGAATCGGGTGCGTCGTCGGGCTGCACGGGGAAGCGGCGGTCAATGGCGTGGAGTTTGGCCCGGGACAAGCCGTCGTGATGCCGGTCGGATCGGCGGCGCTGAGCAGCCGCCACGGGGCAACGGTGATGCGCTGCTGGGAACCCATGAAGGAAATCTAGGGCAGGTACGGCTTAGCGTCGGTGGCCGAGGTACTTGTCGAAGAAGAGCCGGATTTCGTCGAAGGCCTCTTTGGTTTCGGGTGCCTGATCGTTCATTTGGTATTGGGCATGTGATTGGCCTTCGAAGACTTCCAGCTCCGCGTCGACCCCAGCCTGGCGAAGTTTGCGGTGGACCCGCACGGTGTTGCTCAAGAGCAGATCGCGGGTTCCGGTGGTCAGGATGGCGGGCGGAAAGCCGTGCATATCGCCATTCACCGGCGACAGCAGAGGATCGGCGAGGTCGTGCCCATGCGCGTAGGTCACGGTGGCCGCGTCGCAGAATCCGTCGCGGGAGACCAGCACATTGTCGACCAGTTCATTGGTGTAGAACGAATCGCCTGTCTTGGTGGCGTCCGACATCGGTGTTCCGGGCGCGATGGCTGCGGGCATTGGGAGTCCGGCCTGCTTGGCGCGCAGCATCATTTCCAACGTCAGGGCGCCCCCCGCGGACGTACCGAACACGGCGACATTGCTTGGATCAGTGGTCTTCAGCACGGCCTTATACACAGTGACCGCATCGTCGAGAGCTGCGGGAAAGTAGGCTTCGGGCGGCATGCGGTAGTCGACCGAAATCACTTTAAAATGCTCGAGGCCGGCCATCAAAATGGCCTCCGACGTGCCCGCCTCTCCGGGAGAGAGGACATAACAACCGCCATGCACGTGGATCAACACTTTGCCTTGGTGGTTGGGGGTGATTATCTCCGGGGTCGCGACAAAGACCCGCACGCCGTCAATTGTGTCTGGCTTGACCGTAACGTGGAGTCGCGCTCTGAGCGCGGGGAGAGCCTCGATGGACTTGGCTGCTCGCAGGTCGGAAGCTTTGCGCCATTCTTCGCCTGTCTGCCAGCGGTCTTTCCAGGTGGGATTGGGCGGAGCCGCGATGAGCTTCTGCATCTCCGGGCTGACGTCGTGGGGAACCGGGAGGGTCTTGGCGGGGACCTGTTCCCCAGTGGCATCGGTGCGAGATTGCGCACCGGCTACCGCGAACGCGGACACGAAGCAGAGGAGAAGCGGGAGGTTCCTTCGGATGATCACAAATGCTCCTGGAGTACTGCACTTAAGATAGCAAGGTCCGAGCCGCCGATACCAAGCTCAGAATTGGAAGTAAAGGAAGGTGGCGGGGCGGTCGAGCTCCACGAGGACCGCAAAGAACAGGCCGGCCATGGCGAGTCCCCAGCCCAGGTTAGGCGACCATCGGATGCGCGCGAAGATGGACGGGGCCTGCTCGTGCGCGAGGGTAGTGGGGGCGGCCGGGCCCGGGGTCGGGACTTCCGCAGTCGATTCCTGACCGAGAATCTGCTGGGTGTTGGGCAGGAACCACACCACCGGGAACAAGGCGAAGGCCAGCCATCCCTCGAGCACGCTCCCGAGGGAGCCGAGTCCATGGGCTCCTGCGATGTCGTGCAGCAGGGCGAATGCCGCCCGGGTGGAGGTGGATCGGAAGAAGACGAGCGCGAAGGCAATCTGCACGTAGACGACGAGCATCATCGCAAGGCGTCGGCCACCCGTGGGCGGTGGGGCGTTCGAGGAGCGCTGGCGGAAATGGCGCCAGGCCTGATTGGCGGTGAGATAGATGCCGTGGATCAGGCCGAACAGAAGGAATTGCAGACCCGCGCCGTGCCACAGGCCGGTCAGCAGCATTGTCACGAGGGTTGGGTAGGCGACCATCGCGGCAAACCCCGCGGGCGTGGAGAACGCCTTACGCGATATCCTGCGACCTGAACCAATGCGTCGTCGCTGAACTGTCAGTAGTAAAGGGTTATAGAGGTAAAGGGTAATGTAACGGGTGAGGGTAATATGCCAGCGCTGCCAATACTCGGTCACGCTGATGGCCTTGTATGGGGAATCGAAATTTAGCGGGAATCGAATTGAAAAAATTCGTGCAAGTCCAATCGCCATATCACTATAGCCGGAAAAGTCAAAGTAAAGCTGCATGGAATAGACCGCCAGCCCGGTGATCGCACTGAGGGCCGTGAGGGACCCAGCCTGGGCAAAGGTGCGGTCGGCGATATTAGTCAGGTTGTCGGCGATCAGGACCTTTTTCGCAAGACCCATCATGAACCACGTGAGGCCGAGGGAGACATCATCCGCCTTGAACGAAAAGCGGCGGGACGGTGGGACAGGCGTCAGTGCATTGTCGGGGCTCGTCGCATCCTCCGGGCTCTCGTTGCCAAACTGCGGCATCATCTCCTTGTGGTGGAGAATCGGTCCAGCGATGAGGTGGGGAAAGAAAGTTACGAAGAGGAGGTAGGAAAGGAAGTCCTGTTGCTCCGCCTGATTATGAGCTAAATCAATAAGATAAGAGATCTGAGTGAATGTAAAGAATGATATTCCAAGGGGTAGCAGAATGGGATGCGGATGAAACGATCCCAGATGGAAGGAGGCAAGTAGCTCCAGCGTTTTGGTCAGGTATTTGAAGTAGAAGAGTGCGATCAGGTTCAGGGAGATCCCGAACGCGAGGAGCCGCTTGCGCTGCGTGGAGCCGTCGGGAAAGCTGGCAATCCAGCTTGCGCAGAGGTAGTTGACGAGGATGGAACCGACGAGGAACAAGACGAAGCCGGCGTTCCACATCCCGTAGAAGACGACGGAAATAAACGCGAGCCACGCGATCACCGACCGTCGGCCAAACCGGCCGAGCACGTGAAATCCCAGCATCGCGGTGGGGAGAAAGACAAAAAGAAATGGCGCGGAGTTGAAGAGCATGGCGGCGATCGGAGCCTAGCGCCGCAGGGGCAGCCGGATGCGGTGCAATGCGGCGACGGGGCGCGTGGGCGAAGTACGGTCACTGATCGTCGGGTTTTCGCTGGCGACAGTGTTCAACTCGCTTGAGATCAGGCTGGAGACGATCTCTGAGCCTCGCGCCGTGTAGTGGCAGCAATTGTTGAAGTAGCCGACCGGCATGGGCAGCACCGAGTTGGATGTTATCCCGTCAAGCTCTTGGGTGTATGCGGCCAGGTTCTGGTCGCACTCCGGGATCGGGGCGACGTTCACCAGCACCACCGCTGCCTGGTCCGAATAGCTGTTCCGGTAGTTCGCAACGATCGAGCGCGAGAAGGCGATCTGCTGGGGATTGGATCCCGAAACGATGGATGTCGCCGCCTCGCAGGACGTCCGGGCGGGCGAAGGCAGGGTGAAGAAGCCGTTGCGCACCGTAAGGGTGTCTTCCTCCGGACGCAGGCTGGTGGCGTGATACCAGACGGATTTAATCCCATACCAGGCCGTGTATCCTGCGGCGTACCCCGCGAAGGCAACGGATTCCGCCGGATGCGTGATGAGTAAGCGTCGAGTCGCGGCGGGCTGGCCATGACGAAGCAGCTCCAGCATTCCCTCGGCGTACACGGTGTGTTTCCAGACACTGCTCTCGGGCTGGAAGCCGTCCGGCGAGAGTTGGATCAGAAGCACCTTGGGTTTAGGGTTGTTGGCCAGAAAGTGGTCGAGAGTGAGGTTGCCGGTTACGGCCAGCACTGCGTTTGTGACGGCAATATTGCAGGTCCGAAACCCGGTTTGCTCCTCCACGCGGTCGGGGTCGATGCCCGTCATGGCGGTGGAATCACCGTAGATCAGGACGTCGCATTGCCGTTGCCGGGTGTCGAAGACCTTGTCGTTGGCCTGGACCCAGACGCTGGCTCCGTGGTGGAGGAAGAAGTCGGAACGCCCGAGAGCGATGAGTGCTGGAATGGCCAGGAGGGGAAGCAGTACGAGCAGGAGGCAGTAGCCGACCGGGGAAAGGCGACGCGGCCCACGTGGTTGAGCTTCAGCCAGAGGGGGGCCGTGGGGAATCAATTCGGGAGCCAGATCGATCGCAATATCCATGAAGGGGCGTCGTACACGATTCGGCAATGTGTTCCAAATGTTCAGTTTGAGGTCCGGTAGGATTTATTGTATCCGCGACAGCGGTTTGTGAATCGCCGCCGCCGAGAAAGTTACACCGTTTATGGACGCCGTGTTTTCGCAATCGGGTTACCTGAGGAAAACCGGCCCGCGACGAACCTGATCCAGTGGACAGAATCGCTGCTTACCGGAGGTATGCGCTTAGCTCTGCGGCGGCGTTGCGCAGGGGAGTGAGAAAGTGGGTCTGCATGTCGAACACGGGCATGCGTGGAGCGTTGCCGGAAAGGTTGACCGTTGCGACCACGCGGCCCGATGGAGCGTACACCGGCACCGCAAGCGAGCGCAAGCCGACTTCGAGTTCCTGGTCGACAAGCGCATAGCCAAGTCGGCGGACAGTGCGAAGAGCGGCGCGCAGCTTGTCAACGGTGGTAATGGTGCGGGTGGTGTGAGGGATCAGCTCAGCGCGGACGAGGTAGCTTTCGAGCTGCTCCGGCGGCAAGTAGGCCAGCAGGACGCGGCCCATCGAGGTGCAGTACGCGGGCAAGCGCGAGCCAATGTGCAGGTCGACGGCCATCACCCGCGAGGGGACGACGGTGCGGGCGATGTAGACGATCTCGTTACCGTCCAGCGTGGCTACGGAGAAGGACTCACGGAAGGTCTGGGACATGCGCTCCAGGATCGGCTGGGCGGCAGTCGAGAGTGTTGAAGAAGTGGTGTAGGTGTGAGAGAGCGACAGCATCCGCGGGCGCAGTGCATAGCGCTGGCCGTCTTCGGCCCCCGCGAATCCGAGCTTTGAAAGGGTGTAGAGACAGCGGCGGACAGCAGCGCGCGAGAGGCCCGTCTTCACCGAAAGCTGCGAGATCGTCATCTGCGGATTCTGCTGGGTGAAGGCCTGGATGACGATCAGCCCGCGGGCGAGCGAAGTCATAAAATTTGGATCGCCCTGGTACTGGTCCAGCGTGGAGGCAGGGGTCGCGCGAGCGGCGGGCGCGGGCGGTGCGGGGGCATCCTTGACAGGAGAGAGGGCCGGTGTGGCGGGAATGGTGATGCGTGCGGAAGACGAAGTTGGCATATGCCCTCGTGGTGAACCTCGAGCCGTCGGCGGTCGTCGCCTGAGAACACTCGTGCGATAGACGGACTGATATAACGATAAACGCACGAGGGGTGGGATGCAAGTCAGCAGGGCTTGATTGCCGCGATTCACCAATGCGACGCAGTCATTGTGAGAAAATACGGCCACTATGGAAATGTCTACGAATCTCGCACCACTCGCCGAACGGGCCGCCTGGAAGGCTCTCGCCGCACACGCCCTGACGATGCAGGACACCCCGATGAAACAGCTTTTCGCCGACGACCCGACACGCGGCGAACGCCTGACGGCGGAGACTGAAGGCATCTTTCTGGATTACTCGAAGAACCGCGTAACGGACGAGACGCTGAAGCTGCTGGTGGATCTGGCGAAGGAATCCGGGCTTGCAGCCAAGCTGGAAGCGATGTTCACCGGTCAGAAGATCAACGTGACGGAGAACCGCGCCGTGTTGCATGTTGCGCTGCGGGCTCCGAAGTCAGAGAGCATTGTCGTCGACGGCGAGGATGTAATTCCTGCGGTGCATGAGGTTCTGGACAAGATGGCCGGGTTTGCGGATCGCTTGCGGTCAGGCGAATGGAAGGGATTCACCGGCAAGCGGATCAGGAACGTGGTCAATATAGGGATCGGCGGATCAGACCTCGGACCCGTGATGGCTTACGAGGCTCTGAAGCACTACAGCCAGCGCGATCTAACCATGCGGTTCGTCTCGAACGTCGACGGTACGGATTTCGCTGAAGCCGTACACGATCTGGACGCCGAAGAGACGCTGTTCCTCGTTGCTTCGAAGACGTTTACCACGCAGGAGACGATGACTAATGCGCACTCGGCACGCGACTGGGCGCTGGCGACGCTGAAGGACGATGCGGCCATTGCAAAGCACTTCGTCGCGCTTTCGACGAATACGAAACTGGTGGCCGAGTTCGGCATTGATACGGCCAATATGTTCGGGTTTTGGGACTGGGTTGGCGGACGCTACTCGATGGATTCGGCGATTGGGCTGTCGACAATGATCGCGATTGGGCCGGACAACTTCAATGCAATGCTGGCTGGCTTTCACGCGATGGACGTGCACTTCCGGACTACGCCGTTTGAGAAAAATCTTCCCGTGCTGCTCGGGCTGCTTACCGTCTGGTACACCGACTTTTTCGATGCGCAGACGGTTGCAATTCTCCCGTACGAGCAGTATCTGAAGCGCTTCCCGGCTTATCTGCAGCAGCTTACGATGGAGTCGAACGGCAAGCATGTGACGATGGATGGCTCGCATGTCACCTACGCCACCGGCCCTGTTTACTGGGGCGAGCCGGGTACGAATGGACAGCACTCGTTCTATCAGCTTATTCACCAGGGAACGCGCCTGATTCCGTGCGACTTCATCGGGTTCTACAAGACGCTGAACCCGCTGGGCCGCCATCACAATATGCTGATGGCGAACGTCTTCGCGCAGGCTGAGGCGCTGGCGTTTGGCAAGACCGCTGAACAGGTTCGCGCTGAGGGCGTGGCAGAGGCGCTGGTTCCGCATAAGGTCTTCGAGGGCAATCGTCCGTCGAACACAATCCTCGCCGAGGTGCTGACGCCTAAGGTCCTGGGCAAGCTGGTCGCGCTGTATGAGCACTCGGTGTTTACGCAGGGCGCGATCTGGGATATCGACTCGTTTGATCAGTGGGGCGTTGAGCTGGGCAAAGTGCTGGCGACGAAGATCCTCGGCGAGCTTGAGGGCGATGAAGCGCTTGCGCACGACTCGTCAACCAATCACTTGATTGCGATGTACCGGGCAAAGAAATAGGCTGCGTTGAAGCTGATCTTCACCTATGGGCTCCCCGCCACCGGCAAACTTACCGTGGCGCGGGAGCTTGCCTCGCTAACGGGCTATAAAGTGTTCCACAACCACCTGGTCGTCGATACGCTGCTTTCAGTTTTCGAATTCGGCAACCGGCCATTTGTGGAACTGCGCGAGGAGATCTGGCTTTGGGTTTTTCGCGAGGCCTGCGCCGCTGGGCTGCCGGGCTTGATGTTCACTTTCGCGCCCGAGCGGACAGTCCGGCGCGGATTCGTCCAGGCAGCCGTCGATGGGGTTCAGCAGTGCGACGGACAGGTGGATTTCGTGGAGCTGGTTTGTCCGCTCGGCGAGCTCAAGGAGCGTATGGAAAATGCGTCGCGCGTGCAACATCGGAAGCTGGCTTCGGTGCCGCTGTTCGAGCAGCTTCACTCGGATGGAGTCTTCGATAGCTCCCATATGCCGGCCCCGCGACTAAGGGTGGACACCAGCTTAATGAGCCCACTCCAGGCCGCTTTGGAGATTGCGCGTTCGGTTGAGGGTGTTCCGGCAAAGACGGTCGAGCCGTATGCTGGATACCCCACCCTGCGACGATGGAACTGTCGCGAGGATGGGGCACCCGGTTTTACGAACGCAATCCGCCGCCTGCTTGCAACAGTGCGCCGGTGACCCAACCTGCGTCGTCGGACGCGAGGAAGGCGACGACCGTGGCGATGTCCTGCGGTTTGCCGAGACGTCCGAGCGGTGTATTCTTCACAGCTTCAGCTTCAAACGGAGAGCCTTCAAAGCCTGCCGTGCGAACTCCTTTGGTGGAAGTCATGCCTGGGTTGACGGCGTTCACCCGGATATTCTTCGGGCCGAACTCCTTGGCGCACGCACGAGTGATGGCGTCCATGGCACCCTTGCTGCCGCTGTAGGTCGACGATCCGGGAGGCGTGGTTCCGATACGACCGACCCGATGTTGATGATGCTTCCACCTTCCGCGGGGAAAAGAGGACCGGCAGCTTTGGTGGTCAGTAGAAGGCCTTTGACGTTGGTCGAGAAGATGCGATCAATCTCCTCTTCGGTGATCGCCTCAAGGGGCGCGAAGCTGTAGACGCGGGTGTTGTTGACCAGGATATCGACCTTGTTGAACTGCTCCTTCACCGAGGCGAAGAGTGCCTCGATATCCGATGCGGAAGTGCCTAGCCGCGATGCGATTCATCGCTGGACCAAAGCCAGAAGCTCGGAAGGCTCGGGTCGGACTCGCGGGTCGGCGAAGGCCTGTGCGTAGGCGATGGTGCCGGACCTGCCGTCGGGCTGAATGAGGAACAGCCCGGGAAGCGGTAGGCGCCAGGCGGAGTCTGGTGCGGTTTCGTAAGTGAGGCCGGAGTTGGCGAACGGGATGTTGACCAGGATCGAGCGGAAGTATTTACGACCGTGGTCTGGGATGGTGTGGGCGATTCCGAATTGCTCGGCGACGGCGGATCCGGGGTCGGACAGCAAGGGGAACTTGAGGTCGTGTTGCTGCGCGGCGAAGTCGTTCTGGCGGCGCGTCTGGGGCGAGATGGCGATGGAGATAGCGCCCAGCTCGCGGACCAGGGGGTTGAGGTCGCGCCACACTTCGAGCTCGGTAACGCAGTAGGGGTCCCAGCGCCCGCGAAAAAATTTGACGATGACCGGTCCGAGCGCCAGCAGGTCCGAGGAGCGGATCGGCATCCCGGTTTGCGCGTCCTGCAGGGTGAATTCAGGGGCTGGAGAGCCGACTTGCAGGATGCGATCTTCAATCCCGGTGGCGAAAAGGTCTGCGGCGACGCCCTCGGAAATGGCAAGGCGATCCGGCTGGACGAGGGTCCGCGTGCGGGCGGTGATGGCGTCGAGCTGGTCCTGCAAGCGGGGGAGCGGGGAGAGTCTGGACATGCTCCTATATTTTCTCAGATTGCGGAGGTGCCAGAATTGGTTTGAAGCTGATACTATTGCCGCCATGAAAACCTCTCTCGATCGCCGCTCCCTGATTCGCGGAGGCGCACTGGCTGCCGCCGCCGCCTGCGTCCCCGCAAAGTTTGCCGCTGCCGCACCGGAAACCATGGCACCGGCGATCCGGTTGGGACTGGCCAGCTATACGTTTCGCCAGTTCCCACGGGCCAAGGCGATCGAGTGGATGAAAGAACTGCGGCTCACGACGATCAACTGCAAGGACGTCAAGGACCATCTACCGTCCACTTCGGCGGCGGAAGAACAGGCTGCGATCGACGACTACAAGGCTGCTGGAATTACGATTACGGCTGGCGGCAACATTGCTTTCGCAAAGGACGATGACGCGGATGTGCGCGCGAAGTTTGAGTACGCGAAGCGCGCTGGCTTCAAGGCGATTGTGTGCGATCCGGAGGTGGCCGTGCTGCCGCGGATGGAACGCTTCGTGAAGGAGTACGACATTCCGGTAGCGATCCACAACCACGGGCCGGAGCACAAAGTCTTCCACTCGCCGGCGGACGTGCTGAAGTACATCGGCAAGATGGACCCGCGGATGGGTTGCTGCATCGATATTGGGCACACGATGCGGGCGGGAATGAATCCTGTAGACGCGATCAAGATGGTGGGGCCGCGGTTGTTTGATCTGCACACCAAGGACCTGGCGACGGCTACGGATAGAGACAGCCAAGTTGCCGTTGGCGCGGGGATTCTGCCGATTCCAGCGATCTTCAAAGCTCTGATCGACATCAAGTACAAGGGAAATGTGGATTTGGAATATGAGATTCACGGCGACAACCCGATGCCGGGTGTGATCGAGAGCTTTGCTTATATGCGCGGGGTTCTGGCGGGAATGGGGATGAAGGCCTAGCCCACCTCGGTCCGGCTAGGAATTGAAGAGAGTCGCCTCGGCCTGACGTCGCTGCAGCAGGCCGGGGACGATGACGCCTCCAGCATGATCCCAAAGCTGAAACTGCGTTGCTGCTGCGGCGAACTGGCCGGAGTTCACGTAACGCAGCAGCGTCGACGTGAGCAGCGCGTGGCAGCCGGGATTGAAGACGAAGTCGACTAGCGCATCGAACTGATTCTGGTTGATCTTGGCGGTGACGGCGTTATTGACGCACGTGACTGCGCCGGCCACGTCGCTGCGCAAAAGCTGGTCGGCCTGAGTCTGGCTGATCGTCTGGCCGCCATGCACGGTCGAGCCGGTGTGTCCGTAGCCAATGGTCCAGACACCTACCTGGTCCTGGTAGGAGGAGAGTTTTAGGCCCTCAAACTGCTGGGTGAGGGCGATGCCGGCATTGTTGTAGGTGAGATTCGCCATAACTTGCTCCGCGGGCTGATGTTGTGTCGGAGGAAGTATAGAGGAAGCGCCGAGGGCTAGTTGTGCGGGACCAGGACGAGATCGTAACTGATGACGTAGATAGCGAGCGCGGCGAAGATGAAGAAGACGGCGACCCAAAACTTCCAGTCGCGGTGGAAGCGGCGCCAGTATGGTGGGTCTGAGTGATATGGGCTCTTGTGGGATTCGTTGGCGGGGGCCGGGTGGGGGTTGTAAGGCTCTATTTCGCGCATGGGTGGGAGCCTTTCGGCGTGCCGGGCTGGCTCACGTCTGTTGGGTGAGACGCCATCGCGGAGTGGATGGATGTCGGCGGGCAGCAATATGGTCCATAGGGATTGTGACGCGCGATAGGAGATTGACCGCTCGCTGAGAACCGGCGATTTCGAAACACCTAAAGGTTCTGGAACGCGCCGGGCTCGTTAGTCGGGCGCGAGACGCACAACGTCGTCCTGCACATGCTCGCATGGAGACGATCGGGCAGCTGAACGATTGGCTGACCGACTACCGCAAAGCCTGGGAGGCGAATTTCAACCGTCTCGACACCCTACTTTTGGAAATTCAGACTGCACCATAAGGAGAAGGAAGATGATTGCAACACCACAGATCGTGACCACCGAAGCATTGCCAATGGCGAAGATTTACGCGAAGATTCCCACGAAGGCGATTCAACAGGAGATGGGAAAACTGGTTGGGGAACTGATCGAAGCGGTGAGGAGCCAGAATGTTGAAATTACGGGGCCGTGGTTTACGCATCACTTTCAAAGGCCCGGTGAGTTTTTTGACTTTGAAGTGTGTGTGCCGGTGGGCTCGCCGGCAACTCAGTCGGGGCGGATGGAACCGGGTGTCTGGCCTGCGATGAAGGTGGCTCGCACGACTTACCGGGGCGGATACGAAGGCCTTCCATCCGCATGGGGAGAGTTTATGGCCTGGACTGACGCTAACGATCTGAAGCTTTCGCCGGAGATTTGGGAACGGTATACGGTCAATCCCAACACCGAACCTGACTCATCCAAGTGGGAAACGGAGCTGAATCGGCCGATTGTCGAAGCATAAACGCGCGGGGGACAGACGATGAACGATCTGAAGATTGAAGCTGAAGGCGAACGCAGCATACGCATGCTGCGTACCTTCCGCGCACGGCGAACGGCGGTTTTTGCCGCATATACGAAGCCAGAGCTGGTGCGGCGCTGGATGCTTGGACCAGGCAATGACTGGACGATGCCGATTTGCGACATCGATTTGCGCGTGGGCGGAACGTATCGCTATGTGTGGAGAAATGCGGCGGACGGCGCGGAGATGGGGTTGGGCGGCGAATTTGTGGAGATTGATCCGCCGCGCAGGCTTGTTGCGACGGAGCGATTTGATGAGTCGTGGTACCCGGGCGGTGCGGTAGTGTCGACGGAGTTCGTCGAGGTGGCTGGGGTGACGACGCTGACGCAGCGAGTGACCTACGACTCTGGCGGTGCCCGCGATGGCGTCCTGCGCTCGCCGAGGGAGAGTGGTGTCGGGGCAGGGTTCGATCGGCTCGAAGCGCTGCTGGAGGGGTAAGTTTAGAGAGCCGGCTCGAACAACTGGTCGGTCCTGTTGCGGTTGTGGTTGAGGAGCAAGGCGTTGTGGGCGTCGTAGATGGGTTGGGGGGGCATCCGCCCGTCCGCTAGGCCGAAGATGCCTAGTGGGCGAGGTTGTGGCCGCTTCCGAATGCCATGGCGATCAAAAGCACCGCAAGCACAAAGCTCAGGGTTAGAAGCGCAATTCTGGCCCGCCGATGTTGTTTGCGCAGGTCGAGGTCGTAAGCAACGACATCCAGCGAATGAAGGTCCGCGCCCTCACGCGTGATGGTCCCGCGTTTGAGCATATCTTCGAACTGCCGCGCCTCAACGTTGCGGGATGGTGTGTAGGCAACGGCCCGTTCTGAACGAACAGCGTCTGCTGCAAAGAAATGATGCTGGATCTCGCGTCTGGCTTGAAGAACGACTGCGACAGCTGCTGTGGCCATGAATGCTCCCGTAAAGTCTCCACAGAGTAGCACAGGGTATTGCTGGGTTACACCGCGATAAGAGTCGTATTTTCAGTGTTTGTGAGGATTCGGTGCCCGAATGTCCTTCTCCAAGTCATCCACGGAGTAATTGAGGTAGACGTCATGCTCCTGCAGCAGGGCGTGGACTTCCATGCGGGTTGCAAAGCCCAACAGGAGGCGGACCTGATTCTCGGAGAGTCGGTGCGTGCGGTAGCCCTCGACGGCGAGGGCTTCGAGGGCTTCGCGGGCGGGGTCCTTGCCGGCGGCTGTGAGCTGGGCGGCGAAGGCTTCCGGGATGTCGAGGGTGATCTGCATGGGGATAGGGTGGCACCTGGGTTGGGTAGGGTGTCGCCCGCTATCGCCGGTTGCGAATCCTAGCCAGAAGTTCAGGGGCGACCTTGAAATTGGTCTGGAGCAACCGATCGAGAGCCTCGCCGAGGTCGAGCACCCCGATTGCCGCCGCGTCGCGGAGAATTCCGAGCGTTCCAATAACGCGAATTCCGTGGTGTTGCGCCTCGGCCCGACCCTCAGTCTCGTCGATGATCACGGCGGGGGCCCTGAGTTGAAGTGCAAGCGCAATAGCTTCTCGTTCTCCGGCGTCGAGGCTTCCGGACACCTTAAACGGCACGGTGATGCCACTGTAGAGCTGAACCCATAGTGGAAGGTCGCTCGCCCAGTCCTTTACCTCTTGGGGTGCCCCGTCGTTCAGCAACTCCGCAAGAACAGCGGATGGGATTGCGATCCGCTGGTAGAGAGATTTCAAGACTTCAATCTGATCGATGCGGACGAGGTAGTTAAGGGGGCTGGTGTCGGCGACGATGATCATCCGGCTTTTTGCGCCAATTCCTGCTCGCGCAGAGTGCGTAGATACTTTGAAGTCTCTGCGTCGGTTTCGAGGTCAGCGAGGGAATAGTGAAGGCACACGTCGTGGGCTGCAAGCAATTCGTGAACTTTCATCCGGGTTCCGAAGCCGAGCATGTGGCGGACTTGTGACTCGCTGAGTTGGCGGGTGCGGTAGCCTTCGACGGCGAGGGCTTCGAGAGCTTCGCGCGCCGGGTCCTTGCCGGCGGCGATGAGCTGGGCGGCGAAGGCTTCCGGGATGTCGAGGGTGATCTGCATGGGGATAGGTTAGCAGGTGGCGAGCTGGTCAGGCGGATTCGGCTGGTGGACCCACTCATCGCAAAGAGCGCGATGAATGGGCGACCCAATGTATGGGCCACCCGCCGTGAGCAATTACTCTGGTCCCGCTCGTATGTCTGTGCGCCTGTCATTCCTCTAAGCGAAGCCAGCTAGGCCAGCATCAGCTGGAACCTAGCCGAAACGGCGAGCACCCCGTAGAGTACAGGAGGAGAAGAATCAACATGCGAAGGCGGAATTTTGCTTTATTGATCCTTTCTTTCGTAGTGGCTTCCGCTCAGGCACCTAGCGCTGAACTTGATGAAAAGCGTCTGCTTCGCCGCATCCGCTTTGGTCAAAGAGAGTTGTACCTGCCTCTTCAGCTAGAAAATGACCAATTAACCGTGACCAACGACAAGCTGGACATCACGATAGCTAACCTGGAAGGCCGAGAGCCGGATACCGACCGGGTACTAATTGATCAGTACCTTGCCGACCAGACCAAGGCCACCATCAATGATGCCAAGGTGTTTGCCCAGATGTACCACTTGTCAAGGAATCCTGTTCACGAGCTGGTGGAACTTGACGATATGCTAGACAACGCTGATGAAAAATGTCACGCCCCCGATCCCGACAAGCATCTGGCGATATTTAACAGGTTGGCAGACGCGCAGTTGGCCTGCTCAGATTTGGAGGCCATTTCTTCGGCCATCAGCTCGCAACAGATCGCCATTCCGCAGGTTTGGGTGTCTGTATTCAGGGAAGACACTGGGTATCGATCGAGAACTGGTTTCAAACTCCTCATTGCAGATACCGATCAGTTGAAGCGGGACGAGGCGAGCCGCATCGATCCAAAGGCTAAAAAGATGCTTCTTCGGAGTGACCGATCAATCCTCATCGATGATCGACAAATTTGGCTCACTGAGATGTCGGAGCAAGAGACGCTAGAATTTAATATCAAGCATCCAGAATATCGGATGGCGGACATGATTGACACTTTGGCACTACTCAAGCAAATTCGGGCAGGCACGGCTGGCGTCGTCGCCAACTTTCGGAAAGATCTTTTGAAGGCCCACTGAAGCATGTTTCGAAGATAAAACCTTTCAGCTTGAGCCTATCGCCCAAACTTTTGTCTGCCTTGCATCTGGCTCATCATTCTTTGCTGAGCTTTCATGCCTCCGCCGCCGCCCATGGTTTTGAACATCTTGGACATTTGGGTGTATTGACGTAGGAGGTTGTTGACTTCCTGGACGGTGGTGCCGCTGCCGTTGGCGATGCGTTTGCGGCGGCTGCCGTTGATCAGGTCGCTGTTCTGGCGCTCTTTGTTGGTCATCGAGTTGATGATCGATTCGATGCGCGTGAACTGGCCTTCGTCGACGTTCTCGGCGGCCTGGGCCATGCCGGCGAAGGGGCCGACCGAGGGGAGCATCTTGAGGATGGACTTCATGCTGCCCATCTTTTTGATCTGGCGGAGCTGTTCGCGGAAGTCTTCGAGCGAGAAGCCCTGGCCGGTGAGGGCTTTTTTGGCGAACTGCTCGGCCTTGCCGCGGTCGAGCTTTTCGCTGGCGCGCTCGAGCAGCGTGGCGACGTCGCCCATGCCCATGATGCGG
>JANXWZ010000126.1 GCA_025350865.1 Rhodanobacteraceae bacterium
ATCGTGAATGCACGGAACTTCGGCCATATCCGGTCGCCGATCCATGCGTTGTTCCAGGCGACGGGCGATGCCGTCATATCGATTGTGGCCGACCTGCAGGACCCGCCGGAGATGATTCCGGGGCTGATCGCGGACTGGGAGGCGGGTGCGTGGTCCGTGCTGTGCATCAAGCGGACGAGCGAAGAGCCTGGACCGATGTTCTGGCTGCGGCGGCAGTACTACAAGCTGAATGAGCGGCTGTCGTCGATTGAAATGATCGAGAACTTTACCGGGTTCGGGCTGTATGACCGGCGCGTGATTGAGATTGCAAAGAGCTTCCACGATCCGTATCCATACTTTCGCGGGATGATCGCGGAGATTGGGCTGCCCTACAAGAAGATCTTTTACGACCAGCCGAACCGCAAGTTCGGCATCACGCACAATAACTGGTACACACTGTACGACATTGGAATGCTGGGCATCATCAACCACTCGCGCGTGCCGTTGCGGCTGGCGGTGCTGGCTGGGTTTGCGGGCGCGGCGGGGTCGTTTTCGATCGGCGCGATTTACCTGCTGTACAAGCTGCTGTTCTGGAACTCGTTTACGGTGGGCCTGGCGCCGATGCTGATTGGTATTTTCTTCATCGCGTCGCTGCAACTGGTGTTTCTGGGGATTATGGGCGAGTACGTGGGCGCGATCTACACGCAGGTGCAGCAGCGGCCGTACACGGTGGAGCTGGAGCGGGTGAACTTTCCGGCGGCGACGGATGCGGGTCCGAATGTGGCGCGCACTGGTAGAATCGAACCATGACAACAGTCGATGTGGTGTACAAGTACGGTGCCGTTCCGACGGAGGGGGCCGCTCTGGCGATTGCGCGGCTGCGCGAGGTTTATGGCGTGCGGGCAGTGACGTTTGCGGAGATGGAGAAGACGGTGCGGGTGGAGTATGACGCGACGCGCCTGACCGAGGCGACGATCCACCAACTGCTGCGGCGTGCCGGGCTGGATGTGGTGGAGCGGGTGCAGCTTTATACGATTCCGCCACCGCCGGACCCTGTTGTCGCAGCCTGAAGGCGGGTTGCCAGGTAGTGCAGAGAAGCCGGGGCTAAAGCCCCTTGATTCGATTGGCTTTGTTCGTGGGGCTCAAGCCCCACGCTAATCCCGAAAGACCAAAACAGACCCTGCTGAAGGCGGGTTGCTCTGCAGGGCGTTATCCGGTATTCTTGTTTAGTTGCAACAACAGCAATGTGCGCCCGTAGCTCAGCTGGATAGAGCATTTGGCTACGAACCAAAGGGTCGGAGGTTCGAATCCTTCCGGGCGCACCATAGAATTCCCCAAACAATTAAAGGCACTAGAAAATCATCCCATTTCGGGCTGATGCGACTTGTCGCGTCTGCTTGCGACTCCACCTGCGAGATACGCGGAACGACGATACGGCGGATTGGTGTGCCCACCGCATCGAAATAGTCGGATTGCGAGGTGACTGGTATGGGATTTGAGAATTTTGCTACAAACGAACCGACTCCACAGCAGGAAGAACAGATGAGCGAGTTTGACGCCAATGTCAACCGCGTTGGGGCTCTGCTGAAGGACCATGGCGGAGATGCCGATGCAGTGACGAAGATCGTGATGAGCTGGGTTGAGGAAGCGAAAAAACGGTACGACGGGGAGAAGTAAAGCTCCGGTCCGGGCTGGGTGAGTCGTCGATCGAACGGCAACTGCAGAGATTCAAGCTGCGCCAGAATGACAGCCGTGGCGAGAGTATGACGTAGGGTCAAACTCAACCTTTTGATGGACTGACAATTGCATAGGGGTTGTTCTAGTATCTGTCAGTACAGCTTCCGGATGATGATGACGCCCCACGCCCAAGTCCGCAGTGTTACCCGACGTTCGCTGGTTGGCCGCTCGCTGCTTCTTGTGGGAGTCGCGGTGCTTTGTGGGTCGCTGCCGTTTGCGGTGCGGGCGGGGACGGCGGCGGATGACGCGGCGGCGGCTCGAGCCGCTTACAACGCCAAGGTGACGCAGAACTACAACTTCAAATTTGGCCATGAGCAGAGTGCGGCGTTTCTGCCGTCGAACGCGACTACCGATACCGGCGCGTTCCTTGACCCGAAGACCTTCCCAACGGCGCAATATTGCGGCCATTGCCACCAGGAATCGCATGCACAGTGGCGGCAGTCGGCGCACTCGAATTCAAATCGCGTTCAGTATTACCTGAAGAACGTGAACCTGCTGGCGGCGGAAAAAGGCATCGCTTATACGCGGCATTGCGAGGGCTGCCACGACCCGATTGCTCTGGTCGCGGGTGCGCTGACGGACAACGCGCCGAAGAAGCGGCCGTACGACCAGGACGGCGTGACGTGCATGGTCTGCCACTCGATCCAGAAGGTGGACACGCGCGGGACGGGTAGCTACGTTATGGGCGTGCCGGCTGTACTGGTGGACGAGAACGGCCAAGGTATCACGCGACCGGTGACCGATGCCGAAATTTTGACGCATCTGGACCGCCACTCTGCGGCGGTGATGAGGCCGCTGTATCGGACTCCCGAGTTCTGCTCGTCGTGCCACAAGGCCGCGCTGCCTAAGTCGTTGAACGACTATAAGTGGCAGCGGGCGATCTCGTTGTACGACGAGTGGCAGGCGTCGTCGTTTGCGAAGGAGTCGCCGCTTCCTTTCTATAAGAAAGACACTGTGTCGACCTGCCAGACGTGCCACATGCAGCGCGAGCCGCTGGGACAGTTGGCAGACTACGGGGCCAAGGATGGGAAGCTGGTGAGCCATCGGTGGCTGGGGGCGAACACCGTTATTCCGCAGATCTACCACTACGACGAGCAGGCCTCGAAGGTGGTTGCGTTCCTGCAAAATGCCGTCTTCAACGTGGATATCTTCGCGCTGGAACCCGAGGCGCAGACGGGTGGCGAAGCGAAGCTGGTTGCGCCGCTGGGTTTGGTGCCCTACAAGCTGGAGGCAGGACAAAAGGTGACGGTTTCGGTGGTGATCCAGAACAAGGGGATCGCCCACTCGCATGTGCCGGAGCAGCGCGACATGTATGAGTCGTGGGTGGACTTTACGGTGAAGGATGCTGGCGGAAAGGTGATTGCGGAGAGTGGCGCGATCCAGCCAAATCATGAGCTGGACCCGGCGGCGCACAGCTTTACGAATCGGCTGATCAACAAGCAGGGTGGCATCAACGACCTGCATCAGGTGTGGAATAACCGTGTGGTGGCGTACAACAATACGATTCAGTCGGGCCGGTCGCAGCTGATCCGGTATGCGTTTACGATACCGAAGGCGGGCGGGCCGGTGACGGTTACGGCGAACGTACGGTATCGGCGATTCGACCAGCACTTTATGGACTTCGGCATGGAACAGCCGAACGGCAAACACTATGCGCAGCCGACGACGGATATGGTTTCGGCCAGCCGCACGTTTGTGGTGGGCGACAACTCTACGAGCAAGCCGACGGCGACCGAAAATGCAGAGTGGATGCGCTGGAATAACTACGGAATCGCTTTGCTGGATGCGCAGCAGTATGCGGCGAGCGTTGCGGCCTTCCAGCGGGTTGCGGCACTGAGAACCGACTACGCGGACATCTTTTCCAACATCGGGATCGCCTATATCTCGTGGGAGAAGTACGACGATGCACTGCCGTTTCTGGAGAAGTCGCTCGGGCTAGCCAAGGAAAATGCCCGGGCGCTCTACTACCTGGCGCTGGTGCAACGCAACGAAGGCCAGGTAGACGAGGCGATTGCGAATCTGCAGAAAGTTGCGGGGCAGTTTCCGCGCTCGCGCGATGCGCACCGGGAGCTTGGATTTTCGTTTTATCAGCAGCACAAGTACGATCTGGCGCGGGCTGAGTATGAGAAGGTGCAGGCGATCGATCCGGATGATCTGGCCGCGCACTACAACCTGGCGATCCTGTACAGGCGGCTTGGCCTGAAAGATAAGGCGAGCGTGGAAGCTGCGTACTTTGCCGACCAGAAAGACGACCCGACGGCGAGTACGTTCGCGCTGGAGTACCTGCGCAAGCACCACGACATCGCGCAGGAGAGTGTGCCGTGGCACGTCCACGACCTGGACCACAAGGGCGCGGACGAGGTAGAGCCGATGGTTCCGGCGGCGGCTCCGGTTGCGGGCTCGGGTATTTCGGGCGAAGGACGGTAGATGCGAAAGACTCTCCAGCGAGCGGCGTTTCTAGCGGCCGTATTTGCTGCTGCGATCGTCTGCGGCTCCATTCATCCGGCGATGGTGGCAGCTGCGCCCGATGCCAAGACGCGTGGAGCGGAACAGTTTGCGACCAAAGGATGTGTGTTCTGCCACGGCAAGGAAGGGATCGGCGGGGGACGCGGGCCGGACCTGCAACTGGTGCGCAAGCGCAAGAGTGTGGACGAGATGACGAAGCAAATCCACGAGGGCGGCAAGGGGATGCCGCCGTTTGGCGAGGTGCTGACGGAGCCGGAGATCAAAGATATCGTGGCTTATTTGCGGGCGAATCGGAAGTTTGTAGTGGTTCCGCCAAAGCCGGTGGAGGCTGCGCCTAAGGTGGATCCGGGTAGCTAGCAGAGGCGATGACAACTACGGAGATTCTTGACGGTTACCGCGGGTTGGACCGGTCCGCTCCATTGGGGAAATATGGAGATTCTGGCTTCGCCAGAATGACGGTTTGCGTTGGAAATGACCGTTGCAGTGGGTAACGGCTGGCGTGGGGATTACGGCTGGCTGCGGATTACTTAGAGTCGCCGGGCAGAAGTTGCATGGGAAGGTCGGTGAGGGTGGCTTTGCCGTCCTTGTAGTCGATGCGCCAGATGCGGTCGAACTGGGCGTCGGGCCACTTGTAGGGTGGGGTTACGCCGAGCGCGGTGGTGAGGTCGGGAAGTTTGCCGTGGTGCCAGGAGACGAGGACGATCTTTCCGGCGAACTCGCCGCTGAGGAGCCGTTTGGCGAGGCTGGGGAAGTCCTCGTCAAGGATGTCGTTCAAGATGGGCAGGTTGAGCGCCGCGGAGAGCGGCATTACGGTTTCAAAGGGGCGATTGCTGTTTTTGCTGCGGGCGGTGGCGAAGAGGACGTCGGGTTTGGGGAGTTTTGCGCCGGGGGCGGTGAACAGGTTGGGAAGAAGCGCGGCGCGGAGGAAACCCTGCTGGGTGAGGTCGGGGCGCTTATCGGCCGGCTTTTCGGCGTGGCGGATGAGGTAAATGGTCGCGGGGGGCTGGGGGGTCGGGGTCTGGGCCAGCATCGGGGCACAGAGGAGGGTGAACGCGAGCAGGGCGCGGCGGGTCAGGACGAAAGGAGGCATGGCTACAGGATCAACGGTATGGCGGCGGGGAATGTTAGGGGAGTGTGAATTGCGTTGCGGGCGAGAGAAAGGCACGATCCCCGAGCTGACAGCTATGAGCTTAGAGCTATCAGCGAAGGCAAAGGGCGCGATTGACGACCAAATTGGTCCGAGTTAGACTAAGTCATGTGCTGCGGGGCAGTTGTGACCCTGCGGACGAGGATTTCTGGCAATGTTGCAGGCATTCATTATCACGCTACGCGAAGGCGTAGAAGCTTCGCTGATCGTCGGAATTGTGTTTGCCTACCTGTCTAAGATTGGGCGGCATGAGCTGAAGAAGACGGTGTTCTGGGCGCTGGGATCGGCCGTTGGGGCCAGCGTCCTGGTGGCCGTTGGGATCTCCCGGCTACAGTACAATCCGGATGTGGTGGAGGGCTGGGTGATGCTGGTGGCCGCGTTCTTTACGGCGACCATGATCTGGTTCATGAACAAGACGGCGCGGTCGCTGAAGGGCGATATCGAGGCCAAGATTGCCAAGGCGACGGACGGGACTTCGCAGTTTGGGCTGTTTTCGCTGGTGTTTCTGCTGGTGCTGCGCGAGGGCGTGGAGACGGTGCTGATCCTGTCGGCGGTGTCGCTGAACTCGACCGAGTTGCTGAGCTTTACCGGGACGGCGCTGGGAGTGGCAGTGTCGGTGGTGTTCGGCGTGATGTTTGTGCGGGGCAGCCTGAAGATTAACCTGCAACGGTTCTTCAAGGTGACGTCGGTGATTCTGTATTTCGTCACGTTCCAACTGCTGGTGAGCGGGCTGCACGAGCTTTCGGAGAATGGCGTACTTCCCTCTTCGACTGCGGAGATGCAGTACATCGGGCCAATCGTGCGGAACGATCTGTTCTTCTTCGTGACGATGCTTGCGCTGGCGGCGTTGATGATCCTGATGGAACAGAGGCGGCGGGTTCCGACGGCGATTGCGGCAGATGCGACCCCAGCCGAGCGACGCAAGCTGCAGTGGAGTGCGCGGCGCGAGAAGACCTGGACGACAGCGGTGATTTCGGCGAGCTTCCTGTTTATTTTTCTTTCGACGGCGGAGTTTATCTACGCCAAGAGCACGACGGCGCTAAGCGCGACGAACCCGGTGACGTTGGTGGGCGAGCAGGTGACCGTGCCGGTGGCGGAGATTA
>JANXWZ010000068.1 GCA_025350865.1 Rhodanobacteraceae bacterium
CTCGATCGGCATCTCCGCACCGGAATCCCGCTTCCCCAAGCAGAGCTACAAGAAATACGCCAAGATGATCTGCATGGTTGCGGCGGATATCGGCAGCATGTTGAGCCCCTCGGAAGCCAGGGAAGACTAGCTCTGCTTCTGTACTCGCGCTGGCTGCGTTCTGTCTCGGTACCAATACCATGGTGTACTATTGCAATCAAACTTGCGTAATACGCAACGGGTCGGTTCGATCCAGTCGACCGCAAGGGCATTCCATTCCCCGGAGGGCTGGACCTCGACATGGCAAATCCAATCGCTGACTTCGGCATTGATCCCGCGAAATTGAGCTACATTGGCAGCGGGCTGCAGCGGCCGGAATGCATTCTGGCGGAACGGGATGGCACGCTGTGGAGCGCGGATTCGCGCGGCGGGGTCGTCCGCCTGCATCCCGATGGGACCCAGGAAATTGTCACCCAGAAGATCTCAGGGAGCTTTGCCCAGGCCGACAGTGAGGCAACGCGATACCTGATCGGAACCCTGCCGAATGGGCTGGCATTCGCTCGAAACGGCGACATCCTGATCTCGAACTTCGGCACCGATCGCCTCGAAGTAATGACGCGAAGCGGCGAATCGAGGGTTCTCGCCGACAGTATCGACGGGGAAGCGATCGGCAAGGTGAACTTCGTCCTGCGCGATTCGAAGGACCGCATCTGGATTACGATCTCCACCAAGATCAAGAACTGGATGCACGCCTTGAAGCCGGATCTGGCCGACGGATATATCGCCCGCTACATCGACGGGAAATTCCGGATCGTCGCCACCGGCTTTCACTTCACCAACGAGATCCGTATGGATGCGAAGGAAGAGTACCTCTACGTGGCCGAGACGACCGGTGGATGCATCAGCCGCATGCGCGTTCTCGACGATGGCTCGTTAGGCGAACGGGAAGTCTTCGGGCCGGCGAGCCTCGGCAGGGGGGCATGGCCAGACGGCATCGCCTTCGACAGCATTGGCAACCTCTGGGGCACTTGCGTCTACTCGGACAAACTTTGGGCCATCACGCCGCAGGGCGATCTGCATACCTTCCTCGATGAAGGAGATCCGGCCAAGGTCGATGCGCTGGAGAAGCAGTTCGTCGCCGGAGCCGTGACGGAGGAGGTGCTGTTCGCCACCGGCCGTGGCGTCGCGCCGTGGATGGCGAGCGTCACATTTGGCGGCGCCGACCTGCAGACCCTGTACATCGGATCGTTGAAGGGAACACGCATCCCCTACCTGAAAGCACCGGCTCCCGGTCTGCCGATGGTGCATTGGAACGATCGCTAAGTGGCATTGGCCGACTGGAAGGCAGCGCGAACGGATTCCTGGACCGCCTGTAGCGAGCTGTAGCGTGGCTGGTAGCCGAGCAGCTTGCGCGCCTTGTCGATGCTGCAGTTGGGAGAGTGCGCGATGTGATCCCACGATGTGCGCGCATCCTTTTCGCTGACGGTCTGACGCCACTCCTCAAACGGAAGGAACTCGAGCCGGGCCGGCTGCTCGAAGAAGCGGAACATGCCGTCGGCGTAGTCTCGCAGGGTGAGCGCGGCGCCGGACACCGCGTGGAAGCTCTCGCCTATTGCTTCGCTGCGATGGAGAATCGCCTGAACAAAGGCCTGCGCAACGTCGTCTGCGTGCACATGATGCAGCGTTTCCAGTCCCAGGTTGGGAAGGGTTAGGGTTTCTCCGCGCATGATCGCAGCGAAGACGTCAGGATTGAAGTTGCCCTGCGGATTGATGGGGTTCCAGCCC
Organism: Rhodanobacteraceae bacterium; assembly: GCA_025350865.1. GTDB lineage: Bacteria > Acidobacteriota > Terriglobia > Terriglobales > Acidobacteriaceae > Edaphobacter. The sequence continues at coordinate 1,765 of JANXWZ010000068.1, forward strand.
TCGCCGACCAGATGGCCGGGATGAAGTACGGTGACGGGCAAGCCATTGTCCCGAGCCTCAGTCAGCAGGTATCGCTCGATCTCCGCTTTACGGAGCCCGTAGTCTCCGAAGGGGTTGCGCGGGGTGGCTTCGGTCGTCGGCACATCCACCGGCTGCCCATGTACCCAGATGGTGCCGCAATGCAGCAGGTGGCCGACCCTCCCACGCAGAGCTGTTGCCAACTGCACCGCGCTTTGCGGCAGATAGCAGGTGAGGTCGATGACTACCTCGGCATCGAGCGCGGCGATGCGTTCGCCGAAATTTCCGGAATCTTCCTCAGCGGTGCGATCGAGATGCAGGTGCTGGACACGAAGCCACGCGGGGTGCGGGCGATATGGCTCTTTGAGGCCTCGGCTGACACAGGTCACATGGTATCCGGCGTCGACGAGCCTGGGCGTCAGGTAGGTCCCGACGTGGCCGCTTCCACCTATGATCGCAACTCTCATTTGCTGTCGGCTCCGATCTCGGTTCGGTTGACCATGATTAATACGGTGGACTATACTCCCCCATATCAACGCAACATATCGTGCATAATACGCAACGGTAAATGCAGCAGGCACGAGGACCAACCGACCCCTATGAACAAGATACCTTCTCTTCCTGCAGCCGGTACGAACGTTCCTCTCCTGCTGCATCTGGATTCGTTTGTGCGCTCGGGCATGCTGAAGCTGCTTGCGATCAAGGACTCCGATATCCGGATTCTGACGCTGGAGCAGAGTCGCACGGCTGTCGACATGGGGTTGCATGCGGGTGGCGCGTTTTCGGCGACGGTTCCGTTGGTGGCGTTATTTTATGGCGGGTTCCTGAAGCTCGATGTCGAAGATCCGACCCGGCGCGGGCAGGATATCTTCACCCTCAGCAAAGGCCATGCGGTGGCGGCAATGGCTTCGATCTATGCAGAGCTTGGCTACTTCGACCAGAAGTTGCTGAGCGGGTCACGTTCGCACCACAGCCTGCTGAATGGTCATCCCGGGCCTGTTCTGCCTGGGGTTCATATCGCTACGGGGCCGATGGGGCAGGGGATCGGCGTTGCCCAGGGGTTTGCGATTGCAGGCCGCACCAGCCCTCGGTTCGATTCCTACGCAATGGTGGGGGATGGGGAGTTGCAGGAGGGTTCCTGCTGGGAGGGGGTGATGTACGACGGGCAGAGTCATCTGGATAACTTCTGTGTACTGGTTGATCGCAATAACGGCCAGCTGGATGTGCATAACCGAACGCTGTTCCCCATGCCCAACCTCAACGAAGTCTTCCGATCCTATGGGTGGCAGACCCATGATGTGGATGCGACGCAGTATGACGGTGTGTACGAGGCTCTGAATCAATTTCGATTTGGCCCGCGCAATGGCCGTCCGACGGCGATCATCTGCAACACGACCAAGGGCTACGGGGCGTTCTCCGACTTCATGAACAAGCACAAGGTGACGGTTACGGAGTCGCTGATCGTGCAGGAAATGGCGCTGCAGGGCGAGCGTCGCAGGGAGCGAGTCGCAGAGTTTCTGGGCCACCTTCAGAACGCGGCAGGGAGCGACGAAGGAAGGGCTGCGGTCGAGCTTCTGCGGGAGGCTGCAAGGGGTATGCACCTCGATATGGATGCCACCATTCAGGGCACACTGCCGGCAATCGTAGGACCGGTGCTGACGCGCCGCGCTCCACGTCGCGACAAGCAGATCAAGTACGACGCGGCAGCGCTTCCGAAGTTCGACAAGACGAAGCAATACAGCGCCGCCGATGTGGTTACCGGTGCGATGAAAGTCTTTGCCCGGGATAGCCGCGTTGTGTCCATCGATTCCGACCTTGCTTCGACGAGTGGACTTGAGGCAGGAATCGCCGCAGTCGATCAACGTCGCGCGCTCAATGTCGGCGTCGCCGAAGCGAACATGATGCTGATCGGCGAGGCCTTCGCCGCCCTCGGTTCGAACACCTGGACCAGCACCTTCTGCCCATTCTTCAACTGGCAGGTTCTGCGCAGAATCGCAGTGGGCCAACAGGAACGACTCGAAGCCATCGAGGCCAGTGACGGCTGGTTGAGCGAGGGGCACGGCCTAGACCTCACCTTCCTGGCCACTGCAGCCAACTTTGAGACACGCACCAACGGCGCCACCCACATGGGCAACGACGACATCACAACCTTCGATGCCGTCGGTCAGCTGCGCATCATCGACGTATCCTGTCCGCAGCAGATGCTCGCGATCATGAAGTGGATCATGTACGGCAACAAAGGCCTGCTCTACGTGCGGGTGATGAGGACCGGGTCGGCCGTGCTGTACGACAGCGACTATATCTTTGAGTTTGGCAAGGCACATATATTGCGCGGCGCTGAGAGTGATCGCGTCGCAGTGATCAGCAGCGGACGTGGCGTGCACGAGGCGCTCGCAGCAGCTGAACTCTGCGCCAATAAGGGCGTTGGCGTTACGGTGGTCGACATGCCGTCGGTCGACGAGATCCTTATGTTGGAGCTCTACAATTCCGGTAAGACGATCGTGTTTGTGGAGCAAAACAATGGCTACTTGTGGCAGAACTTTCTCAAGGTCGTCTATCGCAATCGCGAGGCCGCGACAGGTTCGCTCAGGCAGATCAGGACCGTGAACACTTTGACCGCGGAAGGTAAGCCGCAGTTCATTCACTCGGCTACGTATGAGGAGTTGATTGAGGCATTTGGAATGACTCCCGCACATATCGCGAGTGTCGTGGAAGAAATCGTTTTAAGTGGCAGGAAATAGCTGCGAACCAGCTTGTGAGGATCTTTGCGATGGCGTTACCCATTGTGGATGAACAAACCATTCCGGCGCTCGATCTGCCGGGTCGCATGTTGCGCTGGCTCGTCACCGAAGAGACCACGGGCGCAAAGAATTGCAGTATGTGCGTGATCGAGGTGCAGCCGGGACAGACGGTGAAGCCGGCACACTCCCACCCGCAGGGCGAAGAAGTGATCTACCTGCTCTCGGGGAGTGGGCGCGTCTGGATTGAGGGCGAAATCGACAATGTGAAGCAGGGTTGCGCAGTTTTATTTCCGCAGGGAAAGATTCACATGCTGCAAAATACCAGTGCCGAAGTGATGAAAGTAGCTTGCTTTTTTGCGCCGGCAACCAGCCTGGATAACTACCGCTTCTTCGATGAGATCGGGTTTCCGGAGCGGACTTGATCAATACCCCCCGCCGTTTTGCGCGTAAATCCGGAGAGGATTGGACTTCGATAGCGCTTGAGTCCGTCAAGTCCGGTGTCTGCCTGTAAAAGCTAGATTATGAGGGGTAGTCCGATCATGAGCCAGGGTCGCTTACGGCACTATGGACTGGTCCGCTGAAAAATAATGGTCGGGACGACTAGATTCGAACTAGCGACCTCACCCACCCCAAGGGTGCGCTCTACCAGGCTGAGCCACGTCCCGACTTTGATACGTCAGCCACGCAGGCGCGCGGCGACAGGGTAGCCTCTAGTGTACATCAGTGG
>JANXWZ010000150.1 GCA_025350865.1 Rhodanobacteraceae bacterium
CGAATTATCATGACTTGATGGACTTGACGGAAGAGTTAGTCAAGTTTGTGGGTTTGGAAGTAAATGGGACTACGGTGACGAATTTCAATGGCGTGGAGATTGATCTGAGTCTGTGGACTAAGTTGTCAATGCGGGAGGCAATTGCTAAGTGGTGGCCAGTAGAGTTTGGGTTGCCGCCAGCTAAGGAGGTCTTCAGCAGCGGATCGACCTTTTACTTATTCGCGAAGAGCCTGGATATCCCAGATTGGAATAGCCTCAACAGCGACTATCTCAGGAACGTTCAACGTGTACTAAAGATGACCGCCGAATTGCCAGGCTACGACGATCAATATGGGAAATATATCGCAGCATGGTTTGAAGAAATCGCCGAACCATATCTCATCCAACCGACAATCATCTACGACTTCCCTCTCGCCGTCTCTCCCCTCTCGAAGGTCAAGCCGGATGAAGCCGATTGGGTCGAACGCTTTGAGTTCTACATCGGCGGCTTTGAGGTTGGGAACGCGTTTTCCGAGTTGAATGATCCCGTCGATCAGCGCGGGCGGTTTGAGCAGCAGGTGGCCGAGAAGGCTCGCGGCGACGATGAGGCTCAACCGATGGATGAGGACTACGTTCGCGCCCTGGGTTACGGCCTGCCGCCGACCGGTGGCGAAGGTATTGGGATCGATCGGCTGACGATGATTCTGACTGGCTCACGGTCGATCCGGGATGTGATCCTGTTCCCGCTGCTGCGTCCGCAGGCGAAGGGTGGAGCGGACGGCTCAAAAGCCTGACCAACCACTGCTGTCATTCTGGCGCAGCCAGAATCTCTGTAGTTTGTCGGGGGCGCGAGGTCTGAAGAAACAACGGCAAGTGCAACTACCGAGATTCTGGCTACGCCAGAATGACGATAGTATGGGTGTGGAGAATCAATGGCTGCGCCAGGATGGCGTCGTCGCTGGTTAGAAAGTAATTCGCTGCTGCATCTTCGATTCGTCGAACGGTTCGCCAGGCTTGTCCCAATCGAGGCTCAGGTCGCGCCATGTGCGGTTGAAGGCGACAATCATTTGAATTTTCTGAATTCGATGCATGTTCTTGATCGTTGACTCGCGGGCGATTGCCTCATTCATACCGTCGAAAACTTCGTAATAGACCAGCAGATCGATGTTGTATCGGGCGGTGTGGCAGTCTGGGTCCAGTTTGTTCTTGTGCTGTTTTACTCGTATTCGAAGTTCGGATGTAACTCCCGTGTAGAGCTTGCGGCCCTTGCTTGCGAGGATATATACGAAGCCTGCTTTGGACATGGATTGGTCGTTCCGCTGAGATAAAAACAAGTGCAACTACGGAGACTCTGGCTGCGCCAGAATGACGCCCGTGGGGGTGGGGAGAACCGTGGCGGTCTTCAGGCTCTCTTCAGTTTTTTCGCAAGGCTGGCGATGGTGGTCTCGTTCATCGCCTTGACGGCGTCTTCGCGGATCTTCTTCATCACGGCGTCGACGGGCTTTTCGCCGGTGGCGGGCCAAACACCCGCAGTCGCGGAAAAGACATCGCCGAGGCCGATGGACTTGGCTGGTTGTTTCAGCTTGGCTCCGCCCTGCGGGCCTTTGCGCTGGACGATGAAGCCTGCCTTGTGGAGCGCGGAGAAGACGCGGCGCACCATCACCGGGCTGGTTTTGAGGGATTCAGCAATTGTTGCCGAGGTATGCATACTATCTGGTGCGAGCGCGAGAAAACCGAGGACGCGAACGCTGAGACCGAAACGACCATTCTGAGCCATGAAGCAAGCTACCATAGCCGGGGTAACAACGCGCAACCCTCAGGGGGTATTGGGCTGATTTCGGACGTAGAGCGCGGCTCCGGCGAATGCGCAGAGCGATGGGGTGACCATCATCATGACCTGGTACCAGAAGGGCTGCAGGCCGGTGTAATGGCGGTAGGAGAGCACACCCAAAATCGCCATCAGGATAGCCAGCCCTGCGGCTGCGGACATCGGCTTGAATTGGGCGATGAGCGCGGTGACGTAGCCGCCTACGGCTGCGGCCAGGAAGGTGTACACGACATTGAGGACGAGGTAGCCGGGTGTGGGATTACCGGACTTCAGACCCATCGTCTTGACGAAGATCAGCGTCAGCGCGATGACGGCTACCATCATGACCATGTAGCCGACCATGACGGCAAAGATGGAGCGGAGAACGACCATGATGACTTGAGCCCTCGGACTTTGAGTCTACATCTGACTCATCGCGATGGAACTGCGATGAATGGGGCACCCGGCTGTATCTGATAGCCTTGTTAGGTGAATATTCTGTTTGTTGGCGACGTTTTTGGTTCGGCTGGACGCCATATCGTTCGCGAACACCTGCCCCAGCTGGTCGAAACCTATGCGGTCGATCTGCTGATTATCAATGGCGAGAATGCGGCCGGTGGCTTCGGCATCACGCCCTCTCTTGCCGAGGAGCTGTTCGACCTGGGTGCGCATGTGATCACGACCGGCAACCACATCTGGGATAAGAAAGAGATCTTCGAGTACATGAAGGTTCCGTCGGACTCGCACGCGCGGGGGCGCCGGATTCTCCGTCCTGCGAATTACGCGGTCACGACGCCGGGGTTCGGCGTGTACGAGGGGACGCTGCCCGACGGGCAGAAGTACGCTGTAATGAACATGCAGGGGCGGGTCTTCATGTCGAGTTGCGACGACCCGTTTCGCAAGGCGGACGAGTTGCTGATGCACATTGGCCGGCAGTCCGGTGCGAAGGTGATCCTGCTGGATATTCATGCCGAGGCTTCGAGCGAGAAGGCGGCGCTGGGATGGTATCTGGATGGCCGCGTCACGGCTGTTCTGGGGACCCACACGCATGTTCCGACGGCCGACGAGCGCATCCTGCCCCAGGGCACGGCGTACCAGACCGATGTCGGGATGAGTGGGCCCTACGACTCCGTGATCGGCGTGGAAGTCGAGCTGGTTCTACAGAAATTCCTTACCGGAATGCCGGGCAAGTTCGAGGCGGCGAAGGGAAATCCCAAGATCGCGGCTACGCTGATCGAGTGCAACGGGGCGACGGGGCGAGCTTACGGCATCAAGCGATTCTTGCTTGGGGAGTAGGCGCGGCAACGGCGCTGCGGCCGCCGGCGAAGAGTTCGGAGTCTTCGCGGATGCGCTGGCGTCTAGCCGTCCCGTTACTTTGTGATGCGATACAGTCCTCAAATCTTCGTAGCGAACCGACGATGGGTTTCGAAAAGAAGTATCCCTGGATCAGCTTGATGCCCAGTTGACGCAGGGTACGGCACTCTTCGCTGGTTTCCACTCCCTCGGCTATCAGCACTATCCGGAGCGAGTTACAGATCTTGACGAAGGCGCGAACGATCTTTTGCTTCGTCGCGTGAGTATCAATGTCTGTGACCAAGGCTCGGTCCAGCTTGAGAATTTCGGGCTGGGTGGAGACGAGCGCAGTCAGGCCGGAATAACCTGCGCCGAAATCGTCCATGGCAGACGCAAATCCTGCGGCGCGATTGCTTGCCAGTATCTCGCTCAGCTGCGCTGGACTTAGGCGGTGGTCTTCGGTCAATTCGAGGACGATACGATGGGTCGGCAAGCCACAGCGATGCGCAACATCACGCAGGAAACTCGCATTCAACGCCAACGGATGGAGATCGGGTTGCAGATTGATCGTTAAAGATGCCTTGCGGTAGGACAAACCAAGCGAAACCGCGCAACGAATAGCTTCCGCAGAGGTAATTTGATGGAAACGGCGAAGCGTGCCTGCGCCCATTTCGGCTACAAGTCGCGGGTAGGGCGTTCCATCAGTGCCACGTATGAGCGCTTCATAGGCGGCGATGGACCTGTATTGCAAATTGACGATTGGCTGATACGCGACGGTGAAGGAAGGGAGGTCGGAATCAGGATAATGCGGGCCCGGTGCTATAAATCTCATCTTTTATCCTCGGTTAACGAGCGTTCTGCATTCGATTAGACACGACGCTGCAACTTGGGTAACTCACCCTCCGACCAACGGTCATACAACTTTTGACGCACCGAATGCGGTTTCTGCACCGAGCCTCCACTACCTGGCACGGTCAGGAGCAGGTGAAATGTCATCGTGCGCAGAACAGCTTCGGAGCCAAAGCTGGCTCGAAAAAAGCCTCACCTCAAACGATGAAGACGTTTGAGGTGAGGCTTCGTTGAGACGGAGGTAAGACGGTTATCTGCGGCGGGGTGCAGCGTGCGGTGCCGGGCGTGCGGCAGCGGCAGGTTTGACCGGTGCAGCCTTGGCGAGGATCACTTCGCCGTCGTCCATGATGATCATGATCGGGCTGGGGGTGTAGGAAGCGTATGTGCCCTGCAGCGTGGCGGTCTTGCCTACTGCGGTAGCTTCGGCGATGTCCGCAACCATCTTGTCGTGGGCTGCCTGGGCCTTCTTATAGGCTGCGAGCGCGGCCGGGGTTTTAGCCTTTGGCTCTTCGGGAGTTTCGAGCGGCTTGATGTTAAAGGTGTAGTCTGCCTTCTTGTTCTGAACGGCGTCCTCGGAGATGGCAACCTTTAGCACTGTGGGCGAAGACTCGATGATGAGAGCGCCCGGGATCTGGAAGGACTTGCCCTTCACCGAATCCCAAACCCGCGCGGCATTCTCGGGGCTGGCATTGGCGAGGACGAATTCCTTGTCGCCGACAGCGAGCTTCGGAATATCGGCATCCGGCGTTGTCTTCATCAGGTCGTTGGCGATGTCCTTGTCGGTCGGGGCGGGGGTGATCATGCCGGCGAAGTCGCTTCCGGGTGTAGCGTGTGACTTGGCGTAGGCCACGATCGGCTCGTAACCTTCCTTGTTTGGTCCGTGGTACTTCTTGTAGCAATAGTCGGCGGTAGGCTGTAGCTGGGCCTGAAACTGGGCCGGAGCAAGAGCGGCTGCGCGCGTGGCATAGAAAGTGCAGTTGATGTAGTCGGGCGGGGCGAGAAGACGGTAGGCCTGGGCAAGGAAGAAGGCTTCCTGAAGCGATGCGGGCTGGGTCAACTGATCCGGCTTGATGGCAGCAAGCTCCGACTTGTAGGCCTCGACTGCGCCTGCGCCGTCCTTGTTGTTAAGGGCAGCTTCGCCGATGGCACCGTAGAAGGTGGGGGTCGCGATGTCGACGATCTTCTGGTAGTTCGCAGCATCCATTTCTGTAGGCTTAGGGCCCTTGGTGACTTCGAGACCCTTCTTCGCGTAGGTGGCAGCGGCATCAAGGCCGGAGATCTTTGCAGCCGGGTCGGTCGCAGCTTCGGCGGCCTGCTTGCGATACGCGACTTCAATCAGATAGCCCTGCAAATCTGTCGGGTTGACGGCCAGATAGGCGTCGGCAGCGGCGATTGCCTTCACGGGGTCGAACTGGCTGTAGTCGAGCATGATGCGCTGGAGAACATCTTTGCGCACCGAGGACTTGGGATACTTGGCCAGATACGCCTCGAGTGCGGGAGCCTGAGTTTGGGGAGTGGTCTGCTTATTGAAGGCAGCGTCGTAGTCGGCAAACTCGGCAGCTTCCATGACCGTCTGCCCGGCAGCGGCGGGAGCCTGCGCAAAAGCGACGCCATGGGTGGAAACCAGAGCCGGAGCGACGGAAAACGCCGAAAGGGCCAGGAGAGAAGCAATTGCTGCCTTATTCATTCAGAACTCCTATTTTGCGATGACTGGATGCTGGAACTCTACTACGAAAACTGGTGTCTGCTCTTGAAGCGCAAACTTTATCTGTTCTTTGATATCAGACTTTGCGGCACGCGATTGTGTTGCCTGAACTATCCCTTGCAAAATCATAACTCTTTAGCGGTCAAGCGAGCGCCGGGAGGCTTGTGGGGTTGCCAATGCCACCCGACCCGATGCAAGTTTGTTAGATGCTGGTATCACCGATACAGCGAATTATAGAAACGACATGGCTTCGGTGCAAGCGGCAGGTCGTAAATCAGATTCCCGCAGCCGAAGTCGGATGTTTTGCTTCCCCGGTCGTACGAAGCATTTGCGGGGCGATCCCCAAATGTTGCGATTCACGTCTGATTATCCACATCAGGTGGGGTACTGAGTGGTTGATTCGGGGGTTTGGGACCGATAGAGTCGAGGTAGCCGAGCTGGAGTTGCCGTGGGTTGCACGCCGCACTCAGCCGCTGGGGAAATCATGCTCAAGCTCAAAAAAGTTCAAATTCTCGGTTTCAAGTCATTTTGCGATCGGACGGAAGTCCAACTCGCGGGTTCCGGTATCGCTGCGATCGTCGGACCCAACGGATGCGGCAAGTCGAATATCTCGGATGCGATCACCTGGGTTCTCGGTGAGCAGTCGGCCAAGAGCCTGCGCGGGATCAAGATGGAAGACGTCATCTTTGCCGGGACACGAGACCGCAAACCGACAGGCATGGCCGAAGTCTCGCTGACGCTGGTGGACCCGGATGTGTACGACGGCGATGGCGACCGAAACGACTCGCCCGACGTGACGATTGATGGCAGCAAAGTGACGGATTGGGATGAGGCCAAGCTGCGCGAGGAGATGGCGACTGAGACCGAAGAGGCCGTTGCCGAGGCTCAGCCGGGTACGGTGTTGAATCCGGAGGATGGGGAAGACTCCCAGGTCTCAGAGTCGAAACCTGTGGCACCCGGTGTTGTGCTGAAGATTCGCCGCCGCAAGTTTGGGCGGTCACCGATACGCGCGGGCGAGTTGACGATTACGAGGCGGCTGTTTCGCTCGGGCGATTCGGAATATCTGCTGAACGGCAAGATCTGCCGGCTGCGAGATATTCAGGACATCTTTATGGGTACCGGGCTGGGCGGTGAGAGCTACGCAATCATCGGTCAGGAACGCATTGGGCAGTTGCTGAGCGCGAAGCCGCAGGATCGGCGCGCGATCATCGAAGAGGCGGCAGGCATTACGCGCTTCAAGACCAAGAAGCGGCTGGCTGAGTTGCGGCTTGAGGCGGCGCGGCAAAATCTTGCTCGCGTGAACGACATCTTTGAAGAAGTGACCAAGCAGATGACCACTCTGAAGCGTCAGGCTGCCAAGGCCGAACGCTACGGGCAGATTCGCGATGAGCTGCGCGAGAAGCTGCGGGTGGCTCTGGCGAGCCGGATCGCTCAACTGGACGCTGAGCAGACGTCCACGACCGCGCAGATCGCAGCCTTGACCATCGATGTTGATGGCAAGGTAGCGGAGATCGAGACTCTGGACGCCGAGCACACCACCGGCGTGGAGCATGGCTACGCGCTGGATCAGCAGGTGCGGGAGCATGCGGCGATTGCGAATCAATCGGCCGTCGAGCTGGAACGCATTGCGGCGCGGACGGCGGCGAATCAGGACAGGGTGGCGGAGCTGACGACGCGGCTGGCGAACGGCGCGCAGGAGTTGGAGGCGGCTCGGACGCAGCTTGCCGGACTTGCTGGAGAACAGGAACAGCAGAAGGCGTTTTTGGAATCGGCCAATGCCGAGGCAGGCGACTCGCGGGCAGACGCACAGCGTCAGCAGCAAGCTGCACAGGAGGCTATGCGCGCGGTCAACATGAGCGAGCAGCAGACGGAGCAGGGACGTCGCTCCGCGATGGAATTGCTGCAACGTGCGGGGCGGATTCGCAACGAAGAAGCTCAGGCCGAGGCAGCGCTTGCAGGGCTGGAGCAGGAGTCGCAGCGGTTGCTAGCGGAGTCGGCCCGGGCCCATGAAGAACTGGCGACCTTGGCGCAGCAGCGCGGCCAGATCAAGATGTCGCACGAGGATGTGAGCCAGCGCGTGAAGCGGCTGGAAATGGAGATCTCGGAGTTGCGGTTGAGCATCGAGGCGGCGCGGACGGAGGAGTCCGAAAACAAGCGCAAGGGCGACAAGCTGCGCGGAGAGGTGGCGAGCATCAATGGCCGTCGTCATTCGCTGGAGGGCCTGATCCGCGATCACTCCTACTCGACCGATACAGTGAAGAACATCTTCCGCATGGGCGCGAAAAAGAGCGCAGAGACCGGCCGCAAGAGCTCGACGGTGGGGACGCTGGCGGACTTCCTCGAAGTGGATGGAGCGTATGAGCAGGTGGTCGACGAGTTCCTGCGCGATGAGTTGAACTACATCGTCGTGAAGGATTGGGAGGCGGCTGAGGACGGCATCAAGCTGCTGAAATCCGAGGTTGCTGGGCGGGCTACGTTTCTCGTCGAAGCTGGTGTTGCGCTGGATGGGCGGGCGAGCAGCATCGTTCCGGGTGTCGAGGGTGTGCGGCCGCTGACGGAGTGCATCCGGGTGCTGAATGGCTTTGGACGTTCGCTGGAGGTGTTGCTGCCGAAGCTGCGTGACGGCTTTGTGGCACCGGATGCGGAGACGGCGCGGACACTGGCGTTGCAATTCCCTGACGGCTACTTTCTTGCACCGAGCGGCGAAACGTTTCATCACGTTTCGGTGACGGGTGGACGGCCAAGCTCTGGCGGACCGCTGGCTTTGAAGCGTGAGTTGAAGGAAGTGCAGACGAAGCTAGCCAAGCTGGAAGAAGAGCTTGTGGCGACCGATGCACGCACGGCCATTGTGCAGCGCGATTTGGCGACGCAGAACGCGGCGCTCGAAGGCAAGCGGCAGGAATTGCGCGATGCAGAGCG
>JANXWZ010000177.1 GCA_025350865.1 Rhodanobacteraceae bacterium
GGCGAAGCATGACGAAGGTGTAATCGATGCGGAGTATGTCGACGTCGATAAGAAGTAGCAGAAGTAGAACCGGTTGGGCAGTTTCAACGTACTTATACACAGAGGGGTGTCCAAATGGAACACCCCTCTGGTTTTTATCGAAATTGGGTTCAACGTAAGGCGCAAAAATAGAGTCAAATGGCGCAGATAGGTGTCAAAACAGATGAAGAGGAGAATCGGCAGTTCGAAGGACCGAAAGTCGATTGACGATTCCGTTGCGGAAGGCGTTTGGCTCTCCGCAACATCGCTGACACAACTGCTACTCAACCATCTCCCAGGAGGCAAGGCCATGACCGAAACACTTTGGAAATGCGATCAGCTCCGAGCCGGGCAGCTCTATAACCGGATGATGTTCGACACGCAGGCCGAAGCCCAGCACTTCGCGCACAAGATGCAACAGATGGAACCGGACCAGACCTTTGCGATCGAGGCGATCAAGGCTTCGCAGGTCTGGAACTAGCGCCCCGATGTCGGTGGACTGGAATGCGGTACAGGCGGTGGCGACTTCGATTCTGGTGTTAACCAGCGTTGGAGCCATCGCCTATGCCGGCCTTCAATTGCGACACGAGCGGGAGTACCGCTCGGTCGAAAATCTCGAGAAACAACTTAGCTTTTTTCTTTCCGAAAGTTTCGTCGCGGGTCGCCGCAGGCTAGCTGTGGCACGTCTGGATACGACCAGCGAGGACATCAAGCTGCAGCCGTGGGAGCTTGATTGTCCCCCGGTCTCCGCGTTTGAGATTCTCGACTTCTATGAGCATCTTGCGCTGCTGGTGAAGAAGGGCCATCTGGAACTCTACGACGTGTGGCACACGTTTTATGAGTGGGCGCAGCCGGTCTATGTGGACATGCAGGCCGTGATTGAATCGCCGGATTCGATGTACTTCGATCACTACAACGATCTACAGAGCATGATGAGGCGGATGGACGAGATTCAGCTGCGGCGGATGCACAAGCAGAACGCAAATCACTGGGCGCTCTGGACGCCGGAACGCATCATCGAGCACTACCGGTATGAGTTGGAGTCGGGCGGAAGACCGCGGCGGAACCGTCGAGCGGTGGCGCGGACCGTGGCTCGTGAGATGGTGAAGGAGATACAGCATGCGGAACAGCCTGACTGGCCAGAGGGTGCAGCTCCGCCGGAGGGCGATCGGCCGGCTGGTCCATGAAGCGTTACCGGGGTGCGTTGAACGGAACGCGTTCAACGTGATACGCTCAACGCATGATCCGATCGTTCGCAGACGTTGAAACGGAGCGGCTCTTTTTTCGCGGAAAGAGCCGCAGGTTTACCGGCATCCTTGCTGTGGCGAAACGAAAACTGCAAGTTTTGGACAACGCACCGCACATCGAGGACATCAAGGCTTCGCCGGCAAATCGTCTGGAAGCGCTAAAGGGCGATCGCAAGGGACGGCACAGCATCCGGATCAACGATCAATACCGCATATGCTTCCGCTGGTACGAAGGCGATGCGTATGAAGTCGAAATTGTCGATTACCACTGATTGGAGACCATCATGTCCATCGCACGAGACCCAAATCGCAAGCCACCGCCTATGCATCCCGGAGAAATATTGCGGGAGGAGTTTATGGCACCGCGGAGCCTGTCGGCGAATGCCCTGGCACTGGCGCTGCGTGTTCCCGCAACAAGAATCTCGCAAATCGTGAATGAGCGTCGTGGAATCACGGCCGATACCGCCTTCCGGCTCGCAACATATTTCGGCACGTCGGCCGACCTGTGGATGAATCTACAAACGAGTTACGAACTGTCAACGGTGCAGCACTCGACACTGGCTTCCATTCTTAGGGAAGTTCAACGCCAGGTCGCTTAGAGGGACGATGGCAACGCAGACGAAAGACTATTACGGCACGCTGGGCGTCAAGAAGACAGCCTCGCAGGATGACATTCGCAAGGCATTCCGCAAGCTCGCGCGGAAGCACCATCCGGACGTGAATCCGGGGGATAAGAAGTCCGAGGAGAAGTTCAAGGAGATCTCCGAGGCAAACGACGTCTTGTCGGATGACAAGAAGCGGAAGATTTTCGACCAGTTTGGGTTTTATTCGGATTCGATCGATCCGGCCACTGCGGAAGCTGCGGCACGTGGAGGCTACGGCGGATTCGGGGCCGAGTCGACGCGTGGTGCGCGGGGCGGTGCGCAGGAGGTGCCGTTCGATTTCGGCGGATTCGACTTTACCGATTTTGCAGGTGGCGCGCGCGGAGCCAGGGCCGAGCAGGGTGGAGGGTTCGGGGGATCGTTCAAGGATGTTTTTTCGGGGATGTTTTCCGGGGGACAACGCAACGCGCCGCGTGGACCGCAGCCGGGGACAGACCTTGAATATCAGGTCAACGTCGATTTCTGGACGGCGATTCGCGGCGGCGTGACGAAGCTGGAGATTCAGCGCCAGGAGATGTGCCCCACCTGCAAGGGAAAGAGCACGACCGGCGGGGCGATTCAGTGCCCGGAATGCGCGGGCACGGGCCAGGTCACGCAGATGGGCGGGCGGATGAAGTTCAATATCCAATGCCCGCGCTGCGGTGGCACAGGCCAGGTACAGAACTCGTGCGCGACCTGCGATGGCGCGGGGGTGTTGACGAGGCGCGAGCCACTCGAGTTTCGCATCAAGCCGGGAACCCGGGATGGGCAACGGATTCGGCTGGGCGGCAAAGGCAATGCAGGGACAAACGGTGGAGCGGCAGGCGATCTGTACCTCATTATCAAGTCCGGCGTGCATCCATTCTTTACGCGGGTCGCAGACGACATCTACGTGACGGTGCCGGTGACAGTGGTGGAAGCTGCGCTGGGTGCAAAGGTTGAGGTTCCGACCGTAGATGGAAGGACGCAGTTGAAGATTCCGCCGGGAACGCAGACCGGGCAGAAGCTGCGGCTGCGCGAGAAAGGTGTGGTTTCGGCCACGCGAGAGGAACTTCGCGGGGATCAAATTGTGGAAGTGAAGGTGGTCGTGCCGAAGGTGCAGGACGAGCGGTCGAAGGAGATACTCCGCGAACTGGCGAAGTTGAACCCGGAGGATCCGCGGGCGGCGATGCTGGAAGGCGTATGAGCGACGATATCTATGAGTATCTCGGTCAGTCGTTCGAGTGGGATCGGATGAAAGCCGCTCGCAATGCGATCAAGCATCATGTGCGATTCCCGGAGGCAGCCTCTGTCTTCTTTGACGAAGACGCGATATTCCAGCCCGACCCCGACCATTCGGATGAGGAGCAGCGATTCGACGTGCTTGGCTACTCGATCCGGCAGCATATACTTTTGGTGGTGCACGTAATTCGTGGAGAGCGCATTCGATTGATCAGTGCACGAGTAGCAACTGCCGGTGAAAGGAGACGCTATGACGAAGAACGAAGAAGATTTTGAGATGCGCGATGAATATGATTTTTCGAACGCGATCCGCAATCCCTATGCCCAGCGCTTTCAGGAACTGAACCTCGTTTCACTGGACCCCGACGTCAAGGCTGCGTTTCCCGATTCGAAGTCTGTAAATGACGCGCTGAGAGTCGTTATGCAGGCTGTCAAAGGTCTTGGGGAATTCAAGAAAGCAAGCTGACAAGCGCCAGTCCTACACTTGGCGTCGAGACCTCCTTCGCGGGTATCAGCTCTCCTGAAGTTGGCCCAACCTTGTTCAATCGACGATGAGTCACACCAGATTGCCTAAAGCCCAAAGCGGAACGCAGAGGTCGCAAGAGAAGCACGAAGTTTCGCGGAGATTAGACTTGTCGCATGAGAATGATTGCGGCTTGGGTAGTGGCTCTGGCGACGGGTGCTTGCGGCCAATTTCAGATTCTGGATGGCAAGACGACCGCTAGTCTGCGCGGGATTGATGCGGTAAGTCCGCAGGTGGCGTGGGCGAGTGGCTCGGGCGGCACGGTTCTGCTGACGACCGATGGTGGGGTGAACTGGAAGCATTGCGTGGTGCCTGCGGGCGGGGAGAAGCTGGACTTTCGCGGGGTTCGCGGACGCGACGCAAAGACAGCTCTCATCATGGCGAGTGGGCCCGGTAAAGCATCAGGAATTTACAAGACTACTGATGCGTGTGCGACGTGGAGGCTAGTGCTTCCGAATCCGGATGCCGACGGATTTTTCGACGCCCTTTACCAGGCTCCAGGGCCGTTTTACTTCGTAATGGGCGACCAGGTTGCTGGGAGATTCACCGTTTTCTCATCCAATGACAATGGCGAAACGTGGAGTCGCGACGATCGGCCTGGGCTTGAGTCTGTCAAGGGAGCTGGAGGGTTTGCCGCCAGCAATACCGGACTCATAGCTCCGATCCAGACGAAAGAGGGAATGGAGCTTGCGTTCGCAACGAGTGCGACGGATACAGAATCGCCGCGAGTTTATCTGGGCGCGAAGTCGAAGTGGACTTTAATACCGGTGCCGATGCCCGCAAACGGAGGAAGTTCGGGCATTTTTTCACTAGCTCATTTCGGTTCCAGCATTGTGGCCGTGGGCGGCAACTATCCCAAGCCGACAGAGACGGCGGGTACCGGGGCGTACTCGGTAGACTATGGTCGGCACTGGCAGCCGTCGAAGACGATGCCGTCCGGCTACCGGTCTGCGGTGGCATTCGACGAGGGTACAAAGCGATGGATTGCGGTTGGCCCGAGTGGGACGGATGTGTCCAGGAACCACGGCATGGATTGGACGCCGCTAAAGCCGTCTGCCAAGGATGCTCCGGACGCCGACAAGAACTGGAATGCGATTTCGTTGCCGTTTGTGGTTGGCGCAAAGGGAAAGATTGGGAAGTTGACGGGTAAGTTCTAAACGCCATACAGAAACTTCCCGGTAGTGCCCTTGTATGTTCAGTGTAATCAGGAGCTAGACTGAATCGAGATGGCGACGAAACGTAAAACTCGCGGCGGCTACATGATTTCGGTGGTGGCCGAGATGTACGAGATACACCCGCAGACGCTGCGCATGTATGAGCGCGAGGGATTGCTGCGGCCCAGCCGGTCCGACGGAAACACGCGGCTTTATACCGACGAAGATCTGGAGCGCCTTGAGTTCATCCTGAATCTGGCGCGGGATCTTGGCGTGAACATTGCCGGGATTGCAATCGTGCTGCAGATGCGCGAGCGGATGGAGGAGATGAACCGGCAGATGCAGGGATTCGTCGACTACGTCCGCGAGGAGATGCTGGCGCGGATGCAGCAACAGCAGAACCCCGGCGCGGGGTTGGTGCCGTTCAAGCGGGTAACGCTGGTGCCACCGGTCAAGGCTGCGAAGGCGGTTCGAAAGAAGCCGTAGGCGGAGGCTGCATGGTTCATAGCGAAGCGGAGCGCCGGTCCGACAATGTGCCACTTTTTGCGATCGCCGGGCTGATCGCTCTGCTCCATCTGCTCACCAATGGCCGCTATGGATTTCACCGCGATGAGTTGCAGTTTCTGAGCGATGCCCGGCACCTGGATTGGGGCTTTGTTCCTTACCCGCCGCTGACTGCGTTTGTGGAGCGGATCGGACTGAACATCTTTGGCCTGTCGCTGGTTGGGCTGAGGCTGTTCTCAGTGATCGCACAGGCGGTGGTGATTTTCGTTGCCGGCCTGATGGCTCGCGAGTTTGGTGGCAGCAGGCTTGCACAGGTCACGGCGGCCTGCGCTGTTGCGCTTTCGCCGCTGCCACTATTTCAGGGGACGGAGTTTCAATATTCGTCGTTTGATCTGCTGTGGTGGGTGCTGGTCGGATATTTCGCTCTACGGCTGTTGAACTCGGAGGACCAGCGCTGGTGGGTGGCAATCGGTGCGGTGCTGGGTCTCGGCCTGATGACCAAGTACACCATCGTTGTGCTGATTGCCGGGCTGATCCTTGGGTTTGTAGCGACAAACGCGAGGCGTCTGTTGCTGACTCCGGGGTTTGTCGCCGGCGTAGCGCTGGCCTTGCTGATTTTTTTGCCCAACCTGCTGTGGCAGACGCACCATGACTGGATCACGTTCCACTTTTTGCAATCCATCCATGCGCGCGATGTGAGCGAGCAACGAGCCGACGGGTTTATCCGGGATCAATTCCTGTTGAACGCGAATCTGTTCGCAATTCCGCTCTGGATTGCGGGTCTGGTCAGGCTGCTGCGGAGCCCGCGGTATCGCGCACTTGCGTTCCTGTATCTGGTGCCATTTGCGGCGCTTTATTTTGGCAAGGGGCGGTTCTACTACCTGGCGCCGGCCTATCCGCTGCTGATCGCCGTGGGGGCGGCTGAAGGTGGGCGATGGGTTGAGCGTCTGGGCAGGCGTTCGGCGATTGCGGTTGAGGCGGTTCTGTTTGCCGGGATCGCGTTGAGTGGAGCGCTTGCCTGCGCGGTTCTGATTCCGCTGGCGTCGTCCGGGCCGCTGAAGGCGTTTGCCCTCAAGAACAATGGCGATTTGCGCGAGGAGATCGGCTGGGAGGAGCTTGTACGCTCAGTGGCCGGCGTTCGCGATTCGTTGCCGTTGGACGAGCAGCAGAATTTGGGAGTGGTGGTCGCGAACTATGGGGAGCAGGGGGCGATCGAGATGTTCGGCCCGCAATATGGGTTGCCGCTGCCCATCAGCACGACGAACTCGGCGTGGTTGCGCGGCTATCCCACGCCGCAGCCGACAACTTTGGTGGTGATCGGGCGGTCGCAGCGGAGCGCGGAGGCTGCATTTACGAATTGCCGGCTGGCGGCTCACACCGGCAATTCCGAAGGCGTCCAAAACGAAGAAAGCCGGGACCATCCGGATATCTTCGTCTGCGGGCCACCGCGTCAACCGTGGGCGGAGTTCTGGCGCGACCATCGCAATTTTGGATGAGGACGCAGGTCCGGTAGACTTTGGAATGAGGGTGCTACCGCAATGACCGATCTCCTGCGCTTGTTGTATTACGTGGCGCTTGCCGGTTCCCTGACGTCGTCGATCTACTGCGTGATGGTGATTGCGGCGGCCGTGCGCTTCGGACTTCGCAAGCGGCGCGACGACCGCGCTCCCGCCGACTTCCTGCCTCCGATCAGCGTGTTCAAGCCGCTGCACGGCACCGAGCCGGGACTGGAGCGGAATCTGGAGACGTTTTTTGAGCAGCAGTATCCGGCACCGTTTGAGCTGCTGTTCTGCGCGCGGCACGAGAGTGATCCGGGCCTGGAGCTGGCTCGAAGTGTTGGTGAGCGGTTTCCGCAGGTCGACGCGCAGTATGTGACCTGCGGGGAGCCGATTCCGCAGTTCCACAATGCCAAGGTCTATAGCTTCAAAAAGCTGGACGCGGTGGCGCAGAGCGACATTGTGATTACTTCGGACGCGGATGTTCGCGTGGCTCCGGATTACCTGCTGCGGACGGTGCAGGACCTTCGTGACCCAAGCCTTGGGATTGCGTCCTGCCTGTACCTCGGAACTCCGTATGGTGGGGAGCAGGCGAGCTTTGCCACGCGGCTGGACGCTGTGGGCAAGTCGGTTGAGATGACCTCCGGCGTGTTGGTGGCGGACATGCTGGAAGGCACGAAATTTGCGCTGGGCGCGAGCATGGTGACGCGCAAGCAGAGCTTCCAGGCGGTCGGCGGCTTCAGCGAGCTCGGGCAGTTTTACGCCGATGATTTTGAACTTGGAAACCGGCTTGCTAAACAGGGGAAAGGCGTCAAGATGGGGACGCACATCATCCAGTTGATGGTTCAGGATCAGCCGTTCTGGCTGTCGTTCCGAAACCAGCTGCGGTGGATGCAGTCCACCCGTAGATCGCGGCCGCTGGGCCACTTAGGGACCGGGCTTACGTTTGCGACGCCGTTTGGGTTGCTGGGGCTGGCGTGGGGGCTGACGGCAGGCCATCCGGTCGCCGGGTTGGGGTGGCTTTTGGCGACGATCGTCAACCGCTGGCTGCAGGCCGCCTCAATCCTCTGGGTGATGGGCGATCCGCACTGGCTGCAGAATGTGGCGATTTATCCCATGCGAGATTTGCTGGGGAGTGTGTTGTGGCTGGGCAGTTATGTTGGGGATCGGTTTTACTATCGCGGCAAGACGTATGTATTGAAGCCGGGTGGACGCGTGGAAGAGCATCAGCCGACGGGATGATGGCGGGAATGACGAAGGTTAAGCAAATAGCTCTAGAATGGGATGGGCTTCAAGCTCCTGGCAAGTGAGGCAGCGGTGCACGAAATTGTTCTAGCGGAACGGGGCTTGCTCGCCCTGGGTCTCTTCGGGTTGGTCACATCGACGGTGTTCCTTGTGCTGGTGATTCTGGGCGCTGTGCGATTTCGGCAAGCGGCCCATCTCGAGGATCTGGCGCTGGCTCGGGTGCCGGGGTTTCTGCCAGCGGTGACGCTGTTCAAGCCGCTGCACGGAACCGAGGCCGGTTTGGAAGGCAACCTGCGCAGCTTCTTCGAGCAGGACTACTTCGATCACCTTGCGGAGGCTGGAATCCCGCTCCGTGTGGGAGACGTTTCACGGGTTGAATTCCTGTTTTGCGCGCGCCACCTTGACGACGCGGGCCTTACGATCGCGCGCAACGTGGCTGCCGAATTTCCTCACATCACGAGCCGTTTCGTCACCAGTGGAGAGCCATGGGCGCCAAACGCGAAGGTCTGTTCGCTGGCTGCGATGGCGGAGGTGGCGACCCACGATATCTGGGTGATTTCGGATTCGGACGTGCGGGTTGGGCCGGGGTATCTGCGGCGCGTGATGCTGCCGTTCGCGGACCCGCAGGTGGGTTGCGCCACTTGCCTGTATCGCGGCAAGGTGGCCGAGCATGGGCTTTGGTCGCGGCTTGAGGCTGTCGGGATGACGGTGGAGATGAGCAGCGGCGTGTCGGTGGTGAATCTGATGGAGCCGATGCGGTTTGCGCTGGGGCCGACGATGATCGCGCGGCGCCAGTGCGTGGCGGAGATCGGCGGCTTCGCGGCGATGGCGGCCTATTGCGCCGACGATTTTGTGCTGGGGAACTGGATCGAGGCTAAGGGGCACAAGGTGGTGCTGTCGACCTATGCGATCGACCATATGGTGCTGTACGCCGGGTTTATGGACTCGATGAAGCACCAGGTCCGGTGGATGAAGAGTACGCGGTTCTCGCGGCCGAAGGGTCACTTTGGGACCTGCATGACGTTTGCGGTGCCGTTCGGGCTGATGGCGTGGGTGGGAGCGATGTTGCTTGGCCGTCCGGTGCTGGCTTGGACGGCGCTCGCGGTCAGCATTCTGGGGCGGAGTTTGCAGGCGTGGGTGATGGCGAAGTTTATGGTGCGCAAGCGGCGTAGCTGGCCGACGATGATCCTGTTTCCGGTGAGGGATCTGATGGGAATGCTGTTCTGGGCGCTAAGTTATACCGGCAACCGTATCCTGTGGCGGGGAGAGATGTACGACTTGCTGGAGGGTGGCCGAATGGTGAAGAGTCCGGAGAAGCTCCCGAAGTTGAAGCGGTCGCAGGCTTAGGGTACCCCCACTCCCCCTAAATGGGTGTAAAGTCCGGACAGATAACGACTTAGATCGGCCGTCAGATCGTGCCTGGTAGAGCGAGGGCATGAATCTCGAGCTGACAGTTTTTAAGCTGTAAGCTGACAGCTAAGGACGAAGCCCCGGCTGGGTGGCCGGGGCTTTTTCATTCCTTTTAAAAGAGTAGCAGGTTGGGCATGGTGAATGTGCAAATTTTCTTTTTGGATAAGTGGTTTGGAATGAGTTGGTTGGGAGAGGTGGGGAAAGTATTTCGCTTGACAAGAAAGAAGTGAAACTAGCAACGGCGAAATACGGAGATTTCTGGCTTCGCCAGAATGACGGCGGTTGCGGGGTTGCGGGGTGGTGGTTAGCGGTTGGCGAGGACGGTTTTGCCGCCGGCGGAGGCTAGTTGGTGGACGGGGCCGAAGGTCTGGAGGTTGGTGGTTCGGCTGGCTGGGGTTGGGGTCATCATGAAGATGCGGCGCGGGCCGGACCAGAGGGTGCGGAGGGTGGCTTCGGTTTCGAAGAGCGGCGGGGCATCGGGCCAGAAGCTGCCGAACCACAGGCCGTTGACGCGTCCGTTGACTACGCCTACAGGTTGGCGGGTGTAGAAGAGCAGGGTTGAGCCGGAGGTCAGCTCGCCGTCGAGAAGGATGAGGTCGTTGGACGCGGGGTGGAGTTCCTGCTCGTCGACGATGGCTTGGGCGAGGTCTTTTGAGCCGAGGATAGGGTTGAAGCGGACTAGGCCTTCGTGGGCGGCGAGGAGGACAAGGGTCATGCCGCCAGCGAGGACCAGATTGGCTGCGTAGGTGCGACCGTTGCGGCGGAGGACGTAGCTCACGGGGCCGAGGATGGTCATGCCGACGGCGACCGCGACCAGCGGGCCGCGGAAGAGGCCCATGGCTGCGCCGGTGAGGTCGAAGAGGTGGCCGAGGGAGAGGTTGTAGAGCTCGGGATTGTTGCTGAGGAGGGTGGAGAGGTCTGCACCCGGTTGCGGGGTGGGAGAGACGATGGCGAGGAAGGCGCAGGTGACCCCGACGAGCGAGGCGATCGGGAGGAGGAGCCAGCGGTGGGAGTGGATGGACCAGGCGTTGGCGCTGCGGTCGAGGATTTCTCGCGAGGTACATTCGGCGCAAGCGAGCCAGCCGCCGACCAGCAGGGCGAGGGCGGGGAGGGCGGGGACAGAGTAGTACTCCTGTCGGCTGGAGACGGAGAAGAAGACGAGGACCAGCAGCGCCCAGAGGGCGACGGCAAGGTCGGCTTCGCGGCTGGCGGCGTCGCGGCGGTTACGCCAGATTCGTGTGATGGCACCGGGCAGGAAGACGGCCCAGGGCATGATCCAGATGACGGCGTAGAGCCAGAAGAGCCACACGGGGGTCTGGCCGTAGTCGTGGGGGACGCGTTTGGCGAGAAAGCGGGCGATGTGCTCGTTGTAGAGATAAAACCAGGCCCACCCGGCTTTGGCGGGGAGCTCGATGCCGGGGGGCATGGGGATGGCTGGGTTGCGGAGCCAGGCGAGGATGTGCCAGGGCAGGGCGATGATTGCGAAGACGAGAGTCGAGAGAACGATGTGAAACTTTGGGAGGAGCCGGAGTTGCTTTGTGAGGGCTAGGTAGACGAGGACGAAGCCAATGGGGAAGAGGATTCCGATGAGGCCCTTTGTGAGGAGGTTGAGGGCGAGAGTGGCGGCGAAGAGGAGGCAGGGGAGGAGGGCGGATTGAGAGTGTACTTTCCCACTCACCCCACCCCAGCGAGCAAAAAACGCTGGCCAGGGACCCCGGATCGCGTGAGATAACGGCGCGATGAATGGGGCACGGGGAGAGTTAGGGTTGGTCGAGAGGCGGTCGAGGGCGAGGAGAAAAAAGTGGACGGAGAGGGTCATCCACAGGGCGATCATGATGTCGGGGATGAAGAAGCGGGTGTAGAGGTAGGGGCCGATGGAGGTCGCCATGATGAGGGCGGAGTAGAGGGCGGCGCGCTCGGACTGGAAGAGGCGGAGCGCGAGGACGTAGACAGCGACCAGCAGGCCGAGGACGGCGATGGCGAGCGGGAGCCGGGCGGCCCAGTCGGACTCGCCGAAGAGGCGCATGGAGCCGGCGGCCATCCAGTACATCAGGGGCGGCTTGTCGAAGAAGCGGATGCCGTCGATGAAAGGCGTGACGAAGTCGTGGCGGTGGAGCATCTCGCGGGCGATTTCGATGTAGATGGAGTCGACGTCGTCCAGCAGGCCGGGCGTGAAGAGGCCGCCGATCTGGAGGATGAACCATGCGACGAGGATGATGGCGAGGGACTGCGAACGGGGCTTCAATGGACGCCGCCGAGGGGACGATCGGTAAAGAGCGTTTTGCCGCTGGATTCGGCGAGGACTACCTGGTTTGGCCCGAGGAGGGCGTCGAACTCGGCGCGGGATTCGAGCGGGACGAAGACGATCTTGCGCGGGCCTTTGCCCCATTCGGCGCGAAGCTGCGGGCCGTTGAGAAAGACCAGCGGGCAGTCCGGGAAGGTGGAGCCGAAGAGCATGGAGCTGGAGCGGGCGTTCACGAGATAGACCTGTCTGCCGAGGTAGAAGGGGATGGACGAACCATACGCCTGATCGCCGAAGAGCATCAACTGGTCATCGGGGGAGAGGACGCTGGCGGCTTCAAGCTGCTGGATCTTCGCGGCGAGGTTTTGGCTCGAAAGCATGGGGGCGAAACGGGCGAGGGCGAGGTGTGCGGCGAACAGGAACGCACCGGAGGTGAAAGCGATGGCCGTGGTGGCGGCGAGGTGGCGGCGCTGGCCGCGGAGGGTCCAGGCGATCGCGGGTCCGAGGGCGAATGTGATAGCGGCTAGTAGAGCTGGGAGTCTGAGGGCGGCGAAGGAAGGGCCAGTGAGGTCGAAGAAGCTCGACATGGAAAGGGTGTAGGCGCCGACGCCGCGGTGGGCGAGGGCTGTGCCGATGTCCTCGAGGTAGGGCAGGTGGCGCGAGGCCCAGAGGCCGTAGCTGAGGGAGAGGGCGATGGCGAGGCCGAGCAGACAGAGAGCCGCGTGAGCGAAGGCGATGAGGCGGCGGACGGAAGCGTCGGTGGCGAAGGTCTGCTCGGCGCGGGTAATGGTGGCGGCGATCAACAGGAGGATTGGCAGGTAGGCGGGGAAGGTGTAGTACTCCTGGTTGGTGGAGAGGGAGAAGAAGAGGAGGACGATGGCGGAGAAGATGGCCAGGAGGAGGATGGTGCGTTGCTGGGGGTCGATGCGGTGGAACGGGGAGAGGGCGAGGCCGGCAAACTTGCGGCGCAGGCAAACTTCGATAAAGGCGAGCAGGACGGCGGAAAGGACGACGAAGTCAAAGATGTCCGGCCCGGTAAGGATGTGGGTGAAAGCGGCGATTGCGCCGGCGATGACGGCTGTGAGGATTCCGGCGAGCCCGGAGAGGTTGGCGAAGCGGGCGAGGACGCCGACCTGGTGACTGAAGCGGCGGGCGAGGGCGGCGACTCCGAGCGGCAGGAAGAGCGCCCAGGGGAAGAGCCAAACGAGGTGGAGGCTCCAGTAAAGCGCGCCGGGAAGCTTGTTGTAGTCGGTCGGGATACGTCGGCCTAGGAAGCGCAGGAGGTGCTCGTTGACGAAGTAGAACCACCAGAATCCGTGGCCGCCCATGCCGCCTTGCGGCCCGCCGGGGTTTCTGAGGCCAGCGAGGATGTGCCAGGGGGCGGCGATCGCGAGGAAGAGCAGGAGGCCGGTCAAGGGGCGGAGTTTGCGCCAGTTCTTCAGCTCGTCAGTAAGGAGGAGGAAGAGGAAGGTGGTTCCGCCGAAGAAGATGAGGGCTACTAAGCCTTTGGCGAGGACGGCGAGGACGAGGGAGACCCACATGACGTAGGGGTAGAAGAGCGGGCCAGCGTACCAGGCGATCGAGGGTTGTTCGATCCCATGTGGGCGTTCGTTCCCATGTCTCAGGGGCGAGACATGGGGCACCCAGTCCTGGGGTGTGGAGGCGATGGGGCCTAGAGATTTGAGGAAGGCGAAGAGGCTGGCGGCGAGGCAGAGGGAAAGCAGGACTTCAGGGATCAGTATCCGCGTGAAGAGGAAGACTCCCGCGCCGGTGAGGATCGCGAGGGCGGTGTAGTAGCCGGTGCGGGCTCCGAAGGCCTGGTTGGCCCAGCGATGTCCGAGGAGCATCAGGAGCAGCACGGCCAGGGCCTGAGGGAGGTGGGCGGCGAAGGCGTTGAAGCCGAAGAGCTTGAAGCTGACGGCGGCGAGCCAGTAGGGGAGGGGGGCCTTTTCGAGATAGCGGACACCGTCGACGCGCAGGGTGACCCAGTCGCCGGTGGCGAGGATGGCCCGGGCGGCGCTGGCGTGGGTGCCGTCGGCGTCGTCGAGCACGGGCGGAGAGAAGAGGGATGCAAAGAAGAGGAGGAACCACAATCCGAAGAGGATGGTCGCCGTGGTCCGGGGCCGGGGGCCACCCGCGAAGGAGGTCGCAAGCAAAGAGAAATGGGGCTTTGAACTCATTTCGAAGAAACGCAAGTACCAGCATAGCGGACCCGGGGTTCCTGCCCACATTTCCATGTGCGTCCGGGATGTATCTTGCTAGTAAGAGTTCTTTCTCTAAGGGAGTAACGCGAGCCCATGCCTACATTTGCTGCAATCGATATCGGCTCGAACTCTTCCAGATTGAAGATCGCGTTGGTGGTGCAACATCGCCTGAAAACGCTGCACGAAGACCGTGAGGTGACGCGGCTCGGCGAAAGCGTGTTCCAGACCGGGATGATTTCGCCCGATGCGATGGCAAACACGATCAAGGCGCTGCGGCGTTTCCACAAGGCAGTACAGACGCATGCGGTGGACAAAGTGCGGGTGGTGGCGACGTCTGCGATGCGCGATGCGCGGAATGCAGCGGCGTTCATCGAATGGGTGAAGTCGTCGACGGGGTGGGATGTTGAGGTGATCTCCGGCCTGGAAGAAGGCCGCTTGATCCACCTGGGTGTTGTGACGCATGAGCCGGGGGCAAAGGGACGTTGTCTGCTGATCGACCTGGGTGGCGGGTCATGCGAGGTGACGCACTCGGATGCGGGGCTGGTGAAGGAGATGGTTTCGCTGCCGCTGGGTGCGGTGCGGCTACAGCAGGAGTTTTTGCAGCACGATCCGCCGCTGAAGGAAGATATCGGGCGGCTGAAGCAGTACATCGATCGCGAGTTGCAACGCGGCGAAAAGAAATTGGGCCACCCGCACGTCGGGCTGGTGATCGCCACGTCGGGGACGGCCGCTGCGTTGGCTGAGGCGGCCGCCGCGCTGACCGCGAAGCCGGCGTCTCGCAAACCGGCGGGTGGGCGGATCGTTCGTTTCAAGCCGCAGGTCGCAACGACGGCCGATGTTCGCAAGCTGGCCGACAAGCTGGCGAAGATGACCAATGAGCAACGCGAAGCAATGCCGGGGATCGGGCCGAAGCGCTCGGAGATCATCATCGGCGGCGCGATGGTGTATGCCTCGCTGCTGGAGAGGTTCGGGCTGAAGGGGTTCCGTTATTCGCCGCTGGGGCTGCGCGATGGGATGCTGGCGCAGATGCTGGGTGAGGTGGATCTGCGGGCGGAGGTGCATCGCAAGATCGAGACGGAACGCTGGACCGGGGTGCTGACCGTGTGCAAGCGCTACGGCATCGACCTGAAGAAGGCGGAGCCGGTGCGGCTGCACGCAATGCAGTTGTTCGACGCGCTGGTGAAGGTGCACGAGCTGCCGCCGGATTATCGGCAGTGGTTGCAGTCGGCGGCGATGATGTATGAGGTGGGGAAGTTCATGAACCACCAGGGGCATCACCGGCACTCGCAGTACATTATCGCGAACTCGGACATTTTCGGGTTTTCGCCGGAGCAGCGGCAGATTGTGGCGGCGATTGCACGGTACCTGGGCAAGACACGGCCTGACCTGATGGATCGGCCGATGCGGGGAATTCCGCTGGACCAGCACCCGTTGGTGGCGCGCAGCGTGGTGCTGCTGCGGCTGGCGGTGGCGCTGAACCAGGATCGGGCAAGCGCTGTGGTGGGCTTGAAGACCAGCGTCTACCCGAAGAATGTGGTGTTGGATATCGTGCCGGGGCGGGGTGGCGCGGAGCTGGAGCGCTGGGCGGTGACGAAGGAAGCGGGCTATTTCCGGGAGGTCTTCGGGCGCGACTTGGTGGTCGAGGTCGCGTAGAGGGTTCGGACTACGCGGGGGTCTAGGAGGCCGACCAGGACGGCTGGGCCACGGACGAGCGAAAGACGAGCGATCGTTCCCTTGCGGAGCCGGACCTGGGGGACGGGGCGACCGGATTTGTCGTCCGGCGGTGCGAGGAGTGATCCCAGAAAGAGCTGAAGGTTTGGGTTGTGGCCGACGACTAGGACGTTCTCGCGGTCGCTGAACTCGCCGATGAGTTGCATGAAATCCGTGAGCCTGGCTTCGGGAGCGAGGGCTTTGGTTGGAAGGACGGGTGTTTCGTAGCCGGTCTCGGTAGCTACCAGTTGGGCGGTCTGGAGCGAGCGCTTGAGCGGGCTGGAGACGACCAGATCGAAATTAACCTTCATCTTGTTCAAGACATGGGCGAGTCGCAGGCAGTAGTCTTTGCCTTCCTTGTCGAGAGGGCGTTTATTGTCGAGGAGCGGATTGGGGCGCTTTGTGCCAGCGCTGGCGTGGCGAAGAATGTATAAATTCATGGTCCTGTAACAATTATAAACTGCGAGGGAATCCGCGGCTGGCGTGTGATTCAACTTGAAAGGGTTTTTGCTGCCCACGAAATACGGAAAGATGATTATCCGGTTAGCCCAGGCATCGGGGTGATGACGATCTGAGAGCGTAAGCGGCTGCGTAGCCGAGGTCAGGCCCAATGGTTGGGTGAGCGGCGGATTTGAATTTGAACCGGGGTGATCTTCTAGAGCATTTCTCCTGAAGGTGTAGTGCCATTCCAAAGACAACTACGGAGATTCTGGCTACGCCAGAATGACGACGTGAATGGGATCTGGCTCTACACCTACATGGAAAATGGTCTAGAAAGGATTGTGTCGGGCTTTCAGCTCTCGCCTTCTCGCTCGATAACCACCTGGGCCTTCGGCCCAGGCTGTTATCTGACGGGCCTTCGGCCCTAAACCCAAGACGGCCGGAGCTAACCCGATGCTCATCTGCGGAGATTCTTCGCTTTGCTCAGAATGACCTCTAGGTTATTCCTGCCACCAGGGGACTGGGCCTTTGGGTCTTGGTTGGTCTTCCGGTTCGGGGGCGGGTTCGACGGGGGTCTCGGGCAAAGGTGCGGATTCGTGGTGGAAGACGCCGGGGTCTGGTTCGGGGAGTGAAGGTGGTGCGGGCTCGGGATTGGGCTGGGCATCGGTCGGAAAGTGTAGTGGCGTGGGTGGTTCAGAATCCGAGGAGCTGGAGGGTTCTTCGGGGTCGTCCGCCAAGACAAGGGGGCGTTCAACGAGCGGGTAGTCGCATGCGAGGATGGTTTCCGCGCCACGCTGCCAGAAGCGGGTTGCCATCATGGCCAGGAGGCCTGCCTGGGCGAGCAGGAAGAGGGGCCAGACGCGGGGTTGGGCAAGCATGTGGACGGCTAGCCAGGCGGGCGCCAGGAAGGCGGCGAAGCCGAGCAGCGTCAGCCCGACAAAGCTGAAGTAGGCTCGGGCGAAGTTGCGGCCAAGGGTTCGCAGGGCGGGGAGGAGGACGCGGCGGACGCGGCGATCCTGCTTGCCGTCTTCGCGGTACTGGTCGCCTAGCTGGACGGTGTAGGCCTCTACGAGGTCGAAGTACAGCCGGAGTAGCGCGGCTACAAGGAAGATCACAATTAATCCGGGCAGCTGCTGGAGCAAAGCGGATTCGCCTACGGTGGTCTCGTCGAGACTGGCGGCGTAGCTGCGTTGCACTAGGCTGAGCGGGACGAGGACGACGGCGGAGACCACGAGGGTGAGGATTGTGATCCGGACGAAGCGCCAGAAGTAGGTGACGCCGGAGCCGAGCAGGATGGCGAGCCGTGCAGGGACGGCGGTCCGGTAGCAGAAGAGCGTGCCGGGTACGAGGAAGAAGTAGACGAGCAGGTAGATGGGGAGGCCCACGTAGGCGGTGGTTCCGGTGGAGGGGGCCATGTAGCCGAGGCGGTGGAGGGTCATCTGCAGGGTTCCGAGATCGAAGGCGGAGTTGAGCCTCTCCGCAGCGAGCGAATGATCCAGGATCGAAGCGAGTTGCGCGTTCACGCGGAGCGAGAAGACGAGTGCGATGCCTAGATTGAGGGCGAAGGTCCACAGGAGCGCGCCGGGGCTGACGATGACGAGGCGGAGGCCGTGGGCAAGGATGGAGCGGCGCAGGATAGGCAGATTCATTAGACGAACCACCCCAGGAGCTGAGACGAGAGCTGAAGCCAGCTAACCCACAGATTGGTAAGTTTGCGCGCGGGGACGGGATTTGCCTCGACGGTTCGGCTGTTGTTGAAGTGGCTGGTGTCGAGGGCGACGGTGTGTTCGGGGTCGATTTCAGCGGAGACGATTTTGGCGGTGCGCTGGTAGGTGTAGGTCTTCCAGCGATCGTTGCCGTCGTTGGCGGGATCGTCGGGGACCCAACGCTCGCGGACCTTGGTTCCGTCCGAAAAGACGACTTCGAGGGTGACGGGCAGGATGAAGTCTCCGATGCGATGGACGGTGACGGTGTTGCGGAGGGTTTTGTTGGTGGATTTTGGCAGCCACCAGGAAACGGGATCAGAGGTGATGGAGCCGACGGCGTAGTCGAGGATTGCGGTGCGATAGACGGCTTGACTGAAGAAGGGGCGCAGGCCGGAGTTGACGATCAGGACGGGTCCAGCGCCGCTGGGTTGCGATTTGAGGCCATTGGCGAAGGAACGGAGGTTATCAGCGAGGAGCGACCGGTCGCTGCTGGGTGGGATGAGGACGGGCGCATAGGTGAGCGACCCGGCGATCCGGCCGCGCTTGATGGCGGCTTCTTCGATTGTGCGGAGGAAGTCTTCGGTGGTGGGATGGGTGAAGCGGTAGCGCATGAACCAGGTGCGCATGGCCTCGTCCATGGTGTCCTTGCCGACGATGCCTTCGAGGGTTTCGAGCAGCACGGCTGTCTTGCCGTAGGTGATCTCGCCGTAGGAGGCTGCGTTGCGGAACTGCCAGGCGTGGCGGGTGACGGGGTCGTAGTCCGGCGCATCGATGTATTGCATGTACTGCATGGTGCGGTCGGAGAGGTTGGCCCAGGAGAAGTTGACGACGTTGGTGTCGCGTCCGAGGATGGCGGCCATCACCTCAACTTCGGTGTAGGAGTTGATGCCTTCGTCGAGCCAGGCGTCTTCGAACTCGTTGGTGGCGACCATGCCGTACCAGTACTGGTGGCCGAATTCATGCTCGGCGGTGAGCTCGGTGATGTAGCTGGGGTCGAACCAGGACGTGCCGCCGGTGATGAGCGTGGGGTACTCCATGCCTTCCATCTCGGAGCCCGGCTCGGGGTCGATGACGGTGATCATCTTGTAGGGGTAGGGGCCGTAGCGGGCGTCGAACTGCTTCATGGACGCACGGATGATCTCGAGGTAGCGCTGGCCGGCGTTTGGGTTGGCTTTGAGCGCGAGGACGTGGATGCGCACCGGTCCCATAGAGGAGAGGTAAGTTCCGTCGGTGACGGTGAAGTTGGGGCTGGCGGCCCAGGCGAAGTCGTGGATGTCTTCGCCGTAGTAGGAGAGGGTGCGGGTTCCGTCGGCGTTGAGGTGGTCGCCGGTGGGAACGCCGGAGGCTCCGACGGTGTAGTTCTTCGGCAGCGTGAGGTTGATCGAGAAGGTGCCGAAGTCGGCGAAGAACTCGGTGGTGGCGTGGTCCTGGTGGCAGTTCCAGGCGCCGTGCCAGAAGACGCCGAGCTTGGGGTACCACTGGCCGCCCATGAGGAAGTCGCGCTTGTAGCCGTTGCGGGCGACGGACTCGGGGAACTGGTCGTGGAAGTTGATGCGGAAGGTGATGGAGGCACCGGGGGCGACGGGGCGGGGAAGCTGGATTTCGGCTACAGTGCGGTCGTTGGCGTTGTGGTCGTCGGGTGCGGTGAAGTGGAGGAGCGGGGTGAGGTCGCCGAAGGTGTCGGCTTCGAGGTGCGAGATGGTGATGGAGCCTTTGTTCTTGTCGGCGTATTCGTTGGCGGAGTCGGAGGCTCGGATGCCGCCGCCGAAGTGGGTTTCGGAGGTGAAGGTGGAGTCGGGCTGGAAGGCGTTGAGGTAGAGATGGAAGGGGAAGATGCTGAGGGGCTGGCCGGTCTCGTTCTTGTAGGTGAGGGTTTCGGTGGCGTCGACGGATTTTTTCTGGACGTCGATTTTGGCGTTGATGGCGTAGTCGACGACGCGGTCTGAAAGGGGAGCGTTGGGTGGGCCGTTGGTGGCGAGACTGGTTTTGCCGCCAGGTGTTTGAGCGGTGGCGGCAACGGCTGCGACAAGCAGAAGCGCAAGGAATTGGCTGCTTTGGGGCATGTGGGGATAGTAGAGCATCGGGTTTGTGGATGTCATTCATGTTGCCAGAGTTGTGAGGTGAGGATTCCGAAGAGGTACTGCTGCTCGGCAATGAGGGAGAAGCCGGCGCGTTCGAGCGCGAGGGCGTGGTTGGGGAGGCTTGTGGGGATTGTGCCGGTCAGGAGCCTGAAGGCGAGGTAGAGCAGGCGGATGTAGATGCGGGCTGGCAGATTCATGAAGCCTGCGGGGATCTGGAAGTCGGAGACGAGCCATCGGGCGTCGGGAGCGAGGGTCGGGGTGAGACGGGCGACGAGGGAGTCGACTTCGGGTTGGGTGAGGCAGTCGAGGAAGAAGTGGGTGCCGACGAGGTCGGGGGTGCATGTGGGGTTGAAGGTGCGGGCGTCGGTCTGAACGGTTAGGAGACGCGGGTTGTGAAGGCAGCGGGAGTGGAGGAGACGCAGCATGGCGGCACTGGCGTCGACGGCTTCGACTTGGATTGCGGGGTTGGCGCCGAGGAGGGCGGCGGTGAAGCGGCCGTCGCCGTCGCCCAGGATGAGGGCCTGTCGGGTGGTGCGGAGGCGGGAGAGGTGAGCGGTGCGGGTGCGCTGGAGGAGCGGGCCGAGGGTGAGGTATTCGAGCCAGCGGTAGGCGCGGGCGATGCCGTCGTAGTCGGGCGGCGGGGAGGTCATCGGAGGGCGGGGAGGATGAGGAGCGGGGTGAGCAGAACGAGGTCGGCCGCAGCGCGGAGGTCGGTGGGGTCGAGGTGATGACGGAGGCGGTCGAGGCTTAAGAGGAGGATGGCGGACAGGGTTATCGCGAGGAAGATGGGGGTGGAACGGAGGGAGGCTGCTGCAGAAAGGAGGGCCAGGGTGAGGAGCAGCTTTTGGAGGTGGCGGACGATGAAGCGGGTGGCGGGGTGGGCTTCGGCGAGGGCGTCGTGTTCCCAGGTGGAGATGCAGCAGCAGTTGAGGGTGATCAGGAGGCAGTAGGCGAGGGCTGCGGCGGTGATTGCGCGATGTTGGAGGCCGATAGGGATGATGGCTGCAGCGGCGCAGAAGATGCCGGGGAGGAGTTCCTTGGGGAGGATGCGGTGGGGGTTAGCGTGGACGATCGCGAACCAGACGAGGAGGATAGCGGCGAGGACGAGGTAGAGCTTGAGGATAGGCCATGGAATTTCCAGGGTCAGGGGTATGAGAGCGATCGCGGCGGCGACGATTGCGAGGGTGAAGGCGCGGCGATGGCGATGGTGGAAGCGGTGGCGGGGCTCAGAGGGGGAGGCGTCGCGGAGGCCGTCGAGGAGGCGGTCGGTGGCGTAGATGATCCAGACGGCGACGAACATGGCGACGGGGATCGCGGCGGGGAGCGATGTGTGGGCGGCGTGGGCGAAGAGGCAGGTCCAGGCGACGGCGACGCAGGGGGCGTCGAGCGAGAGGAGGTGCCAGCGGGCGAGGAGACTGGTCTGGCTTGGCTGCCAGGCTGTGGACTGGATTTTGACGAGTTGAACGGGGAGGTCCACTGGTTCCATTTTAAGCCTGGAATCTTTTCAAGCGGACGACAACGACAGAGATTCAGGCGGCGTTCCGGCCGATTGTCGAGAAGGCGATGGCGAAGACAGGGGTGACGGAGCAGTTTTCCGGGCTGATGGCGAAGGCTCCGGCGATGCCGTTTGTGAAGACACCGAACCTGGACATCAACCAGTATGTGCTGGATAAGGCGACGGACGGTTTGTTTGTGGTGATGGGGCAGGAAGAGGTGAAGATCAGGACGGATCCGGCGGCGCAGGTGACTCCGCTGCTGAAGACTGTGTTTGGGGGACGGTAGGATTCCGCTTGAAAGGTCCGAATCTGTGAAGCCGGGCGAGCGGCATCGGGGTCCTTCGACTGCGTCCAGCGCATGGTGCGCGCTGGACTTCGCTCAGGATGACAGACTCTTTTCATCTCTGGTGGCCCAAAGGGATGGGTCGAGATCGGGGAAGATGCTGTCGCGTTCTTCGATGGCAGCCAGCCGCGTGGTCTGGTGTACGTTCAGGGTGGCGTCGTTTGCGTAGGCTTCCCACATCGTTTTCAGCTCGAGGAACTGCTCGTTGTGGGTGAGGAAGCGTAGTTCGGCGTAGTCACGGGCGGCGCCGGTGGTGATCAGGAACTGCCAGTCGGAGGATTCGAGCAGGAGCAGTTCGCGGCACATCTGCTTGACGATCCGGGTTCCGAGTTCCGAGTCGTTCCATTTACCAGAGGAGCACACATCCCGCGTGGAGATTTCCGCTGGGTAAAGATGGGTGTAGGTCCAGGCGGTCTCCGGATTCATCCAGACCTGATTGTTGCCGCCGACGCCCCAGGAGCCCTCGTGCATCTCGATGATGCCGGCGCGGGGATATTTCTCGAGATAGGCGGAGCCTGAGATAGTTTCGATTCCGCCCGGATTGTCGTGCAGGGTGCGGGCGACGGCTTCGAGCCACATCGGCCCTTCAAACCACCAATGGCCGAAGAGTTCGGCGTCGAAGGGGGCGGAGAGGATAGGTGGGCTGGACGGGTTGAGCGTGTCTTTGAGCGCCCCGTAGACGAGGTGGACGAAGTGCGATGCGTGGCCCTGGATACGGGCCTGGGCCTCGTGGGGGTAGTAGGGTTCCTTGTCGCCCATGTCGACGTGCGGGCCGGTGACGCGCCAGTAGCGATGTCCGCCGGGCCAGCGCTTTTTATGGAAGTCGCAGTAGTTGCCGTCGCCGGGGTAGCCGAGGTCGCCGGACCAGACCTGAACGCCGGTGCGGGGGTCGCGAGGGAAGATCGACGTGGGGTGCTCCTGATCGCGGGTGAGGTAGGTTCCGTCGACCACCCAGGGCTGGTAGAGCGAGCGATGGCGGGGATTTGCCGGTACTTTGGTGGGGGTTCGCGTTGCGTTGGCGGATGGGTAGGGCGAGCGTACAGCCTCGGATTCTTCGACGAGGTGGGTATCGACGAAGAAGAAGTCAAGGTCGCTCTCGGAGAGGGCCTGCTCGACTCCGATGCGGTTGAACGGCGGGGCGATCGGGGTGCCATCGCCGTTCGTCACGGGGTAGCTCCAGCGGCCGGCGGGGCGGTAGCCGCACTCCGGCGACCAGATACCTTTGGGGGCTTCCCCGATATGGCGGGTGTGGGTCTTGACTGCCATGCGGATCTGGGCGCGGACGCTTTCGTCGGTTCCGAGCAGAGGCAGGTAGCCGTGCGTGGCGCAGCAGGTAATGATCTCGATCATTCCGGCTTGATGAAACCGCTTGAAGCCGCCGACGATGTCGCTCTTGAACGCGTAAAAGTCATCCAGCGCCTGGGTGAAGAAGCGGTGCCAGTAGCGGGCGGTGTCGGCGTAGTGGGTCTCGCCCGACTGGATGAAGAAGGCCTCGTCTTCGCGCGCGGAGACGATCTTCCGCAGTAGATATTTGGGGAACTCTTCGACAAAGACCGGGTGGCCAAGCTGTTCCATCAGCACAGGAGAGAGGCTGAGGTTCAGATGGAGTGGGACCGCGTCCTTTTCGAGGCGGCCGAGGACGCGCAGAAGTGGAAGGTAGGTCTCAGCGGCCGCTTCGAGCAGCCACTCCATGCCATGGGGCCACGTGCCGTGATTGACGACGTAAGGCAGGTGGGCGTGCAGGGTAAAGGATAGAAATCCGAGAGGCTTCTTCGCCGCAGTCGTCAACAAGTTCAAGCCTCCGCCTCCGTACGCTGATGTCTTGCGTGGTTAGAGGCAAACCAGCCAGGAAAGATGCTTCCGATGCCCGAAGTGTACATGACCGTAGATGTCTGGAAGCTAATTCTACGATACGTAAGGGGTGGCCATGCGACCACCCCCACGGGAGGATCGAACGACTACTGCTTTGGCCGATCGCGCAGGCCCTCGCTGTCGCGCTGGGGTTCTGCTCCATCCGTCCGAACCCGCACCGAGATGGGGGAGTTGAGATGGAAGCGGACGACGCTTTCCGACATGATCTGCACCTGCTGCCCTCGGGTGACTGCCTGAGAGCCGGCTCCTACGCCGCCCCCTGCCGCCGCCCCGATTGCAGCTCCTTTGCCGCCACCAAAGATGCCGCCCAAAATGGCACCGACGGCCGCGCCGCCAGCGGTCTTCTCGGCCGTGTTTACACCGCGGCCCTTGCCGGTTACGGTGTACGGTTCGGCTGAGACCTCCAGACGCTCACCGCGCCTGCTGACCGTGTTGATGGAGACGGTGAGCAGGGATGAGCCTTTGAAGTGGGCGGCCTCCTGGACTGCGTCGACATGCCCCGAGACGTTGGAGCCTGCGGGGATAGCGACGAGCCCATCGACCAGGATGTCTGAGGCAACTACGCCTGAGAACGGGGTCCCGGCCTCGATGGTGGCGCTATCGAGTGTCTGCGTGATGCGTACCGGAATGGTGCTGCCGGATGCCACCGTGACGTTTCTGTAAGTAGGCTGAGGCGGTGGCGGTGGGGCCTGAACGGGTTGCGGCTGATTTTGAGCCATCGGGGGCGGAGGATTGTAAACGGGTTGCGACCGCTCAATTGGCGCGGGTTCCCGTTGGACTCTCGGAGGTGGCGGGTTGCCTTTGCGCCCGGATGGAGCAGGGAGTGGAGCAGGCCCAGGATCGGTGGAGACGGCCGGCCCCGTCGGCATCGGGAGCAACGGAAGGGTGTTCGCAGTTGCGCTGCCGACTGTGATGTTGTTGACCACCGTCTTGACTCCGTCGACGCCAGCCGCGTCACGTGCAGCAAGTGTGCGCTGGGCGTCGTTAGCGACGGTGCCGCCAAGGGTTGCCACAAGGCCGTCAACGGCAACGGTCACGGGTTGACCAGCTACCGCGCTGTCTCCGGCGAGCGTGCTCTGGATGGCGGTGGTAAGGCTGGCGTCGGTCACCTTTGGGGTGGACTTGCAGCCGGCGAGCGTTATCGCTAAGACTGCGGCAGCGATGGACAGGCTGCGGTAGCTGGTGGAACGGGAATGCTGGATGGAAGATTGTGTGTGCGGTGCCATCTTGGTCGTTCCTCTCAAATTCGTTTCACTAGACTTCGCATCTAGTCCCACTTCTTCAGACGTTGTGAAAGACGCTTCAGGTTCTGCTTTTTCATCACCATTGTGGCCTTGGGGCAGGTCGGTAAGTCAAGACGAATCTGGCTGATTGGAAATTCTGCGCAACCCCCGCCGCGCCCGACGCATCTTTCTTAGTGGCAGTAATTGGGCAGGGTTCGTGTAGCGGTGAAGATTTATTTTCCAAGTTGCGTCACAACCGCGATGTAATGCATATAAAGATACATACAGCAGGTCGATGAGGAGAGTGTGATGGCAGATAACGATAACGGAACGAGCGGTTTGGGATGGTTTCTTGCGGGCCTCGGCCTGGGTGCGATTGTGGGTGTTCTGTATGCGCCGAAATCTGGACGCGAGACCCGCGAGGACATCGTAAACAGTGCGATGGACGCCAAGGAGCGCGCTGCTGTTCTGGCGCAGCAGGGACTTGACCAGGCCAATGCGTATGCCGAGCAAGGCAAGCAGGTCGCCAACGATTACGTGGATCGCGGCAAGGAATATTACGAGAAGGGCCGCTCGCAATGGACGCAGTATGTCGAGAAGGGCAAGAGCCTCGTCCAAGATCAGCAGGAGAAGGTAACGGCTGCCGTGGATGCGGGTAAGGAAGCTTACGTCGCTGCCACCGAAAGCCACTCAGGCTAAAAGAACGCCACTGACGGTAGTGGGTTGCTGCTCCGCTTTGCGGAGTGGCGGATCAGGAAGGGGCGGGCCGAGTTTCAACTCCGGCTTGCCCCTTTCGCCCGTAGAATGTGGACGGATCAACTGGCTGATGCCGGAGAAGGCAAAAAAATGTACCTATCAAATTTGGCCGTTGCTGTACTTGACCAGGATGGTTTGAGCGGAGACTACACCCGGCTGCTGACGATCTTTGTCGGGCTGGTCGCGCTGGCGATGGTGACTCAGGCAGTCGTGGTGATCTTCATGGCTGTGGGCGCTGCGAAGGCGCAGAAGAAGGTGATGGGCCAGATCGACGAGATCAAAGAAAAGCTGCTGCCGGTACTGACGAAATCCAATGGGCTGCTCACGGATTTGACGCCGCAGATCAACCAGATCGCGGTTCATGCGAGGTCGATTGCTGGGAACGTGGAGAATGTTTCGTCGCTGGTGAAGGAGAAGTTGAACGAATTTGGGCCGACGATCAGCGATGCCAATGAGATGCTTCGCGAGGCCAATATGACGGTTCGTGAGACGCTGCGCGAGGCTAATTCGACCGTGCGTGAGGCGAACCGGAAGACGCAGGCACAGGTATCGCGTGTGGACGGAATGGTAAGCAGCGTTCTGGATGCGACGGCAAGCGCAGCACGGTCGATTCAGAACGGGATCACGATGCCGGTGCGCGAGGTTTCGGGTCTGGTAGAGGGTTTGAAGGCCGGCTTGATGACGTTCGTGAACGGTGGGAGGCGGAACCGTTAGTAGATCCAGCCACCGCCAACGACCTCATCTCCCTGATAGAAGATGGCGGCCTGGCCGGGTGTAATTGCGCGCTGCGGTTCGTCGAAGATGGCGATGCAGGTGCCGAGTTGAGAGCCGGGTGAAAGGGTTGCGGGCTGGGGTTCGTGGCGGTGGCGGACCTTGGCTAGTACGCGGATGGGCTCGGTAAGGTCGGGAATGGAAATCCAGTTGAGGCGGTCGGCGCGGAGCTCGCGGGTCATGAGGTCGGCCTCGCTCCCGATGGTGACCTGGTGGGAATCCGGGTGGATGGCGAGGACGTAGAGCGGGTTGGCGCTGGTGAGGCCGAGACCCTTGCGCTGGCCGACGGTGAAGTTATGGATACCGGTGTGCTGGCCGAGGACTTCGCCGTTTGCGGCGACGAGTTCGCCGGAGCTATCGGGGAGGGGTTCGCCCTGTTCGTCTAGGTAAGCCTGGAGGAAGGTTTGATAGTCGCCGCCGGGGATGAAGCATATCTCCTGCGAGTCGGGTTTGGTGGCGACGTCGAGACCGGCGTCGGCGGCCATGACGCGGACCTCGGGCTTGCGCATCTCACCGAGCGGGAAGAGAGTGTGGGCTAGCTGGTCCTGCGTCAGGCCGAAGAGGAAATAGGTCTGGTCTTTCGAGCGGTCCGCGGGGCGGGAGAGAATCCAGCGGTTGCGGACGGGATCGAAGTGGTTGCGCGCGTAGTGGCCAGTAGCGATGCGGGTTGCGCCGATTTGGCGGGCAGTGAGCAGTAGCTGATCAAACTTGAGGTGATTGTTGCAGAGGGTACAGGGGATCGGGGTGCGGCCGGCGAGATACTCGCTGACGAACGGCTTGACGACGTCGGCCTCGAAGCGCTCCTGCTGGTTAACCATGTAGTAGGGGATGTCGAGCTTGTCGGCTACGCGGCGGGCGTCGTACACGTCGTCGATGGAGCAGCAGCGGCCCTGGACAGCTTCGGGCATTCCTTCGTGGCCGGAGAGACGGCGCTGGTTCCAGAGCTGCAGGGTGAGGCCGACGATGTTGTGGCCCTCGGCGCGCAGGAGGGCGGCGACGGCGGAGGAGTCAACTCCTCCGGACATGGCTACGGCGATGGTCTCGGACTGCATATCTACTTCGATGATACGCGGGTGGGCGGCGGTTATGCCTTCGTTAGTCGGGTTTCGGTAAGGTCTAGTTCGCGCTGCAGGCGGCGGAGGACATCGTCGCCGATGCGGCCCTCGTCGCGCAGGTGGATGAGGACTTTACGCTCGACCTGGGCGGTGCTGACCGCGATGGCTCCGAGCTTGCGGTAGCGTTCGACGGCCTGGCGCTCATGCTCGGGCGTGGCGTGGCATTCGTCGCAGAGGGCGGTGTACCGATGGCGATAGCGATGGAGCAGGTCTTCGTAGCCGTGCTTCAGGTCCTCGTCTTCGGTTTTAGCAACCTGGGCTTCAAGGTGCAGAACTGCGGCCCCGACGAGCTCGCGCCGGGCGTCGAGCTCTTCTTCGTCTGAGCCTTCCGCCTTAGCCAAACCCAGAGCGCGGATGAGGGATGGGAGTGTGAGGCCCTGCAAGACGAGGGTGACCAGGATAACTGCAAAGGTGAGGAAGATGATGAGGTTGCGCTGGGCGAAGGGACGGCCATCGCCGAGGGTCTGGGGCAGCGAGATAGCGGCTGCAAGAGCCACGACACCACGCATGCCGGTCCAGCCGACGACGAAGACTTCTTTGCTTGTTGGGCCGGGGTCCGATTGTTTGAGCAGGTGGTGCCGGATCCACCATGAGGCGCACGCAGCCGGGAACATCCAGGCGACGCGCAGGAGGATAAGCACGGCGGAGAAGATGGCGGCGTATTCGAGCAGTGTCGCGTTGCTGTATTGGCGTCCGTCCATGACGTAGGGGAGCTGGAGGCCGATGAGAACGAAGACGATGCCGTTGAGGGCGAAGTCGAGCGCCTCCCAGGCTCCCGTGACCTGGATGCGGGCGGCTGGGGAGAGGAAGGTTACGCTCTTGCGACTCATGTAGAGGCCGCAGGCGACGACGGCGAGCACGCCGGAAGCTTTGATCTCCTCGCCGGCGAGGTAGGCTCCGTAAGGAACGATGACGCTGAGGACCATTTCGATGGGGCCGTTGTCGACGAAGCGTTCCAGCCAGGCCATGCAGATGCCGAGCAGGAGGCCGGCGCCGAGGCCTCCGCCGATGAGCCAGAGCAGGCGGAGGAGGCCGCCTGTCAGGGTTGGGGTTTGACCTTCCAGCAGCATGCGGAGCCCGAACTCGAGCGCAAGCAGGCCGGTGGCGTCGTTGAGCAGGCTTTCGCCTTCGAGGAGGTCGACAATCTTCTGGGGGAGACCGATGGATCTGGCGATGGAGCTGGCGGCTACGGCGTCGGTGGTAGCGACGACGGCGCCGAGGATGAAGCCGCTCTTCCAGTCTAGCGCGGTGATGAAGCGATCGGCGACAAAAGGCGATGCCGAGCACCGTGAACCCGACGAGGCCGATGGCAAGCATGGAGATGGAGATGAGGTTGCGCCTGAACTCGCGCCAGTTGGTCTGCCATGCGGCGGCGTAGAGCAGGGGCGGCAGAAAGATGAGGAAGACGAGGTCGGGGTTGAGCTCGATGCGCGGGACGTGCGGGACGAAGCTGATGCCGAGGCCGGCCAGTACAAGCATGATGGCGGGTGGGAGCTTGAGACGCGCCGCGACAGCTGCGAAGATCACGACGAGAAGCATGACGAAGAGAAACACCGTTTGCACGGCGTGCAGATTGTCGGCCA
>JANXWZ010000227.1 GCA_025350865.1 Rhodanobacteraceae bacterium
GGCAGGTGTAGGGTGGATTTCGCGAAGCTGTGTTGCCGCCCAAAGTCAACTACGGAGATTCTGGCTTCCCCAAAATGACGGCAGTGGTGGGTTAGATCTGTGCCCACGGGACAAACGCGCAAGGTGTGGCCGACGTAGACACGAATGCCTCCCGATTGGGAGGCACTCTTATGTTTCGAAGGTTGGATTGGTGCGGAGGAAGGGACTTGAACCCCTATGCCTTGCGGCGCTAGCACCTCAAGCCAATTCTGAGTGTATCACCGTGTATCGTCTAAGTCTAAGTCGTTCATTTATATGGTCGAGCGGTATCGCCGAGTTTCATGCCGTTTCGTACAACCGTTACACTTCCGTGACAGTCTCTGCCATCTTCATGCGCCGTTCCATGAACTCTTTGGCTATGCCGAGGTCTTCAGTATCAACAATATTGTATCGGCGCTCCATTGAGTCAGTCTTGTGCCCGCTGATCTTCATACGTATCACCTGCGGTACTCCCGCTCGCCGCATATTTCGTACTGCTGAACGGCGCAAATCGTGGAATTTCAGTTCGGGAACACCAGCCTGTGTGCAGGCCCTTTCCCATGACCCGCGAAAGTCAATGATCTTCTTTCCTTCACGATTGAAGACCCAGGGCGACTCCGGCCAATTCTCGTCTCGTGCCTTCTTGGCGGCGAGCAGCAGATCACGCATGTCACCGCTCAGAATCGGCACCGAGCGGCCCTCTCGATTTTTTGTCTCGTCCGGTTCCAAAGCGATGAGGTCTGCTTGAAAATCAACTTGCGGCCATCGGATGTCTGTCAGTTCACCCCTGCGTATGCCGGTAACATACCCGCACACGAAGAGAGGCTTCAGTTCGTCAAGAAGAGCGTCGCGCACTTCAGCGTATTGCGTATCGCTGAGGAACCCTTTCCTCACCGTTGTCTCTTTCACCATCGGAAAGTAAGGGACGGCAACGACCTTCGGAGGGGTCCGCTTCCGTGCATTGTGAAACGCCGTCCTCAAGATAGACAACTCGCGATTCGCGGTTGACTCAGCAGAGCCCTGCTTGAGTCGCTTCTCGCGATATCTCTCCATGACATCGGTCGATAGCCGAGCAGCTCGAATGGTTCCAAAGAATGGGCGAAGGTTCTTTTCGATCACAACCTTCCAGATATACCGAGTTGACTCTTCGATGTCGCTCTTCAAAACGTCGTCGAGAAGCTCTCCGATCAGAACCTTATCCGGCGCTCCGCCAGTAATCTCGCCGCGATGCTTCTTTGCGAGCATTTGGTCTCGCAACTTGATTGCGTCTGACTTTTTTGTGGATTTGCTAGAACGCGAGATCGGTTTGTTATCGACATAAACTCGAACCCACCACACGTCACCGCGTTGGTAGATTGTCCCAGTACCGTAGTTGTTGGTTGCCATAGAGGGAGTGTAACGGTTATGCTAGTGCGTCTTCAATACTTATTTTTCTCGATCCAAGCGTCGAGATCATGTCGGTGCAAATGCACTCGACGGCCCTTACGCACAACCGGCAACTCCTTCTCGAAGATGAGGTGTTGCACTGATTGCTCAGATCGTCCGAGGTAAACTGCCGTCTGTTTTACGTCAAGAAGAACGGGTTGTACTTCGGACGCAGAAAGCCGGCTCAGCTCAGCTTTCAGAAGAATTACGACTTCGCCCGCCAACGCTTTCGCCAGACCGTTGATCGATGGATCGGGTTGACTCTCGATAGCTAATCCCTGGAACCTCATGCTGACTCCTCCCGAAGATGGAGGGCGAGTCGAGTATTGCAAGAAACTGGAGACGCCCAGAAACAGGTTCGTTTGGGATCAACAATCTGTCCAATTGTTTGCGATGATGGCCCAATCACTCCGAGCGATGGCTTTGGCGGCTATTGACTAAGTAGATGCTCTTGTGGAAAGTCGTCAGACTGGACTTCGGGTCGATCGATGTCTGGATAGGTTCACCGCGTTGCAGGGCATCGGGGGCCATATGAGCGATTACGACCAGTTGGAGTTCCGTCACCTCAAGTACATCCAAGCAGTCGCCGAGCGGGGCACAATGACTGCCGGCTCAGTCCACGCGAACACCACGCAATCCAATGTTAGTACGCAAATTAAGCAGCTTGAAGAAGTCTTTGGTATTGAGTTCTTCACGCGAGATCCCCAAGGCGTTGCCTTGACACCTTACGGAGAGATTCTTCTAACAGCCGGACGAGAGCTTCTGGACCTGCGCG
>JANXWZ010000238.1 GCA_025350865.1 Rhodanobacteraceae bacterium
TCATGCGGTGGTGCTCGCGGCGCTTGTGGAGGTAGTTGGTGACGTCGGGGGAGAACTCGAAGAGCTGTCCGCCGAGCATGCCTTCCAATGTGACCACAATTCCGTTTTCGAGAGTGAGGCCCACTCCGCGCTCATCGGCGGGGTAGTAAGCGTTGGAGATGGCGCCTGAGATAAAGTTGCCGGCTACGTTCGAAACGTTGAACTGAGTCTTACCGTTGTCGCCCTTGCAGATGAAAGTGCTGCGGGCGGAGTAGATGACGCGGGACACGATCGATCCCTTGCCCTTGCGAAAGTAGCGTGGGTCTTGGTGGAGAATGACCGGGAGCAGGAAGTTGCCAATCAGGTTGCCGTCGACGTTGTCCAGATAGCTGGCGCCGCTGCGTTTGAAGTAACCGGCTGGCCCCCAGTTATATCCGCGATGATCGTCTTCAATTTCACCAAGTCCGCCGCCTATGACAAAGGCGAGTGCGAAGGTGTAGGGGTCGATGATGGTGTGCCAGGAGAGACTCCATTTCTGGCCGGGCGTCAGGGGGACAAATGCGCCGCCCATACTGACGTTGAAGTTGGGCATGATGCCGCCGATGCGTTGCTTCTCTTCGGCTTTGATCTGGCGCTCGGCCTCTTCGCGCTCGCGAGCCTTGCGCTGCTCGGGGGTCTCCTGCGGAGAGGAGCTGGCGGGGGATGGAGTTGCCTGAGCCTGAGTTTGGTCTTCCGAACTTGAGAAAGACGGGGAGTTGGGGAGACTTGTGGCATCACTGGAACTTGCCTCGAAAGTCGGGGAGGTAAAAGACGATTGGGCAAACGACCGGGGAGTGCACACCAAGGCAAATAGAAGGATTGCGCTGGGGACAACGCGCGGTAGGGAAAAGATCACGATGTAAGTTTATCCGGGATACGGTCTTGGTTTAGGTGTTCACAAATTAGACGCTGCAAAGGGATCTCCGGACTCAAGTTGGTGATGAAATGCGAAATTCGCGCGTGACGACTGGCGTTAACTGCGGCATCAGAAGATTGCAACGGCCAAGGCTCCATTTGGCTTTACAGAGTGGCTGCATTTGCTTACCGTATGGGGATGGACTACTCGCGGATCATCACGATTGAACCCGGAAGGCGGAGCGGCAAACCATGCATTCGCGGCACCAGGATCACAGT
This sequence comes from Rhodanobacteraceae bacterium, assembly GCA_025350865.1. GTDB lineage: Bacteria > Acidobacteriota > Terriglobia > Terriglobales > Acidobacteriaceae > Edaphobacter. Next base: position 1,153 of record JANXWZ010000238.1, read on the forward strand.
CATTGACGTGTTGGAATATCTTGCGTCCGGCATGACGCATGCGGAGATATTGGCCGATTTCCCGCAATTGAGTGTAGGCGACATCTTCGCTTGTCTGGCGTTCGCAGCAGACCGCGAGCGCAAGATGGAGATTGTGGCGGCGTGAAGCTGCTGCTGGATGAACACTTGTCAGGGCGTTTAGTTGAGGCCTTGACTGATCTCTATCCAGAATCAGAGCAAGTTTTGCTTTTGGGGCTGGGCGGGGCAGCGGACGGCGCAGTGTGGGAGCATGCGAGAGTGCACGGCTTGGACATCGTGTCGAAGGATTCGGACTTCCGTGATCGAAGCATTCTATTGGGTTCTCCGCCGAAAGTAATCTGGCTACGCGTGGGGAATTGCTCGACAAGCGGAGTGGAGAAAGTGCTCCGTGCGCGATATGAGTCGATTCGCAGGTTTTGCGAAGAAGATTTAGGGAATTGTTTGGTTTTAGGCCCCGAATAATTCCGTGAACGTTTTGCAACCACGTCTAAAAGACGAGACGTGGGCCACCCGCTCTTCTGCCGATAACTGCTCCACATGTCCTTAGAACGAACGTGTTATGCTTCTCGCGACTACTAAGGAGAATCCCATTGAGACTTCGTGCGTTCTGCGCGCTCTTTCTGTTTTCGTTCGTATTAAAGGCCATTTTTGCAAGCGACAAAAAAGCCTATAAGCATGCATCTGGATATCAGGTTGCCGTTCTTGATCAAACCATTCGTATACACACGGGAGGCGATACTACCCTTGGACGCACGTCAACCGACGCGAAACTTGATCAGGGTGGGCAAGGAGTCCACTTCCTGCATACGGATGCCGGCGACTACAGGGTTGAAGCGCCTGTAAATTCTGGCGCAAGCATCTTGGCAGCGATGGCCACACCGCAGTATCAGAGAGCACCCATAATCCACAACAAATGGTTCTTGGATAAAGTCCAGCCGAACACCAATGTGCTTTTTGCAGTGAAATGCGCCACGGCGAACAAGAAGCATCCTAACGAAACCGTTCGGTGCAGTTTCTGGTTCCCAGACCCTGACAGCGATAGCCACGAGTACTTGACCCTCGGGGACTTTACTCCGCTTATCGGGGGCGACGGTGCAAATACCACCAAGGTCGCAAACGCACTTTGCGGTACTGGGAAGCTGAACCCAGATACGGAGGCTAAGCTATGCACTACGCCTCCATCTACTGTAACTATGCCGCCCGCGAGTGTGCCATCTTCTCCAGTTGAACCGAAGCCACCTCAATAGCGCTAAATAGAGTGGTCGGAGAGCGTCGGATCGCAATGCTATGAAAATGTACCGCTGAGCGTGCCATTCCCTGATGGCAAATCAAACTTTCCTTCACCGGTATCAGGTCTTCGCACAATTCACAATCAGCCCGATATTAGCTAAATAAAAACTCTTTGGTGCGAAGCTCCTTCACGGTGTCACGAAGTTTGGCGGCTTTTTCGAATTCGAACTTCTTGGCGGCTTCGCGCATGTCGGATTCGAGTTTGGAGATGTAAACGTCGAGTTCGGCCTGCGTGGCGAACTCGGGCATGCCTTCTGCTTCATCGATGAGGTCGGCGTAGTCGGCTTTGAGGATTCCGGCGAGGCCCATATCGATGTTGCTGATGATGGAGGCGGGTGTGATGCCGTGCTCTTCGTTGTAGGCCTCCTGCTTTTCGCGGCGGCGGTTGGTTTCGTCGATAGCGCGCTGCATGGAGTCGGTCATTTTATCGGCGTATAAGATCGCACGCCCTTCCAAATGGCGGGCGGCGCGACCGATCGTCTGGATCAGCGAACCCTGCGAACGCAGAAAGCCTTCCTTGTCGGCGTCGAGGATGGCTACCAACGATACTTCGGGTAAGTCGAGACCCTCGCGGAGCAGGTTGATGCCGATAAGAACGTCGTACTCACCTTTACGCAGGTCTCGGAGTAGTTTGATGCGCTCAAGGGTTTCTATCTCGGAGTGCATGTAGCGGCAGCGAACGCCTACCTCGGTGTAGTAGTTGGCTAAGTCCTCTGACATGCGCTTTGTAAGAGTAGTAACTAAGACGCGCTGGTTCAGGCGGACTCGTTCGCGAATTTCCGCGAGTAGGTCGTCGATCTGTCCTTTGACGGGACGAATTTCAAGCTGTGGGTCGACGAGTCCGGTCGGGCGGATGATCTGCTCGACGACGACTCCGGCGGCCTTGGTCAATTCATATGGGCCGGGGGTTGCAGAGACATAGATAATCTGACCGGTACGGCCTTCGAATTCGTCGAATTTCAAAGGCCGATTGTCCATCGCGCTGGGCAGGCGAAAGCCGTAGTCGACCAGGTTCTGCTTGCGGGAACGGTCGCCGTGCCACATGCCGTGAAGCTGCGGAACGGTGACGTGGGACTCGTCGATGAAGAGGAGATAGTCGCGCGGGAAGTAGTCGAGCAGCGTGGGTGGAGGCTCGCCGGGAAGACGGCCAGAGAAGTGGCGTGAGTAATTTTCGATACCGTGGCAGTAGCCTACGGATTTAATCATTTCGAGATCGAATCTAGTGCGCTGGTGAATTCTTTGAGACTCGACTAATCTCCCTTGCGACTCTAACTCCTTTTCCCACCATTCCATTTCGAGCAGGATCGAATCGCTTGCGGCCTTCTTGCGTTCCGGCTGGACGACATAGTGAGATTTCGGATAGATAGGCAGGCGCGAGTATTTCTGCTTGACTGTGCCGAAGAGCGGGTCGATCTGCGACAGCCCGTCAATCTCGTCGCCGAAGAGTTCGATGCGGTAGCCGTTCTCGTCGTAGGTTGGGTAGACCTCGATGATGTCGCCGCGGACGCGGAAGGTGCCGCGACGGAAGTCGACGTCATTGCGGTCGTATAGGATTTCGACGAGCCGCTTGGTGATGTCTTCGCGGCGGATCTTCTGGCCCTTTTCGAGCATCATCAGCATGCCGTAGTAGGCCTCCGGCGAGCCGAGACCGTAGATGCAGGAGACCGAGCTGACGATGATGGCGTCGCGCCGCTCGAACAGGGAGCGCGTCGCGGCGAGGCGGAGCTTGTCGAGCTCCTCGTTGATGGTCGATTCTTTTTCGATGAAGAGGTCGCCGGAGGGGATGTAGGCCTCGGGCTGGTAGTAGTCGTAGTAGGAGACGAAGTACTCGACCGCGTTGTTGGGGAAGAACTGCTTGAACTCGTGGTAAAGCTGTGCGGCGAGGGTCTTGTTGTGCGCGAGGATGAGCGCTGGCCGCTGGACGGTCTCGATGACCTTTGCCATGGTGAAGGTCTTGCCGGAGCCGGTGACGCCAAGGAGGACCTGATCCTTTTCGCCGGCGGCCAGACCAGAGACGAGTTCGGCGATGGCGCGGGGCTGGTCGCCCTGGGGTTTGTACGGGGTGTTGAGCTGAAACTCCATCTCTGTAGGATAAAGGAATACACGAATAGAGAGGGGGAGCCGTAATGGGTGTGGAGCTTTGGTTGATTAGACATGGGGAGACGGCGTGGAGTCTTAGCGGCGCGCATACGAGCCGAACGGACCTTCCGCTAACCGAGCAGGGCCGGGAGCGGGCCGTGAAGCTAGGCGAATACCTGGAGACTACGGCGTTTGCGAAGGTGCTGGTGAGCCCGATGTCGAGAGCACGGGATACCTGCGAGATCGCTGGGTTTGGGGCGCGGGCGGTGGTCGATCAGGGGCTGATGGAGTGGGATTACGGTGAGGCTGAAGGGAAGACCACACCGGAGCTGCGGACGATGTACAACGATCCGGATTGGGGCGTCTGGAATCGCGAGCTGGTGGGCGGCGAGCGAGTGGAACATGTGGGCGAGCGGGCTGACGGCGTGATAGCTCGGGCCTTGGACGGAGCTCCCGAACATGGCAAGGTTGCAATGTTTGCTCATGCGCATATTCTGCGGATCCTGACGGCTCGCTGGATTGGGCTGGGGGCGCGCGGCGGAAGCCATTTTGTGCTGGGCACGGGGAGCGTTAGCGTGCTGAGTTGGGAGCGGGAGACGCGGGTGGTCCAGAAGTGGAATCGAACGTTTGATGAGTAGCTGCGATGATGGTCGAATGGGATCGATACAGGGCGGAAGAGTGAATAGTTGGGTGCGACTCGCGTTGGGTGCGTTGTTGCTTGTGGGGCCGGCAGCAGCGCAGCATGGGAAAAGCCTTGCGTTCCAGCGTGCGGAGCACCTGCGCAAAGGCATCAACCTGAGCGCGTGGTATGCCCAGACACGCGACTTTACGCCGCAGCGGATGGATAGCTATACGACTCCAGCGGATTTCCAGACGATCAAGAGCCTGGGCTTTGACCATGTTCGACTGAGCATCGATCCGGAGCCGCTGATCGCCGATTCGCAGCTTGGGTCCTTGAAGATTGAACCGATGGCTCGGCTGGACAGGACGGTGAAGCAGTTGACCGACGCGGGGCTGAATGTCGTGTTGGATATTCATCCTGAAGAGAGTTGGAAGGGCCAGTTGACGCAGGGAGATGACGCAGTCGAACGGTTCTGCGCGTTTTGGACGACGTTTGCGGAGCACTTTGCGGCGCTTGATCCGGAGAAGGTTTTCTTTGAGGTGATGAACGAGCCAACGCTGGCTGATCTGTATCGGTGGCAGGGCATTCAGGCGCGGACGATTGCGCGGATTCGTGCGGTTGCTCCCCGCCATACGCTCATTGCCACGGCGTCGATGTACAGCGGCATTGACAACCTGCTGGCCATGGAACCGGTGCGCGACGAGAACGTGATCTACACGTTCCACGACTACAACCCGATGTGGTTTACGCATCAGGGCGCGACGTGGGGATCGCAGGGCTGGGTGTTTGTGCGCGGGGTGCCGTATCCTTCGACGCCGGAAAATGTGCAAGCAATTCTTGGCCAGCAACAGGACGAGCGGGAACGGATTTGGTTGCAGCGCTATGGCTGGGAGCGGTGGGATGCGGCACGTGTCGGGGCGGAGGTCGCAACGATGTTTGAGTGGGCGCAGAAGCGCGGGGTCCCGCTGTATTGCGGCGAGTTTGGCGTTTACAAGCAGTATGCCGACGCGAAGGCGCGGGCGATGTGGATCAGCGACATGCGGAATGCGCTGGAAGCAAAGCATATCGGATGGGCGATGTGGGACTACCAGGGCGGATTTGGAATTGTGACCAAAGGCAGCGGCGGGACGGTGGTAGACCAGTCGGTAGTGACGGCGCTGGGGTTGAAGAAGTGAGCTTAAGATTCATCCCCAAGCTGTTGGTGTTCGATCTGGATGGCACGCTGATCGACTCGCGCCAGGACCTGGTCAACTCGGTGAATGCGATGCTAGCCCACTATGGGAAGGCGGAGCTCAGCGACGGGACTGTGACTTCATACATTGGGGATGGGGCGGGTGTGCTGGTGCGGCGCGCTCTGGCGCACGCCCACATTATCGCGGATGAACCGGACCCGCACGACGATGCGTTTGTCGAGGAGGCGCTGGACTGGTTCATCGAGTATTACAAGATGCACAAGGTGGATTGCACGACCGTTTATCCAGGGGTAGTGGAATCGCTGCAGACGATTCGCCACGGGCATCCCGCGTTGCCGATGGCCGTGCTGACCAATAAGCCGGTGTATCCGTCGCGGGAAATCTGCCGGGTGCTTGGGTTGTCGCGATTCTTCTTTGCCAATTACGGCGGGAACTCATTTGCGACGAAGAAACCCGATCCGGAGGGGTTGCTGACGCTGATCGCCGAAGCCGGTGTAACGGCAGGCGAGACGGTGATGGTGGGCGACACCCATGTGGACGTGGAGACTGCCCGGGCGTGCGGCGCGATTTCGCTGGGATGTACCTTTGGCTTGTCGCCGGAGACGCTTAAAGCGGCGAGGCCAGACTTCAGCGTAGATCACGCTTCGGACTGGCCTCGAGTGCTGGGGCTGGGTTGAGGGCTAGTTGATTTCGATGTCGCCGGAACCGGTGTGGGCTTCGAGCGCGGCACCTCCACCATTCAGCGGGGCGGAGAGGTGATGGTGTTCGCTGGAATTGCCTGCAATGCGGATGGTGCCGGAGCCGGTGGTGGCATTAACGCTGAGGTGTGAGTCTTTGCCGACGTGGGCGCGGATGGAACCGGAGCCGGACTGCAGTTTGGAGGGGCCGGTGAGGGCGCCGTTGGCTTCGATGTCGCCGGAACCAGTGCGTGCGGTCAGCGGGCCGTTGAGGCCGTTGATGCGGATGGAACCGGAGCCGGTGGAAGCCTTGACCTCGCCGCTGGCCTGCTGCTGCAGTTCAATGTCTCCCGAGCCGGAATGCAGGTCAGAGGGACCGCCGATGCCGTGGGCGCGGATGGAACCTGAGCCGGTCGAGCCCTTGAGGAAGCGCCCCACATTGTCGACTTCCACATCGCCTGAGCCGGAGCGGAGATCGAGCGCAACACCCTTCGGGGCAGAGATTTCGTAGTCGATGCTGATGTTGTTATAGCGACGACGGTCTTCGGCATCCACTTCGCCGATGCGGATGTCCTTGCCGTTCTGGGTGATGGGGGGATTCGCGGAGATCTGCTTGATGCGCTCTTCGATGTCGCCACCAGCGTTCCAGCCGGCGTGGACGTGAGCCTTGATGTGGACCTCTGAGTCTGAACCGGGAAAGATATGAATGCCGCCTGAGCCGGTAGAGACGTAGACGTCGGTCGCACCGGACACGTGCAGTGTGCGCTCGAAGTCGCCAGCATGTGCGGCGACGGTGAGCAAGACGGTTGCGAACAGGGCGGGGAGAATCTGGCTGCGCAGGTGCATGGCTACTCCTTTGATCGGGGCTTCAATTGGCGGAAACACAAACCCGTCAAATAGTACGCGGTGAGAATCGGTTTGGTTCCCTAGATTCGAAGTCTACTGAAATCAGGAGTATTTCCGCAGGATCCCGAGAACCTTGCCCTGGATCGTGACGTTGGCGGCGGGCGCGTAAATGGGCGCCATCTCTGCGTTCGAAGGCTGAAGGCGAATCATGCTGCCCTCGCGGTAGAAGCGTTTGAGGGTCGCGTCGGCTCCGTCGATCAGGGCGACCACGATCTCGCCTTCGCGGGCAGTACGGGTCCTTTCCACTAGCACGTAATCTCCGGAAACGATGTGCTCGTCGCGCATGGAGTCGCCGCGGACCTCCAAGGCGAAAACCTCGCGGTTGCCGATGATGTCTCCGAGCGAGATGGATTCGGCCGTCTCAATTGCCTCGACGGGTTGGCCGGCGGCGATGCGTCCGAGGAGCGGTAGACGCTCGAAACCTTTCTTGTTGGTACGCGGCGGGAGCACATCGATGGACCGACTGCGGTTGTGCGCACGCTGCAGCAGGCCTTTGTTCTGGAGATTGGTGATGTGCTTGTGGACGGTTGCAAGGGAGTTGAGGCCCAGACCGGATGCAATCTCCTCATAGGAAGGGGAGTATCCGTTCTTAGTGGTGAAGCCGGAGAGGAAGTCGATTACTTCTTTTTGCCGCCGGGTGATAGCCATGGGGGAATTGTAGCGAATAAAAAGCGAATTGCAAGTGCTAATGCAGATTCCCGTGCACGGAAAGGGGGATGGGCTGGCGATGAACCACAGGTGGCACTGGAAATCAGGGGTGTTTCAAACTCATTTTGGGCATCGGTCCTGAATTGGAACTTTGCCAATCCATGTGATCGAGAAAACCATATGCGCTGCACTCAATCAAGGTGAAGGTAAGAAGGTAATGTTCCTTCGCATCCGAAAGTAATGTGCGGTCGCGATGGGTTGTTGCCAGAGAAACCTCTGATTCTGACAAGCATGACCACCGGAGATATAAGGGATGCGCGTTTTGATCGTGGAAGACGATGTTGCACTGGGCCTGTTTCTCGCCAAGGGTTTGAAGTTGGAGGGCCACGAAGTTGAGCTGGTGACGGATGGACAAACCGGATTGCAGAAGGCGCTGGCCAGTCGGCCAGACCTGATGGTTCTCGACCTCGGACTACCGCAGAAGGATGGAATGCAGGTGCTGGAAGAGATGCAGGGCCATCTCGCTGAGACCTCGGTGCTGGTGCTCACCGGGCGGAATCTGGTTCAGGAGAGGGTGCGCTGCCTGAACCTAGGTGCGGACGATTGTCTTCTGAAGCCGTTCAGCTTCAGCGAACTTATCGCACGCTGCAGGGGGCTGCTGCGGCGTCGGATGCAGTACGCCGACCCGGTGTTGCGGGTGGGTGGAGTGGAATTGAACCGCATGGACCGGTCCGTGGCTCGCGACGGGCGGGCGGTCGAACTGACGGCCAAGGAGTTTGCGCTGCTCGAGTACCTGATGCAGGCGCGGGGCAAGACGTGTCTGCGGAGTGATCTGCTTCGCGACGTATGGCAGGCTTCGCCGTCAGCCGGAACAAATGTAGTGGATGTGTATGTCAATTACCTGCGCAAGAAGCTGGGTGCGGCGCGGTATGGTGCGTCGGAGACGACGGCAAATGATCGCGTGATTGAAACGGTGCGCGGGGTTGGGTACATGATGTCGAAAGAGGGGATGGATTCAGGAGTGTCGAAGCTGGTGGCGCGGACTCCATATCTTGACGGCGTGGCATGGACCGAGGGGAGGCAGGCCAGTGCATAAGACGGGAGCGATGGCCGAGACGGACCTTGCGAGCTGGATGCGGACCGCGATCCATGACCTGTGTCAGCCGATGACGGCGTTGGAGTGTGGGCTGTTTATCGGGACCATGAGTCCGGACGGCGTCCGCAAGCCAACGGCGGAAGATTTGACGGTGACGATCATCGAGGCATTGGAGCAATGCGGGCGAGTGTCGGCGCAGCTGAAGGCAATGCAGGCGCGGTTACAAACGGAGTTCTAACGATTCGGTAAGTCAGGGTGATTGGAATGAGTGCAGCGCAAAGTTGGCGGATGGATCGAGGGTCGAGTCAGGCAATGCTTGCGATCGGCGAACCGGTACGGGCGGTTGCGGCTCGTGTGGTTGTGCTGGTGACGTCGGACAAGGCACTGCAACACCGTCTTCAGGAGGGCCTGGTGCAGCTGCGGTGGGCAGTCAGGGCCGCGAACGGCGGTGCCGAGGCGATGTCGATGATTGAGGTGGAGCAGCCGGAAGCGATGATTGTGGACGGCTGGCTGCCGGACCTGGAAGTAGGCGAATTTGCGCAATATCTTGAGCATCATTATCCGGCGATGGACCTGCTTCGCGTTGACGGGACGGCATCGACGGGCAAGGCGCGCAGTCCGCGGCGGAATGAATTGCTGCACGTGATCCGGCTGGCGCAGGAGTTTGCTCCGGAGGAGCGGTTGCAGATGGCCGATAGCGTTCCGCTGACGGCTCCGGCGCTGTTTCGGGAGGAGGTGCCGGCTAACCTGCGGGTGATGCGGACGCCGGGGGTGGCGTTGCCGGAGTTGGTGGGCGAGACCGCAGCCATGCTGGAGCTGGCAAGGATGATCCGGCTGGTCGCGCCGCGCACGGCGACGGTGTTGATCGAGGGCGAGACTGGAACGGGCAAGGAGGTCGTCGCCAAGGCGCTGCATCGTCTGAGTTCGCGCGCGGGAAAGCCGTTCGTGGTGCTGAACTGCGCGGCGATTCCGGAGTCGCTGCTAGAGGCGGAGCTGTTTGGGCACACGCGCGGCGCCTTTACCGGGGCGGTAACGTCGCGGACGGGGCGGATTGAGGCGGCGCATGGCGGGACACTGTTTCTGGACGAGATCGGCGAGATGCCATTGGCGCTGCAGGCGAAGATGTTGCGGTTTTTAGAGTGCGGCGAGCTACAGAAGGTAGGCGAGAACGAGTCGGTGCGGGTGGATGTTCGGGTGATCGCAGCGACGCATCAGGAACTGGAGCGGCGAGCCGAGGAGAAGACGTTTCGGCTGGATCTTTACCATCGGCTTGCGGTGTTTCCGCTTGGGGTTCCGGCGCTGCGGGAGCGGATGGAAGATCTGCCGCTGCTGGTTCATTTCTTTCTGGAACAGATGGGTCGAGACGCTCCGCGGAAGGGGATTTCGGACGCCGCGATGGCGAAGCTGGCGGAATACAACTGGCCGGGCAATGTGCGGGAGTTGATGCATGTGCTGGAGCGGGGGGCGATCCTGGCGGAGGATCGGGCGGTGATTCGGGAGGACGATGTTCGGCTGAGGGTGGGGCGGCGGCGGGGGTAAGGGTTGGATTTCTCAAGGGCAGCCGCTTCCGGATCGTTTCGGGGGCGGCCTTTTTTTCCTTGGATTGGAGGGTTCTTATATAGGTGGGGGCGGGTTTGGATATCGGGGTGCATTGAGGTTGGGTGGAGGATCTTTCCATGCAGATTTCTACACCGATCGGCGATGCGCTGGGGAAGTATCTGGATTTGACGGCGGATCAGATGAAGTTGACGGCCGGGAATATGGCCAACGTCGATACGCCTGGGTATAAGACGCAGGGGTTCGACTTTGAGGCGGAGTTCGCGAGAGCCGTGGCCGGTCCCACTCATCGCGATGGGACTGCGATGAATGGGGCACAGTTTGGGCCGAGGATTGATGAGGTGGATGGGCTGGTGGCGCGGCCGGATGGGAATACGGTTTCGCTGGATCGAGAGAGTTTGCAGCTGGCCAAGTCGCAGCTGCAGTTTCGGACCGGGGTGGCGCTGCTGAAGAGCGAGTATGCCCGGATGATGAGCGCGATCCATGCGGAGGCGAAATGAACCTCTTCGGGATGATGGATATCAGCGGGTCGGCGCTGAAGGCGGAGCGGGTTCGGGCTGAGGTGGTCGCGTCGAATATGGCGAACTCGGAGACTACCCGTACCGCGGATGGCGGACCGTACCGGCGGCACCACGTGGTGTTTTCGGCGATGGATTCAAACAGCTTTGGGGCTTCTTTGCTGGGGCATGCGGCCCGCGATGTGCCTCGCGGTGGCGTGGATGTCACAGGTGTAATTGAGGACCAGGGGGCACCGCTGATGCGGTTCGATCCGCAGCATCCGGATGCGGGGCCGGATGGCTATGTGGCTTATCCGGATATCAATCCGCTGACGGAGATGGTGGATTTGATGGGGGCTACCCGGAGTTATGGGCTGAACGCTTCGGCGGTGCAGGCGGAGAAGGGGATGCTGGCGAATTCTTTGGAGATTCTGAAGTAACGGCGAGAGCAACCGCAGATCCCTTGACGGTGACCGCAGTTTAGAACGGTCCGCTTCATTGGAGAATCAGACCCTAACGGGATGACAAACAAGGGTGCAACGGCACGGTGTTGCGGGAGGAGGTTTCGATGGTTGGAGTCGGACAGGTTGGGGCGGCCGTTGCTGGGATAGCAGGGAATCCAAAGGCGCAGGGGCAGGCGAGTACGCCTTTTGGCGGGATGTTTCAATCGCTGGTCGGGCAGACGACGGCGCTGGATCAACAGGCGCAGACGGCGGTGACAGGTTTGCTGAACGGATCGGGTGTTGAGGTCCACGAGGCGATGATCGCAACGCAGAAAGCGGACATGGCGTTCGAACTGGCGCTCCAGGTGAGGAACAAGGCGGTTGGAGCGTATCAGCAGATGATGGCGATGCAGTTCTAAAGGTAGGGATCAGGGCCAGGGGCTCAGGGCTCAGGAGTTGATGCGGATGGCGGACGAAGTTGCAGGGGCGGGGCAGAAGGCGCTGGCTGTAGTGGCGCAGGCTCGTGGACGGTTTGCGGCGATGCCCGCGCAGCGCCGGACTTGGTTGATGGGTGGTGGGGTGGCGCTGCTGGCGGCGGTTGCGGCGATGGTCTGGTATGCCGGACGGCCGGATTATCGCATACTGTATACAGGCTTGGATGGCAAAGACACCCAGCAGGTGGCGCAGGAGCTGGGGGCGGCCGGGATTCCGTTTGAGATGACGGCGGATGGTAGCGGCGTGCAGGTGCCGGCCGAGTCGCTCGACAAGGCACGGATGGAGGTGGCGGCCAAGGGGATGCCGCAGAGCGGGCGGCTGGGCTTTGAGCTGTTCGACAAGCCGAATTGGGTGGGAAGCGAATTTGACGAGAGAGTGAACTACCAGCGCGCCCTGGAGGGTGAGCTTGAGCACACTATTGGGACGCTAGGAGTAGTCAGGTCGGCACGGGTCCATCTGGCGCTGCCGCAGGCGAGCTTGTTTACCAGCGAACAGAAGGTGGCGAAGGCGAGCGTGGTGTTGAAGCTGAAGCGCGCCACGCTGGATACGGAACAGACGGAGGCGATCCGCAACCTGGTGGCGGGTGCGGTGGAGAATCTGAATCCGGCGCAGGTAACCCTGGTGGATGCGGATGGCCGGGTGAATCTACAGGCCAAGGGGCGCGGGGCGGGTGCCGCTGACGAAGAGCGCACCATGGAAAGCCGGCTGGTGGCGATGTTGGAACCGCTGGCAGGTTTGGGCAATGTGCGCGCGACGGTGAACATCAGCTATGCCGAAGGCACGGAGGAGCATACGGATGAGGTGTACGATCCGGCCCAGACGGCGACGTTGAGTTCGCAGAAGACAGAGCAAATGAATGGCGGCGCGAGCGGAGGAGCCGGAGGCTCGCAGTCGGCTTCGGGAGTTCCGGGGACGGCGAGCAATACCCCGGCTGCAGCGGTACCTGGCGCGGTGCAGGGCAGCGCAAAGGCCGCCGCACCCGGGACACCGCCACTGCTACAGACTGCGACGAAGGAAGCGCTTCCGGTGTTTCCACGCAATGGAGGCGGAGGGCAGGGCATGAAGGAGGAGAGCGGGACCTTTGCGGTGTCTCGTCACCTGACTCACACCGAGCAGGGACCAGGGCAGGTGCGGCGGGTAACGGCTGCGGTGGTGGTGAACGACCGCATGTCGCAGGAGGGCGCGGCGAAGGCTCTGAAGACAGTGTGGAAGCCGAGGACCAGCGATGAGATGCATCGCCTGGAGCAACTGGCGCGGGCCGCGGTGGGGTTCGATGAGGGGCGTGGGGACCAGGTGGTGATGGAGAATGTGAGCTTCAGCTCGAATGCGCCGGAGATCGAAGCGGCCGGCGTCGACAAGGTAATGGAGCAGGCGAAGGGCCTGCTGGGAACGCAGCCGGCAGTGCTTAAGACCGGTGTGACGGCGATGCTTGGCGTGATGCTGGTGATGCTGGTGCTCAGGCCGGTCGCGGGGCAGATGGTCGCGACGATGAAGGAGCCGATGCTGCTCGGCGACGGGGGTAGCCATGGAATGAGAGAACGCGGGGTGGCGGGGCGGTCTGAGTTGACTCCTGGTAGCGCAGGGGAGCTGGGGCAGCCGGGGCAGCCTGGTGCGGCGCAGCTCGAGGAAGGGCCATCGCTGATGGATCAAATTTCGGATCACATAAGGCGCGAGCCGACGCACAGCACGCGGCTGCTGGAGACCTGGATTTCAGAAGAAGGGAATAACTAATGGCAGCGATCGATCGGAATTCGGGATTGCGGTACCGCGAAAAGGAACGGGTGGTGATTCCGGGGATTCGCAAGGCCGCGATCCTGATTATGGCGATGGGGGACGATATCGCACGATCCCTCTTTCAGAGTTTGAACGAGGCCGATGTCCAGCGCGTCGCCGACGAAATTTCCAACATGGGCGATGTGGGGAGCGAACAGCTCGAAGAAGTGATGGCCGAGTTTTATGGCATGGTGAAGTCGCAGGGTTATATGGTTCGCGGTGGCCATGAGTATGCGACGCGCCTGTTGACCGAGGCCTTCGGCGCAGTCCGGGCGGATGAGCTGCTGGCGCAGGTGAATACGGTTCGCGAACGGACTACGGGCGACCTGGCGATGCTGCAGAAGATGGAGCCGCAACAGTTGAGCAAGTTTCTGGAGAACGAGCATCCGCAAACCGTGGCGCTGGTGCTGGCACACCTTGATTCCAAGAGAGGGTCAAGCGTGCTGATGCACTTGAACTCGCAGATGCGAGTGGAGGCGCTGGGGCGGCTGGCTGGCATGAGACAGTTCTCGCCGGAGATGGCGCAGAAGGTCGCGCTGGTGCTTCATCGGCGGATGGATTCGCTGGGATCAACTGGACGCAAGAACTACGCGGGCTATAAGGCGGTTGCGGATCTGCTGAATCGCCTGGAGCAGGATATGTGCAAGGGAATTCTGGAGGAGATCGAGAAGAAGGAGCCGAAGACGGCCACTGATATTCGCAGCCTGATGTTTACCTTCGAAGACTTGCTGACAGTTCCGCAGCAGGGGATTCGGGAGCTGGTGGCAGCAGCGGACAAGAAGTTGCTGGCGATGGCGCTGAAGGGCGGCAAAGAAAACATCAGGGCACACCTGTTCAAGGCGATGAGCTCAAGAGCGGCGGAGATGATGCGCGACGACATGGAGGCCATGGGACCGGTTCGGGGCAAGGATGTGAGCGCAGCGCAGCAGGAGTTGCTCGCACTGGCTCAGAAGCTGGACAGCGAAGGCAAGATTCAACTGAAGCTGGATACCGATAATGACATCACTCTTTGATCTTGGCGAACTGCCGCGCGGAATGGAGCTTCCGGTGGACTTGATCTCGGCTGGAGAGCGGTCGGTTTCGACGCTGGAGTTTTTTGCGGTGGAAGAGGAACGGCACCGCGAGGAGCAGGAACGGCTGGCGCGTGAGAACGAGGACGTGCCTGAGTCGGCGGCAAGCATTCGGGCGCGGCAGACGCAGGCGATGGTGGATGCCGCACGAGCCGAGGGTGCGGCGATTGCGCGGGAGGAGTTCGAAGCGGAACTGCAGGAGAGGCTTGCCGTGGAGCGGCAGCGCGTGGAGCGGGTGGTCGCGGAGTTCGCAATGGATCGTCAACGATACTTCGCGGCAGCCGAGGCGCAGGTCGTCAAGCTGGCCATTGCCATTGCTCGAAAGGTTTTGCATCGGGAGGTTGCAGCGGACACGATGCATTTGACCGCGACGGTGCGGGCAGCGCTGGCCCGGGTGCACGATGGTAGCGCGACGGTGCTCAGGGTTCCTATGGACGTGCGCGACCAGTGGGAGGCGCTGTTCGCAGGCGAACGTCTGGAGCAATTATCGGTAGTTGGTGACGAGCAGTTAGAAGCGGGCGAGTGTGTGCTCAAAACGGATATCGGGCGCGTTGAGCTTGGGGTGAACGTGCAGGTTGCGGAGATTGAGCGCGGTTTTAGCGATCTGCTGCGGCGGGAAGGGGAGTAGGGCCGATGGGGAATGTGCGGGAGGGACTGGGATCGGCCGGGCTCGAGCCCTACTTTGCCACGCTGGAGACGCGGCCGGCGTGGAGGTGGGTTGGGCGGGTGGTGCAGGCGACGGGCCAGACGGTGGAGTCGGAGGGGCCGCTGTGCTCGGTGGGCGAGGGCTGCGAGGTGGTGGATGAAAACGGGCGGCGGCATGCTGCGGAGGTGATTGGCTTCCGGGGACCGAATGTGGTGTCGATGCCACTGCATGCGACGCAGGGAATCCAGTATGGCGACGGGGTGCAGGCGCTGGGGTCGATGCCGTCGATTGCCGTGGGCGAGCAGATGCAGGGACGGATAATGAATGCGCTTGGCGAGCCGCTGGATGGACTTCCTGCACCGAGGGTGAGAGCGATGTGGCCATTGGACGGAGCGGCTCCGAAGCCGTTGGAACGCGAGCCGATTCGCGATCCACTGCAGACTGGAGTGCGTGCGATCGACGGCATGCTGACGGTGGGGCGCGGGCAGAGGGTGGGTGTTTTTGGCGGGTCAGGCGTGGGTAAGAGCACGCTGATCGGGATGATGACGCGGAACACAGCGGCCGACCTGACAGTGGTTGGCCTGGTGGGTGAACGCGGCCGCGAAGTGCGGGAGTTTGTGGAGGATGCGCTTGGCGAGGAGGGATTGAAGCGGGCCGTGGTGCTGGTCTCGACCAGCGACCAGAGCCCGCTGCTGCGGATGCGGGCGGCGATGGCGGCGACGGCGGTGGCAGAGTTTCATGCGGCTCGCGGAAAGCATGTGCTGCTGGTGCTGGACTCGCTGACGCGGTATGCGATGGCGGCTCGCGAGGTCGGGCTGGCTGCGGGCGAGCCGCCGGCAAGCAAGGGCTACACGCCGAGCGTGTTTGTGCGGCTGGCGCAGTTGGTGGAGCGAGCCGGCAACTTCAGGCAGGGCAGCATTACGGCGTTCTACACGGTGTTGATGGAGGGTGACGATCAGCAGGATCCGATTGCGGATGCGACGCGGTCGTTGCTGGACGGACATATCGTATTGTCGCGATCGCTGGCGGGGGCGGGTCACTATCCGCCAATCGATGTTCTGGATTCTTTGAGCCGTCTTATGCCTGCAGTGGCGGAGCGTGGGCACATGGATCGGGCCTTGACTGTGCGACGCCTGATGGCGGCCTATGCGAAGAGCGAGGACCTGATCCGTATTGGCGCTTACAAGGCGGGGAACGATGAGGAGCTCGATCGTGCGTTGTCGGCAATGGGTGATATCAGGCAATTTCTGGAGCAGCGGCGCGAGGAACGAGTGACGCTGCGCGACACCGTGACACACCTGTACGGGTTGGCGATCTGATGGCTGTGAAAAGTAGTGCGGTGCGGCTGGCAACGTTATACGCGACTATCGAGCGGATGCGATCGGTTGAACTTCGCATGGCTGAGAGCGCGGTAGACGAAGCGCTTTGTGCGGCTGCGATTGCGGCCGCAGTTCGCGAAAGCCAGCAGGGAAACCTGCGGGATGCGCTAGCGTCAGGGCTGCGAGAGGAGTGGCGCATCGCAGAGACAGCTGGCGCGGCTAATGACATACGAATAGCGCGGCTTGCAGCTTTGCGAGCGACGCAGGAGACAGCCAGGGATGAGGCTGTGATGCGGCATCGTTTGAGCAGAGTGGAGTTGGAACAGATGGATTCCGTTGTGGAGCGAAGGCGCAAAGGTGAGACGACGCAACAGGCACGGAAGGAGCAGGCGTCGTCGGATGATCGCTTCGCCTCGCGACGTGCGTGGGAGCGCATGAAGAGTCGCTAATCTGCGGGCGGTTGAGTTTGGCGTATGAGATGCACTATCCCGGATGCGAACGGAGATACAAGTGCATCCTGCGATACCTATCGGCGCGACTACGGTGAAGACGACGAGCTCGGCGAAGACGCAGGGGACTGTCGGGAAGGGTGAGGCTGAAGTGCCGTTTGTGGAAAGCCTGGCGGCATCGCTTGGAGTTGTCATGGTTCCGATTCAGAGCACGCCGAAGCAGGAGGTTGCCGGTAACGTCAACGTCGCGCAGCAGATGCAGAGTGTGGAAGTAGTGATGCCCGGTCAGGAGATTACAGAGAAACCGCGGGTCGTGCCTGTAGGCGTCGGCCCGGGTAAGGCTGTCACCGGGCTAGTGAAGGCTAGTGGCGACAGCAAGGCGAAGGCATCGGATTTCTCGAGCAAGATCGTCGCGAACGATGCTCCCGTACCTGCCCAGTCGCAAGCGCCGTGCATTGCCGAAGCTGTGGCTGCGATTCCGGGGCCAGTTATCAGTGACCCCCATGCGGCACAACCGGTGACTGTTGACGTTCCGGTCGCGCCGGTTGACTCTATGAACAAAACGCGCAATCAGGCCGCGGCTCCTATCCTCGCGAAAGGACACAAGGTGGAGGCGAAGAAGGTCGAGTCTGCTACACCCGCCGCTGGAGCCGACGAGGTACCAAGTGCGGGAATTGTGGCGGTGGTCGAGCCCGTGGCGCGGCATGAAGCGGGCCATGGAACGATTGCTTCAGGCGCGGTAGGAGTGTCCGTCGCGAGCGCCCCGACCGGCTCTAATCATGCGCCGACACCGCCGTCATCGGCTTCAAATGAGAAGCACGTGGAGGTATCAAGCACCAGACCCCTCGTGGATACTGCGCCTCAAAATACTGATCTGCGGACGATGACCGCTACTCCGAATGTGCTGGAGATTGGATTGGAGAGCGGCTCGCATGGCTGGCTCCGGGTTCGGGCGGAGCTCGGGCCGGCGGGTGAGGTTGCGGCTTCTGTGGTTGCTTCGTCTACGAGTGCGGCGGAGGGTCTGCACAAGGAGTTACCTGCCATCTCGGCTTACCTTGCGGAGGAGCGAGTGGGCGTGGGCTCGCTGGTGGTGAATGCGACGGAGAAGGGCGCGGCAGCACAGGATTCGATGTTGAGTGGAGGGTCTGGTGCGGCCGGAGGGTCGCAGCCCGGGCAGAATCAACGAGGCAGGGAGTCGAATTTTCCTGTGCCGGACGGACGGCGTGGCAGCGCGCTTCTGGATAGCGACTTCAGTGTGAGTGTTGGGCCGATGGCGATTGGTCAACCGTGGATGGCTCGCGGAAATGGCAGCGGCGGCTGGGTCAATGTGCGGGTCTGAAAACAATATGTTCGGTTACGGTTCCATATGAAAGGACGAGGATGAATTTGAGTGCAGTTGATCCGAAGGCGAGTGCAACAGTGGCGCAGAGTCTGGTGAAGGCGCATGCAGCGGCAACCGGAACCTCAGGAACCGTGGGCAGCACAGACAAGCAGGGGATATCGTCGAACGACTTTTTGACTCTGCTGGTGACTGAGATGAAAAACCAGGACCCGACTCAGCCGACCGATCCGAATGCCTACATCCAGCAGTTGGTTGGGGTGAACAGTCTGCAGCAGTTGATCCAGATCAACCAGGACCTGTCGGGACTTGGAACAGCGACGCCGCCGACCGGCGGAGTCACGGCGCCGAGCCTGATTGGAAGCTGAAGTTCATTATGTAACAGTCACAGTACCAAATTGAACGATGATTTTGAGGAGATGCAATGCCTAACTTTTCGATCGCTCTAACCGGCCTGCAGGCCGATACAGTTGCACTCAACACGATCGGTAACAACCTTGCGAATCTGAACACGGCGGCTTTCAAGAAGCAGTCGACCACCTTTTCGGATCTCTTCTATCAGCACATCGGTGCGGCGGGCTCGGGGGATGCGTTGCAGGTCGGGGTTGGGACCAGAGTCTCGGGGACTACGTCCGACTTCAGCCAAGGGAGTTTGACGACCACGCAAAGCTCGACTGACATGGCGCTGAGCGGCAATGGGTTCTTCATGGTGCAGCAGGGGTCTAACCTGTCGCTGACCCGCGCGGGGAATTTTCAAGTCGATCTCAAGGGGAATTTGATCACCGCCAACGGCGAAAATGTAATGGGCTACGGAGCGACCAATGGAGTTGTGAATCTTAGTGGTGGTCTGATTCCACTCCAGATTCCGATTACGACGAATCAACCGGCGCAGAGTACACAGAATGTAGCGATGACGACGACTCTCGACTCCACTGCCGCAACGGGAGCTACGTTTTCTTCTCCGGTGACGCTGTATGATTCGCTGGGCAAGGCTCAACCGGCAACTGTGACGTACACCAAGACGAGTGCGACGACGTGGACCTACGGGATCACGTTGCCGGCGGGCGCGGCGACCGGAACGCCGGTGAACAATACGGGGACGCTCACCTTCAATGGCTCGGGGACGCTGGTTACCCCGGCGGCGAATGTGGCAGGCGTATCGTTCCCGGGCTTGACGGATGGAGCCCAGCCCCTGACGTTTAACTTCAATTTGTACAGCGGTGCCGGTGTGGCGACGATCGTGCAGACGGCGGCCGCATCGAATACCACAGCTACGACGCAGGATGGATTTGCTGCTGGCGCCTACAAGGGATTTACCGTCAGCTCGGACGGTGTGATCTCGGCGACCTTCAGCAACGGACAGACGACCGACGTGGGCCAGGTAGCCGTGGGTATGGTGGCGAACCAGGCGGGCCTGGTCCGGGCTGGGTCCAATGATTACGTGGCGACGAACGTGTCGGGAACGGTGTCGATTGGCGTGGCGAATGTGGGCGGGCGCGGGACGATTGATGGGGATGCGCTGGAGCAATCTAACGTAGATATTTCGGCAGAGTTTTCTAATCTCATCGTGGCACAGCGCGCGTTTGAGGCGAACTCGAAGACGGTAACGACGTTCGACTCGGTGACGCAGCAGGCCATCGCGATGATTCGGTAGATGGGTTCAAGTTTGGTTTGTCTTCGGTCGGCGAGTGACTTCGCCGGCCGCTTTTTTTGTATGAACCATCCCTAATGAAGCGGGCGCGGGATTGGACCCGCTCGTGCATTCTTCACCGTCACGATGAGCGATGCGAGAGAAGCGAGCGAAGTAGCGAAGCCCGAGACTGCTGCGGCCAAAGGCGGAGTCGGGCTGATCACGCTGGTTGTGGTGATGCTGGTGACCGTGCTGCTGGTGCTGGGTGCCGTTGGCGGCGCGGTCTACTGGCTGTCTAAGACGGGGCGGCTTGCCGTTCCGGGCGTCGCGGCGGCCCCCGTCGCGGCGGTGAAACCTGAACCGGTGAAGACGAAGATGGTGCTCTTTGAGCCACTGCTGGTGAACCTTGCGGATGGAGCGGGCGGGGGCTATCTGCGTGTCGTGATGGTGGTGCAGGTGGAGGATCCTCCGCCACCCAAGGACGCCAAGCCGAAGGAAGAGAAGCCGCCGGAGAAAGGCAAGGTTGTGGTGAACGAGGGCGAAGTGAAGATGCGCGATATTGCGCTCGGGGTGATGGGCCAGGAGACGAGCGAGCGGCTGCTATCGCCCGAGGGCAAGGAGCAGTTGAAGACTGAGTTGCGTCAAGCGCTGACAGCGCATGCTCCCGAGGTAAAGGTGATGGACGTGATGTTTACGGAATTTCTGGTGCAGAGGTAGACGCGATGGCAACGACCCTTCCCGATGTAGCCTCCACTGAACTTGCCACCACAACGCCCGAAAGAAGTGTGCCAGCTTCGTTTGGGATGGAGGCCATTGAGCACCATCCCGATTGGCCGCTTCTGGCCAGACTGCCGATGCGGCTGACGGCGGCGATTCCGCTGCCAGGGTTCAAGGTAAAGAACCTGCTGGGGTTGCATCCGGGCCAGATTGTCG
The DNA here is from genome assembly GCA_025350865.1 of Rhodanobacteraceae bacterium. Classification (GTDB taxonomy): domain Bacteria; phylum Acidobacteriota; class Terriglobia; order Terriglobales; family Acidobacteriaceae; genus Edaphobacter. The sequence continues at coordinate 21,833 of JANXWZ010000238.1, forward strand.
TCAGCGAGTGGCCCGGCTCTGAGGATGTGCCGTTGAAGATCGGCTCGATCCATCTGAGCTGGAGCGAGTTTGAAGTGGTGGAACAGCGGATGGCGATCCGACTGACCCGGTTGGCATAACGATGCGAAATGAGGGTTCGAGCATGCACCTTGTACCGAATGGGAGATCGAAGGCGAAGGTGCAGTCCGGCCTGATAAGCCGCGCAATGGAGTGGATCGTTGACCTTGCGGGCGGTGCATGGCTTGGAGGCTCGCATGTGAAGGCGCGTCGCTTGCGTGTGGTCGAGACATTGCCGCTGGGCGCGAAGAAACAGCTGTTGCTGGTGACGTGTGACGGAGAGAAGTACCTGGTTGGGACCGGTGCCGAAAGCGTTCAGACGATCACGCGCGTAGAGCGTCGCGTAGTGCCTGGCGGGCCTGACCTCCAGGTGACTGAACAGGGAGAAGGCAAGTGAGGCGGGCGGTAGCGCTGGCCGTGTTGCTGCTTGCGGGGTGTGCGTGGGCGGAGCCGGTGCGCATGAATCAGGCTGACGTTGAAGCGAGTGCGCGAAGGATGGTGGAGGTGCGGGCGCAGCGTGCGGAGGCTCGGAATCATCCAGTTGCGGCTAAGAAGAAGGTGATCGCAGAGCTGGCTCCAGCCCCGAAGGCGGGCACGGATTCAATTGCGTCGGCGCTGGAAAATGGTGGCAGTTCGCCGTGGGCGATCGTCGTGGGGTTGACGTTGCTGACGCTGCTGCCCGCGCTGCTGTTGGCAATGACGCCGATGGTGCGGCTACTGGTGGTGTTCCATTTTCTGCGGCAGGCACTAGGCACGCAGACCGCGCCAAGCAACCAGGTTCTGATGGGTCTGGCGTTGATGATGACGTGGTTTCTGATGGCGCCTGTGCTGACGGAAGTCGAGACGAAGGCTACCACGCCGTACCGGCAAGGGACGATTACGGGAGAGGTCGCCCTGGAACGCGGGATGGAGCCGGTAAAGACCTATATGCTGCGGTACGCGCGGGAGAAAGATCTTGCCGTGTTTGTTGCAGCGGGAATGGCGACGCGGCCCGCATCGAGAGCCGAACTGCCGATTCAAGTAGTGGTTCCGGCGTACATGCTCAGCGAGTTGAAGGCTGGCTTCCAGATTGGGGCGGTGCTGTTTCTTCCGTTTCTTCTGGTTGATCTGGTGGTCGCAAGCGTGACGACCTCGATCGGTATGTTGCAGCTGCCGCCAGTGGTGATCTCGACTCCGGTCAAGATTCTTCTGTTCGTCATGGTGGATGGTTGGAACTTGCTGGCGGACCGTTTGTTGAAGAGCTTCTAGGAGGGGTGATGGGGTCGGATCAGACGGTGGAGTTGATGCGGCATTTGTTGACGGAGGCGATGCTGTTGAGCGCACCGCTGCTGATTTCGGCGGCTGCAGTTTCGTTGCTGGTGAGCCTGCTGCAAACGCTGACGAGTGTGCAGGAGCAGACGCTGACGGCGGTGCCTCGGCTGGCAGCTGTGTTTGTGGTGACGATGGTTACGATGCCGTGGACCATCCATCGGCTCGTGGCGTACACGCTGGGCTTGTTTTCGGACTTTCACCGGTTCCTGGGATAGGGGTTCTGTGCGTGATTGGGAGCAGTTCCTGACAGCGGGAATGTTGGTGGCGATGCGGCTGAGCGGCCTGATGGTCTTTGCACCGGTCTTCAGTTCAGCTGCGATCGCCCCGAGGATCAAGGCTGGGTTCGTGTTCGCGCTTACCATCTTGCTGGCACCGGTTGTTGCGGCCGTGCCTGGAGCCCACGCGGAGATTGGCTTGGCCAGCATTGCGGGGGAGCTTGGTGTCGGGCTGGTGTTTGGGTTGAGCCTGATGATGCTGTCGGAGGCGCTGGTCTTTGCGGGGACCTTGCTGGGTATGAGCTTCAGCTTCTCGCTCGTGAACCTGTTGGACCCTAACACCCATGTCGACACGCCGGTACTTGGGCAGATGCTGGGTTGGCTGGGTGTACTGGTGATCCTTGGGGCTGGGTTGGATCGTGTGCTGTTGGAAGCGATGGTAAGAAGCTTCGCGCTGGTGCCGGTGGGGAACGCCGTGATCCAGGCGAAGACAGGCGCTGCGCTGGCCGCGATGGCTGGCGGAATCTTCCTGGCCGGACTACAGCTTGCGGCTCCGGTGATGGCTGCGGCGCTGGTGGTGGAGATGACGGTGAGCATGGTGAGCCGGCTGGCTCCAATGCTGCCCGCGCAGGTGGTGGGGATTCCGCTGAAGACGCTCTCGTCGTACGTGGTTTTGATTGGAAGCCTGGCCGTGTGGCCGGGCTGGATCGAACGACATTTCGCCGCGCTGTTGGACGCGGCAGGGAAGTTGCTGGTGAATGGCTGAAAAAGGGACAGAAGCCGGATCAGCGCAACACAAAGACAAAGCCCGCAAGCAGGGTGATCGCGTGCATAGCCGCGAGCTGCTGAGTGCGGTCGCGATGATGGCGGGTGTGCTTGCGGTGGGCGCGGTAGCCAAGAGTTTTGTAGGGGATTGGCGGGCTGCCTTTGAGCAGAGTCTGGATGCAGCGGCGGTAAGGGTCGATGTCGGCGAAATGCAGTGGGTGATGGCGTTTCGCCAGATGATGGCGCCCGCGGTTCTACCGTTGGGGATGGTGATGGCGGCGAGCTTTGCGGGTGCGCTGGGAGTCGGACTCGCGCAGGGTGGTGGATTTCAGATCCATCCAAATGCGATTGGGATGAAGTTCTCGAAGCTGAACCCGATGGCGAACCTGGGCAATATGTTCAGTCTGAAAAGCCTGACGAGGGTGGTGAAGTCGTTGGTTCCGGCTGCGGCGATGGTGGTGTTTGGGTGGGTTGCGTTGAAGGCGCTGATGGTCCCGATGCCGGTGATGAGCACCGCACGGCTGCCGGCTGCATTCAGTGCGGCGTATGGGCTTGCGCTCGATGCAGCCTGGGTGACGCTTGGGTGGAGCGGGCTGGACTACGCCGTGGAATGGATCGCGTGGAACAAGCGCATGAAGATGACCAAGCAGCAGCAGAAGGATGAAGTAAAGGAGGCGATGGGTAATCCGCAGGTGAAGGGCCGCATCCGGCAGGCGCAGAACGCGATGCGACGGCGGAAGGTGAAGGCCGACATCTCGCGGGCGAGCGTGGTGATCACCAACCCGACCCACTATGCGGTGGCGCTGGAGTTTAGCTTCGAGACGATGAACGCCCCGACGGTGCTGGCGAAGGGGCGCGACCTGCATGCGGCAGCGATTCGCGAAGAGGCGCGCTGGGCGGGGATTCCGATGATCGAGAACCCGCCCCTGGCGCGGAGTTTGTACAGAGCTGTCGAGCCGGGGCAGTCGATTCCGTTTGAGCTGTACGCGGCGGTAGCGGGAATTCTGGCCTATCTGTATCGGCAGAAGGTGGAAGAGAAGGCGCGGGAAGAGCGGATGCGTGGACGGTAAGGCAAGACGAACACAGTGGGCGCAGAGGTTCACAGAGAGAGGCGGAGGAAGACTTGAACAGGTTTAGGGGTGTGTTGCTGCCGGGTGTCGCGATCAGCATGGTGTTTGTCATGTTGGTGCCGATTCCAGGCTTTGTGCTGGATGTCTTGCTGGCCGCGTCGATTACTGCGGCGGTGATCGTGTTTTTGACGGCAATTCAGGTGCGCAAGGCCGTCGACTTCTCCGTTTTTCCGACGCTGCTCTTATTGCTGACGTTGTTTCGACTAAGCCTGAACATTGCGTCCAGCCGGCGGATTCTTCTGCACGGTCATGAGGGGACACACGCGGCTGGTGGCGTGATCGAAGCGTTTGGTCAGTTCGTGGTCGGTGGGAATTATGTCGTCGGGTTTGTGCTGTTTCTGGCGCTGGTGGCGATTCAGTTTCTGGTGATCACGCACGGCGCGGTCAGGACGGCCGAGGTAACCGCCAGGTTCACACTCGATGCGCTGCCGGGCAAACAGATGGCGATCGACGCGGACATGAACGCCGGGTTGATCGACGAGCAGGGCGCACGCAAGCGGCGCGAGGTGATCGCGCGGGAGGCCGAGTTCTACGGCTCGATGGACGGTGCGGCGAAGTTCAACCAGCGCGATGCGATGGCGACAATATTGATTACGGCGATCAACATCGTTGCAGGGATCGTAATTGGAACGCTGCAGCAAGGCGTTGACCTGGCGACGGCGGTGAAGACTTATACGGTTCTAACCGTTGGCGATGGCCTGGTGACGCTGATACCGAGCCTGCTGGTTTCGATCGCAGGCGGCATGATTCTCACGCGGGCTTCAAGCTCCGGCCAACTGGATGCCGAGCTTGGCACGCAGTTGTTGAAGCGGCGCAATACGTTGTGGATTGCCTGCGGTGTCATGCTGCTGCTGGCGCTGATTCCCGGCCTGCCGAAGATGGCGTTTCTCCTGATGGCGGCGAGCGTGGCAATGGTGGCCCGGAGCCTTCCGGCTACAGAGGTTGAGGAAGACGCAGATTCTTTTGCTGCGCAGACAACAGACAAGCAAAAAGGTAAGGAGGCGGATGCGGCTGCGGGCGGGGAAAACCTCGCAAGCCTGCTGAAGATGGACGAGCTGACACTGGAGATTGGGTTCCAACTCATCCCGCTGGTGGAGGAGGGGCAGGGCGGCCAGATGCTGAACCGAGTGCGTTCGCTGCGGCGGCATCTGGCTACGGAACTGGGGTTTGTGGTGCCGCCGGTACACATTACCGATAATCTGCGGTTGAAGCCGAGGGAGTACACGGTCAGTCTGCGAGGGATCGAGATTGCCCGGTGGCAGACGGAGCCGAACTGCATGCTGGCGGTGAACTCCGACCCCAGGGCGAGGGCGTTGCCGGGGTTAGAGGTCCGGGAACCAGCGTTTGGCGTGCAGGCGCGCTGGATCCAGCGTGGACTGGAGGAGCAGGCATTGGCGGCGGGATACAGCGTGGTCGACCAGACGACGGTGATCGGCACGCACCTTGGGGAGCTGATCCGCCGACACGCCCACGAGCTGCTTGGGCGGCAGGAGGTGAAGCGGCTGCTGGACACGATGAACGAGAGCCATCCGAAGCTGGTGGAGGAACTGGTGCCCAAGCTTTTGACGCTGGGCGAGGTGCAGAAAGTGCTGCAACAGTTGCTGCGGGAGCAGGTGTCCATCCGCGACCTGGGGGCGATCCTGGAGGTCCTGGTGGAAGCTGCGCAGCAATCGAAGAACGTCGTTCATTTAGTGGAGAGCGTTCGACAGTCGCTGGGGCGTGGGCTGGTGCATCCGCTCCTAGACGCCGAAGGTGGCTTGCGGGTGCTGATGATCGAGCAGAATCTGGAAGCCGAGTTGGTGGCCACGTTCGACCCGCAGGCCGCCGCGCGGCTTGGCGACGGCTCGCCCAGGGCCGGCGGTCAGGGTGAGTATCTGCGCAAGCTGCTGGAGTCTGTGAAACGCCTAACCGGCGGCGGCTCGTCGATGGCAATCCCCGTGCTTCTCTGTCCTTCACCGGCCCGCTATCACGTACGCCGGTGGCTGGAACCGTTTGTCCCGAAGATCACTGTTCTTGCGCCGGTGGAGATTCCGCCGGAAGTACGGGTTCGGAGCGTCGGGACGCTGGGTTAAGGCAGGGGTTTGAGCATCAGGAATCAGGACGGGAGCTGCAATGGGAAACACGATGCCGGTTGGTTTACTGGGCGGATTCAAAGGCGAGGCGGCAATGAGCAATGGGCTGATGGATGGGGTGTTGACGGAGCTTCCGGCGGTGTCGGGTTACGGGCCGGCCCAGGGTGCGCGGAGCAGTGCCGGCGGTACGGGTTTGGACGCAATGCCGGCTTCCGAGCGCGAGACCTTGCTGATGGAACATCTGCCGACGGTGCGATTCCTGGCGCGCAGAATCCACGAACGGCTACCGCAGCATGTCGAACTGGATGACCTTGTATCGGCGGGCGTGGTCGGGTTGATCGATGCGTTCTCCAAATTCGACCATAACAAGAAGGTTCAGTTTAAGAGTTACGCGCAGTTCCGGATTCGCGGCGCGATTCTGGACTCGCTGCGCACGCTGGACTGGAGCCCGCGCGAATTGCGGCGCAAAGGTCGAGCGGTGGAAGAGGCGATTCGCGCGAGCACGCAGCGGCTGGGACGAGCGCCGACCGAGCCCGAAATCGCCGACGAGATGAAAGTCTCGCTGTCGGATTTTCAGACTCTGCTGGGAGACCTGAAGGGCCTGGAGATCGGCAGCCTCCACATGGAGCGGACTGAAGACTCGGGCGATGAAGAGCTTTCGTATGTGCCGGGTGCGCCGGAGGATGATCCGCTCTTCCGCTGTCTGAAGGGCGAGATGAAGCAGCGGCTGGCGGATGCGATCGAAGATCTGCCGGAGAAGGAGCGGATGGTGCTGACGCTTTACTACTACGAGGAACTAACGATGAAAGAGATCGGCCTGACCCTTGGCGTCGTGGAGTCGCGGGTCTCGCAGATTCATTCGGCGGCGGTGGTTCGGCTGCGCGCCGCATTGGCGAGTCTGAAGCCTCAAGGCACGGTCGACTTGAAGCGTAAGAAACGGTAAGAGGCAAGGGGCCAGCGATGGAGAAGGTGCTTGGGCAAAAGGCGATCGACGAGTTGTTTGCGTCGGCTATGGTTGATGTGGACGAATTTGCAATACCGCCGGTCATGAAGAATGAGGTAGAGGTTTATAACTTTAGCCGCGCCGGTCAGATTTCCACCGACCAGATGCGGGCGATCGGGACGGTGAACGATCTGTTTGCGCGCAACCTGATGCATACGGTGGGTGCGTGGTTGCGGACTGAGTTTCAGGTGGACCTGGCCTCGGCGGAGCAGATGCCGTACAGCGAGTATGTCGATCGCATTCCTGAAAAAGCCTACGTCTCGTCCGTTCGACTGGAGCCTTTGGGCGCTCCGGGGATGCTGGAAGTGGAACTGGCTCTGGCGTCGCCCATCGTGGATCTGCTGTTGGGCGGCACCGGCAAAGCCGAGCAGGAGAGACCGCTCACCGATATCGAAGACCTGATCATGGTTTCGGTGCTGCAGATGATCGTGAAGGAGCTGAACGTAGCCTGGACGCCGGTGGGACTGACGATGCAATTTGAGCGTCGCGAATCGTCCGCGCAGGTGGCTCGCATAATGCCAGCCGGAGAGAAGACCTTGTGCGTGTGCTTCGAGGTGACCATGCCGGAGGCGCGCGGTGTCATCAACCTCTGTTTGCCCTCAGTGGTGCTCAATACAATCCTGCGGCAACTGATTGCGGAAACATCGAGGCCGAGGCGCAGGTCGGCGGAGATGAAGACGAGAGTTCTGGAATTGATGGGCGAGGCGGCCGTCGGTGCGGTCCTGCAATTTCCCCCCGTGCGGTTACGGGCACAGGAACTATCCGCTTTGGCTGTCGGGCAAGTGTTGCGTCTCCCAATACCACGGCACGCGGCGGCTGAGTTGCGCATAGGCGGGCTGGCACTTGGCAGGGCCCGGCCTGTGCGGATGGGCGAGCATCGCGGGGCGCGCATGGAACCGATGATGCGTCCGGACCGCGGAGCCGAGAACCCAGAGATGACGCAATGAGGCGGGCGCTATGACGATTGACGGAGCGGCGGAAGACCCAGAAGCGGCGCATGACCCGACACCGGGATTTGATGAAGAGCCGGAGCCCGCAGGCGAGCCCGCAATCGGGCTGCTGAACGACATTGAGCTTGAAGCGACGCTGCAGTTCGGATCGCGGGAAATGCAGCTCCGCGAGGTTCTGCAACTTGGGCCGGGGGACGTGGTGGAGCTGGACCGGCATGTATCGGAGCCGGTCGACCTGGTTGTCGGCGACCGCATCGTCGCCCGGGGCGAAGTCGTGGTTGCCAGCGGCAACTTCGCCTTGCGCATTACGGAAGTAGCAACGCCGCAACTGCGGTTGGAGAGCATTCGATGCCTATTCTAGGAAAGATCGGCGGGACCGTGGAGAGGGAACAGGCGGACGCGGCGCTCTTTGGCCGGGATCGCTATCTGCCGACTTCGGGAAAACGAGTTCCGAACGAGGCGGATCGCATGTGCGGGGCTCCCGGCTGCGGCGGCGGTTGGACGATGCCATGGAAAAGTCGGCGGCGTCCGATCTTGGAGCGAGAGTGGGCTTGCAGCCAGAAGTGCTTGAAGGCACTGGTGAATTCTGTGGTCCGTCGTGAGACCGGCGAAGGGATCGTGGCTGATGAAACGACGTCGCACCGGCATCGTGTGCCATTGGGCCTGGTGTTGCTGGCGCAGGGATGGATCTCGCATCCGCAGCTGCGGTCTGCACTGGACGCCCAGCGTGCAAGCGGGCGGGGGCGTATCGGGGATTGGCTGACCCAGAGCTGCGGGTTGCCGGAAGATCGAATTGCCCGTGGGTTGGGCGTGCAATGGAGCTGCCCGGTCCTTGGCATGGATGGATTTTCCGCAGCGTCTATGGCGCTCGTCATGCCGAAGCGGATGGTGGCGGAGTTTGGGATGGTGCCGCTGCGGGTGGCCGGTTCGAGGCTGCTTTATCTGGCGTTTGAAGAGCGGCCGAACGCAGCGGTGGCGTTGGGTGTGGAGCAAATGTCCGGGCTGAAGGTGGAGAGCGGCCTGCTGCCGGGGACGAAGTTTGAAGCCGCTCGGTCAGCCGTATTGGCGGCGGAAGGAGTGCCGGTCCACATGAAGCTCGTAGCTGATCGCGATGGACTTGCCGATGGGATTGTTCGGGCGGTTGAACAGAGCCAGCCGCTCGCGACCAGGCTGGTGCGGGTGCACCAGTATTATTGGCTGCGCATGTGGCTGGAGTCGGGGGCGACGCAGGGGATTGGGAACTTGCCGCCGGGGCCCGAGGACGTGGTGGACACACTGTTCTTGGTGGGTGGCCAACGCTAGGCCTGGTTTTTCCATTGAGGAAGCTTACTTGCTGGTCGGAATGGCGTTGGTTTCCGGCGTTGCCGGAGTTTCAACTTCATCGGAAGCCGGGTTCCCCAAGGCCATGGTGCTGGTCGTGCTTGAGCCCAGGCCGAGCTTGATGATGGCGCGAGAGTCAGGAACGAGCTTCGTCTGCCACTCGTTGTCCGACTGTAGCTTTTCCATGGCTGCCTGGGTCTGGGCATCCCATGCACCGGATGGTGTACCGGTCATATAACCAGCCTTGATCAGGGCCTGCTGAATCTGCGTGGCTCGCTCCGCGCCGATGCTCTGGGCGCTGGCTTTTGTCTTGGGTGAGGGCTTGAGCTTGGAAACGCGAGAGGCTGTTGGTCCACGTCGCACCCGGGGCATTGCAGCGGGCAGAGAAGTGGCGACGAGCAGAAGAGTGGCGATGGTGCCAGTATGAAGAATCCGCATGCCTGAGATGGCCCTCGAACTAAAGTATCGATTAAGAGTCAACATTTTTTGTCGATTATCGAATTCAGAGTATCGCCTGAGTAATAGAAAGGCAAGGAGAAAGGTTGCCTTGCGAACAAAGTTTATTTCGCCTGTGGATAAAGTTCCCATAGGGAATGAGGGCTGCTCCGAGTTGCAGGGCAGCCCCCTTTATCCGTCAGGGCAAGTCGGCTAGCGCAGGGTTCCTCCAACGAAGCTGTTGCCACCCTTGGTATTGCGCGGATCGCGTACGACAAAGACCACGTCATCACCGTTCTTGATCCGTGCGATCGCTGCGCGGTAGCTGGCCTCATCGGTGACAGGTTGCCGGTTGATTTCGACGATGAGCGTACCTTTGCCCAGACCGATTTCATCCGCGAACGAGCCCGGGGTTACGGAGTCGACGCTGACCGCGCCCGTGATCCCCAGTTTCGACGCAATCGCTGCTGGCACCGCCCTGACCGTAATGCCCAGTTTGGATTGCCCAGCGTCGACCGACGCCGGAGTATCCGGTTCAGCGTCGGTTCCGGCGACTTCAGCGTAGACCTTGGCGCGGTCGCCGATGGTGACGTTGGCCGTCTTCTTGACGCCGTCGCGCAGGTAGCCGATCTCGACGGACGAGCCAACGGCCCGGGCGGAGATGTCGTTGACCAGGTCGTCGCCATCCTTGATCTGGTGCCCGTTGATGCTGACCAGAATATCCTGTGGCTTGATCCCGGCCTTAGCTGCGCCGCCATTCGGGGTCACCTGACCCACGATCACTCCGCCGTTTGCGAAGCCGTAGACACGGCTGACCGCCGATGCCGTGGAAGCCTGGAACTGGATACCGATGGAACCGCGAATGACCTTATGGGTCGCCCCGATCAGGTCGTTGTAGACCTTAGCCAGGATGTTCGACGGCATGGCGAAACCGACGCCCTGCGAGCCCATGGACTGGGTGTAGATGGCGGTGTTCATGCCAACCACGTTGCCTGCCAGATCGACCAGCGGGCCACCGGAGTTGCCGGGATTGATGGCGGCGTCAGTCTGGATGAACTTCTGGAACTGCTTCAATAGCCCGGACTGAGGATCGCGGTCGTCGATGGAGCGATTCTTGGCCGACACGATTCCTGCAGAGACGGTCTGCGATAGACCAAACGGGCTGCCGATCGCCAGCACCCAGTCACCCACTTCGGCGGAGTCCGAGTTGCCGAGTTTGATGGTGGGAAGCGGCGTCTTCGTGTCGATCTTGATGACGGCGATGTCGGTTTCCGGATCCACGCCGATAACGGTGGCCGGACGGCCCTGGAGGCGCTGACCGTCATCCGGGTCGCCAGCGAGCTTCACGAAAATCTTGTCGGCCTTGTCGACGACGTGGTTGTTGGTGATGATATAGCCGCGCGGGTCGACGATAAAGCCGGAGCCGAGGGCCTGGCGCTCGCCACCCAGGGCGTCGGGATCGTCCTCACCGTCGCCGCCCTGGCCGCCGAAGAACTTGTTGAAGAAGTCCTGCATGTCGCCCTGGTCACCGTTGGGGTTCGCGCCCCGCGGCATGCGACGGGTTTTTGACGTTACGGCGGCTTTCTTGGCGATGGTCTCGGTGTTGATGTTTACCACGGCCGGACCAACCTGCTTGACGATCGTGGAGAAGCCATTCGAAAGGGTCTTGGGGTCAGGGATGACGAGCGGACGGGCGTCGGAGGTGTCGACCTTCTGCTCCTTCGCGCCGACGTCGCGCGTGAGGACCGAACCGGCCAGAACGCCGACGGTCAGCGTCGTGAGCAGGGTGAAGGTGGAGGCAAGGCGGTTGGCCCGCGCGCGGCTGAGAAGAGTGGGGCTGGTGGACGTTTCCATGAGTGGATCAGACCTCGTAGTTGATTCTTTCGGTGATACTTCGGTGGTTCAACAGGATTAACCCGGCAACATAAGTATAGATGCGTTGATCGATGCGTCAGACGCAGGCGAACTCGCAATTGAAGGTTGGACGGAGAAGTTTTGGAAAGGTCAACTAATAAATTAGGCGAAGTTTTTATGCCGGAATCTCTGTGGCGTTCGGTCCGGGTATCAACTCGACCAGGGCGATGCCAGCAAGGATGAGTCCGGCTCCCAAGAGTGCGCGAGCGCCCAGCGCTTCATGGAAGAAGATCAAAGATGTGAGCCAGGCGAAGACGGGTTCGAAGGTGAGAATCAGGACGGTGTGGGTGGGGGGTAGGACCTGCTGGGCAAAGCTCTGGATCGTAAAGGCGGCGACAGTGCCGAGCAAGCTACAGACGACGAGGGCGAGGATCACGGGCGGCGTGAAGGCGGCATGCGCGTGCTCCAACGGAAGGGTGACGAGCATCGTGAGGGTGGCGAAGGAAACCTGGAGGGTCGCGAGCAAGCCTGCAGGCATGGAGCGGGAGGAGTGGGCGAGAGTAAGGAGATGGGCCGCGAAGGCGACCGCGCCGAGAAAGGCAATCAAGTCGCCGGGAGCGATACTCGCGACGAGGTTGTGAAGGACCGTCCCGGCAGGCGTCGTGATCAGCACAAGGCCTGCGAAGCCGAGTAGTGTGCCGAGCCCGGCAAGAACCGTAGGGCGGGGCGTTCCCGCAGGCCGCACTGCTGGGATCAGGGTGAAGACCGGGACCAGGACGACCAGCATTCCGGTGATGAAGGCGCATTTGGCAGGCGCCGTGTGGGCGAGGCCGAGAGTCTGGAACTGGTATCCGGCCCCGAGGAACAGACCGGCGAAGGCACCTGCGAGTAGCTGCGTTCGAGTGACTTGGCGGAGGTGGTGACGATTGATAACGACCAGAATGACGCTGGCAAGGATCATCCGCAGAAGGTTGAAGAGCAGGGGGGACATGTCGGCGATTGCCGCTTTGACGAGCGAGAAGGTGGCTCCCCAGACGAGGGCTGTGGCGAGGAGCAGGAGATGGGCGAGGGTTCGCTTGGACATGAGAGTTGGCGGGGCTACAGGCGGAAGACGGTCGAGCCGTGGGCTCGATACCCCACCCTACGACGATAAAACCGTCGTGAGGATGGGGCACCCGATTACTTGGCGGCGTAGACGGTTTTGTTGCCGACGACGGTGCGCAGGACCTTGGTGTGCAGGATCTGTTCCGGCGTCGCTTCCATCAAGTCGTGGTCGAGGATGACGAAGTCGGCCAGGAAGCCGGGTTCGAGGCGGCCTTTACGCGTCTCGCGGAACTCGGCGAAGGCCGGGGCCTGGGTGTAGGCGTAAATCGCCTCAGCAACGGTCAACTTTTCTTCGGGAACGAAGCTCTTGGTTCCGGCTTCGTTCATCCGCGTAACGGCGGCGTAAAGACCACGGAACGGGCTGATCGGTTCGACCGGGTAGTCCGTCCCGAAGGCCAGAGTGATGTGGTGGTCAACCATACTCCGCCAGGCGTAGGCGTAGTTGCTCCGCTCGGGACCCAGGCGGGCGCCGGCCCAGTTCATGTCGGTGAGCAGGTGCGAGGGTTGCATGGAGGCGATGACGCCGAGTTTCGACATGCGGTCGAAGTCGCCGGGGAGCAGGACCTGGGCGTGCTCGATCCGGAAGCGGAGGTCCTTGGTCGAAAACGCAGCCGCCGAAGCTACCACCATCAGAGGGTCACTGCTGGTCGCGGTCGCGGGATGTGTCGCCGGGACAGCGACCTGCTCGGCGGCTTCGAAGGCGTTGAGCGCAATGTGGTTGGCCTCGTCACCGATGGCGTGGAAGCCAAGTTGAAAGCCCGCCGCCGCGCGTTGCGTTGCCATGTCGTTGAGTTTGTCCTGCTCGTAACGCGGGATGCCGGAGTTGTTGGGGTCGTCGGCGTAACGTTCCGCAAGGGCGGCGGTCCGCGAGCCAAGCGACCCGTCCATGTAGCCCTTCAGCATGCCGATATGCAGCAGCGGGTCGTCAGGATCGTGACTGGCGCGACGGCTCTGCAGAGTCGGGAGCGGCGTTCCGAAGTCCAGCCAGCAGGAAATCCGGAGATCCAACTTTCCGTCTTTTTCCATGGCCTCGAGCGCGAGCCAGTCGTCCCAGGTGCTGAGGTTCTGGACGCTGGTGACGCCGTTGGCCTGCGCGTCGGCGATCGCGATGTTGAGAGCTTTACGCCGCGTGGCGGGGTCTGGCGGTGGAACTTTGGCGAAGATCATCGACACGGCCGGGGTTTCGCGAACGATGCCCGTCGGGGTTCCGTTGGAATCCTTGTCAATCTTGCCCCCGTTGGGATCAGTCGTGGCCGAGGAGATACCGGCGGCGAGCAGCGCGGCCGAGTTTGCGACCACGATGTGGCCGTCAGTGCGGTAGAAGACGGCGGGGTGGCCAGCAGTCACTTTATCGATATCGGCTCGATTCGGGAGCGTGTTGGACGCCCACTTGGTGTGATCCCATCCTGAGCCCTGAATCCACTGGCCGGGTCTGGTGGTCGCGACGTAGGCGGCGATGCGCTGCTGCATGTCCACGAGTGATGTGGTGCCGTCCAGGTCGACGGTCATCTTTTGCTGACCCGCGCCTGCCATGTGGGTGTGGGCGTCATTGAAGCCGGGCATGGTGAAGGCTCCGCCAAGGTCGACGACCTGCGTGCGGGAGCCGCGCAGCTTCATGATTTCTGCGTCAGTTCCGATCGCCGTAATGGTTGAATTGGTCACGGCCATTGCGGTTACGCGGGCCGGTGTCGTGGACGTATCCGACTCCACGAGGTGGGCACCGGTGAGGATATTCCCGTGAACGTAGATGGTATTCGGGCTGATGTCCTGAGCTAAGGCAGCCTGCGGGGCGGCAGCAGCGACGGCAAGGAGAACGGGCAGAATGAGCTTGGTCTTCACGCTACGAGTGTACTTGAGGGAACCTTTTTTCGGGGTTGAAGCTCTTGGTAATCCCTGGGTGATAAACGAGGTAGATGTAGATGGCGAAGTCGAGCAGGATGAGGATGTAGAGGGTTTGGCGATCAAGAACGCTGGTCATATCCGACTCGCCGAACAGCCCAAGCCGCTGGAGCGAGAGCGCGATGGTGATGGCGGACGAGATCGCCAGATTTGTTCTGACGCTGGGGCGCAGCCGCACGAGGCCGAAGCCAATGTAGATCAGATAACAGGCGAAAATTGGGACGAGAATACCGCTTAGGTCCTTGCCATGCGCGGCGATGAAGAGTACCTGCGAGTATCCCTCGGAGTGGGGCAGGGCATCCGGAGCCAGCCAAAGAAATGCAGCGACAACCAGGAGAAAGGCGGCTTTGAGGAACTGGAACGCAGCAATCAGAGTAACAGCGCGCGGCCGGTCGACAGGGGAGCGTCGCATGGTATTGTGTCCGATCGGTTACATAATTCTGACTCACCCTATCAGACTTTGTGCGAGGTCGAGAATCACCAGAAGGAGGCGTCGGTGTGCAACTTCGCGTCCAGTTGGGTCGTACCACTCACCCAGCGTATGGATGCCGCCACCGGTTCCGCCGCTGGCGAGCGCCGCAGACGGGATGCCAAGGGCGAGCGGAATATTGGCATCGGTTGAGCCGAGGCGAAGCTCGGTTCGGATGCCGAGGTGGCGGTCGACGGCTCGGAGTGTGTCCAGAAACGGAGACGGATCGGGCAGCGTGGCGGCGGGCCGGTCGCCGATCGGCTCCAGAGTGTACGTTGCAGGAGCTTGTAGAAGGCCGTTGAGAATGCCGGGCAATTGCAGCGCAATCGCTTCCAGCACAGTCTGCTGGGTGGCGCGGAAGTCAAACAGCGCCGAGGCGGATTCCGGGATGGAGTTCACCGATATGCCTCCGCCGATGATTCCGGGGCTAAAGCTACACGCATCGCCGGGGCAAACGTCGTTGAGGATCGGCAAATCGGCGATCTGGACAATCACCCGGCTGAGCAGGGTGATGGGGTTGGGGATTCCGGCGTCGGACCAGGAATGACCGCCTGGGCCGCTGATCGTCACGCGAAAACGCCGGCTCCCCAGCGCCTGGGTCACGGCCACGCCGGTTCCGGAACCTTCGAGTGCGATCGCGGCGGCGATCCGGCCCCTGTCCGCTCCTTGCTGGAAGATATGGCGCATTCCGCGCAGGTCGCCCTCGCCTTCCTCGCAGACGTTGGCGGCAAACAGAATCGGCATGGGCGGGGTGATCTTGGCGAACCGCATTGCTGCGATCAGAGCCAGTAACGCTGTCAGGCCAGCGGCGTTATCGCACGCCCCAGGGCCAAGAATTCGGGCGCCGTCTTCGCGGGGAACCGTATCCGTGCCGACGGGAAACACGGTATCCAGATGCGCCGAGACGAGCAGGTATGGCCCAGGATTGGTGGATGGGAGTTCGCCGAGTGCGTTGCCGGCTTCGTCGAGGTGAACGTTGGCGAGGCCAAGGGCGCGAAACCGGTCCAGAAACCAGGCTGCGCGTGCGGACTCGTGAAACGTGGGTGCGGGGATCGCGAGCATTTCAAGCTGCCACTTTCGCAGTTGCGATTGGTGCAGATGCAACCAGTGGAAGGCGCGGTGAACCGGCAGGCAGGCTGCCAGGGCGGAAATCCGGTGCTGGGCCAGGGCGGTGTGGGCGGTCGCGAGGGGCGAGAGGCGGGGCATCAGAGCTGCGCCTGCGCCGGGTATTCGACCGATACCAAAAAGAGCCCGCGTGCCGGCGCCGTCTGTCCGGCGGCGGAGCGGTTGCGCGCCTGCAGAATTTCGGCGATGGAATTGGGAGGAATTCGAGCGGACGCGACGTCCACAAAGGTCCCGACCAAGTTGCGGACCATGTGGTGCAGAAATCCCGATCCGGTGACCCCGTAGGTGACGATGCCTGACTCAAAGTGCCACCGCGAGCGAAAGATGGTGCGGACGGCGGAGGTTGGATCGGCGCCCAGTCGGGTGGTGAGGTCGGGGTCGACGGCGGCAAAGCTGGTAAAGTCATGCTCGCCAACAATCTGGGCTGCGGCTCGCTGGGCCAGATCGAGGTCGATATGCCACGGACAGTCCCAGACGTAGGGTGCCACGTGTGGCGGGCAGATGCGATCCGGTTCGCTCCGGAGAACTGGGACGCGCGGGAAAATGCGGTATTCGTAGGATTTCCGGATTGCGCTGTGGCGCGCGTGAAAGCCTTCGGGGGCGTGGGTCGCCGACAAAACACGAATGGCGGGCGGCAGTGCCTGGTTGAGTGCGCGCACCATATTGGCGGGGGGAATGGTAGCGGCGAGCTTAAAAGTGGCCACCTGACCCAACGCATGGACCCCTGTATCGGTGCGTCCGGATCCCTGCGGCAGGACGCGTTCGCCGGTCATATGGTGGATTGCGTCGGCCAGTGTTCCCTGGATTGTGTTGAGCGAGGGCTGTACCTGCCAACCGTGAAAGTTGGTGCCGTCGTACGACAGGATGAGTTTCCAGACTTGCATGGATGTTGGCAAAGTACCACGTCGCGGAGTGAATCGCTTATAGATAGTTAACTCGCAAGCCGGGATGGGGCGGCGGTTGGTATAGTTGAGTTCAACGCTCAATCAGCGGTTCCATGCGATCAAGTTTCAGGGAACGAGTTTGCGTTGAGATGCGTAGGTTGCCGTACACGGGTTTTTGCGGACGGAGGCGAGTTCAGCGGGTCCGCCAAAGTCAAGTGGATTTTTAGAGTCTGGAGTTGGTCGGCGAACGTCTACTTATTGATCATCCTGAACGGTTTGAGCAGCGGTTCGTGAATCGCGGTGAACGATGTTGAGCACTGCTGGCGTGATGCAAGTGGAAAGCTGGAGATAACTTACGTGAGATTGAATGACTTGAAGGCGGGGGCGAGCGTCGCGTTGCTGCTCCTGAGCACGACCGGGCAGGTTTTTGCACAGCAAGCGGCAGCCCCCCAGCAGCAGGGTGCGACTCAAGCAGCCGCCCCGCAGGCAATCCAGAACGATACAACCGGACAGGCCGGCCTGCCGCAGGCTCCGCAACCTAAGGCGACTGAGCCGCTTTTCCTGCGCGACACTGCAAAGGACTATACACACCTGAATTCTTACTCATGGCGCAAGCCGTTTTTGCCTTACCAGCCGACGGACGTGCCGATGCCCCGGCTGAGCAATACGCCGAAGCTCGATGACCTCATGCGCGACGGAAAGCTCTATCTGAGCCTGTCGGACGCGGTGACTCTGGCGCTTGAAAATAACTACGATATCGCCATCGCGCGGATCAACCTTGATATCGCCGACACGGACATCCTGCGCACCAGCGCGGGGTCATCCTTCCGCGGCGTGTCGACGGGTCTGGTCACCAACACACTCGGCGGAACTACCTCGACCATCAGCGGCGGCGGTGGTCCCGGCGGCACTTCGAGCGCCTCGGGCGGTGCCGGAACCGGCGCTTCGGGCCTCGTCTTGAGCACGAACGGCGGCGGACCACAGCCTTACAACTTTGATCCGGTCGTCACGGGAACGTTGCAGTATGAGCGCGCCTCCACCCCACAGACCACCACTTTTATTACGGGAACGAACGAGCTCAACCAGAATATTTTGACGGGGAACGCCACCTATCAGCAAGGCTTCAGCACCGGAACGCTATTCAACCTGACCTTCAATAACTCGCGGATTACGACCAACAGCCAGCGATCGAGCTTCTCGCCGTCGCTATCCTCTACCTTCCGGGCACAGGTAACCCAGCACCTGCTTCAGGGCTTTGGGCCGAAGCTGAACCGGCGCTTCATCATCGAAGCGACCAACAACCGCCGCATCACAGATGCCTCGTTCCGGCAGCAGATCATCTACACGATCACCCAGGTGGAGAGCATCTACTGGTCGCTCGTAAGTGCTTATGAAGATGAGCAATCCAAGGAACGCGCTTTGACTCAGTCAACGCAGCTGACGGCAGACAACCGGAAGCAGCTTGAGATCGGGACACTCGCCCCGCTCGACGTGATCACGTCGGACTCGGCTGTGGCGACGGATAAGCAGTCGTTGACGACCTCGAAGTCGAATCTGCAGTACCAGCAATTGCTGATGAAGCAGGCAATCGCACGCAATCTGAACGATCCGCAACTGGCGAATGCGCCTGTTGTTCCGACCGACCGGGTGGGCCTTGATCGTATTCCGGAAGAGGATATGACGACGGAGGATTTGGTGAAGGAGGCTTTCACCAACAATCCCCAGATCGAACAGGCCGTCCTCAACATGACCAATAACCAGATCACCATTCGTGGCGAGAAGAATGGTCTTCTGCCGATTATTGATGCCTTCAGTTTCTACGGTTCGAGCGGACTGGGCGGTAGTCTCAATTCGGCGGCAAGTTGCGTCCCTGCGGCGACCGTGCCATGCCCAACCGGCCAGGGTTACGGGAGCGTGATTGGGGATCTCTTCTCCAAGAATCCGGACTATGGGGTTGGTATCAACATCACGATTCCGATTCGCAACCGCACAGCCCAGGCCGATCAGGCGCGCTCGCAGATGGAATACCGTCAGACGCAGATGCGGCTCCAGCAGCTCTATACGCAGATTCGGATTCAGGTGATCAACGGACTGTATGCGTTGACCAATGACCGGGCTAACGTTCTCGCGGCCCAGACATCTCGGGACTTCAATGCGCAGTCGCTGGACGCCGAACAGAAGAAGTACAGGCTCGGCGCTTCCACTACGGCAAATGTGTTGCAGCAGGAGAGGACGCTCGCGACAGGCGAAAACAACCTGATCTCGGCGACCGCTGCCTATGCCAAAGATCGCGCGTCTCTGGCTCAGATACTTTCAAATACGCTGGATCGCTACGGCATTTCGCTGGTCGATGCCGCGGCGGGAACGGTGACGACACCTCCTTCGATCCCGGGGTTGACGGCTCCGAAGCCTCCCGCTCCACCCAAGCCGCTGACTGCTACTCCCTAGGATCGCGGTTGTTAGATTGCGAACGGCCCGAACTTTGGTTCGGGCCGTTTTCTTTTCTGGAGTGCCAGGATTTGATTGACAAACGGAGAGTAGGCAGAAAACTACCGCACATGCAGACTTTCGGATTTTACCTTTCTAAAACGGGGCCAGCATGAAGGCCTCCCGTTGGTTTCGTGCGGCCGCGGTTATTTTGCTCCTGTTCGCATTTGGGCACACCTACGGTTTTCTTGGCTTCCGTCCCGCATCGCCGGAAGGCTTGGCGGTTTGGAATTCCATGAACAAGGTCCGGTTTGCGGTGGGCCACGGCACAGCTAGCTATGGAGAGTTCTATGTAGGCTTTGGAATGTTCATCACCGCGTTCTACCTGTTCTGTTCCTGGCTGGCGTGGATCTTGGCGTCGATGGCTCGACGGGCCAGTCAAGAGACGAAAGGTATCGCCATCGGACTGGCTGTCCTGCAAACCGTTGGACTGGGGCTGGCAATCGCGTATGAGTTCGGCCCCCCGCCGACCTTTCTGTCACTCGCAACAACCGTGTGCCTGATATTCGGCTTACGTGCGTTCGGGAAGTCTGCCGGCGCCACTAAGCCCGAATAACCTGCTGTGCCTGGGCGGTGTCGGCGTACTGCTGGAACCGAGTAACCTTGCCGTCGGCCAGGCGAAAGACGTGGACGAATTGCGCGTCGATCGCCTTGCCGGTGGCCTTGTAGGTGCCGGTATAACGACCGAGCGAGACGATGGTGTCGCCGCCGTCGATCAACTCCGCCGGGACCGCCTGGAAGTTGTCCCATTCGGTCGCGAGGCGAAAGAAGACGCCCTCGCCAATCGCGCCGGGCCCGATGTACGGGTTGCGGTCTGCATACGGAAAGTTCTCGGCTTCGTTCCAGACGATTGCGGGATTCATGTGCGAGAAAGCGCCGGGGCCATCGCCCACAGCGAAGGCAGCGTAGACAGCCTTGATGATTTCAACATTTGTGCTTGGCATTGTGTCCTGACTGGTTCAGAGAATGGCAACTCCCGAACTGTATAGGCGATGCGGGAAGAGGTCAACATGCCGTGCTCAGACGATAGACTGAAGGCATGAGTGAAAGCGGTAAGAATGGCTTGGCAGGGGCGCGTTCCGCGTACCTGCGGACGGCGATGCACCAGCCGGTTGATTGGAACGAGTGGGGACCCGAGGCGTTTGCGAAGGCGCAGTCCGAAGATAAGCCGATGCTGCTCGATATCGGTGCGGTGTGGTGCCACTGGTGCCATGTCATGGATCGCGAAAGCTACGAGAATGCGGAGACCGCGGAGATCATCAACAAGCTGTTCGTGCCGGTGAAGGTCGATCGCGACGAACGGCCAGACGTCGATTCGCGCTACCAGGCGGCGGCGGCGGCTGTAAGCGGACAGGGTGGGTGGCCGCTCACCGCGTTCCTGACCCCGGAGGGCAAGCCTTACTTTGCCGGCACGTATTTCCCTCCGGTTGATGCGCATGGGCGGCCCAGCTTTCGGCGTGTGCTGTTCACCATGGCCGAGGCATTCCAGAAGCAACGGGGCGATGTACTTGATTCAGCGGAGAGCGTGATGGCCGCGATCAAGGAGAACGAATCGTTCGACGGAAGCGCAAAGGATCCGGGCGAGGCCTTGGTCGGCAAGATTATCGATGCGGCGCTCAAGCAGTTCGATCCGCGCAACGGCGGGTTTGGATCGCAGCCAAAGTTTCCCAACTCAGGTGCTTTGGATCTGTTGCTGGATGAGGCAGGACGGACCTCCACCCAGTCGAAACGCTGTCTTCAGGCGGCGATGTTCACTTTGGAGAAGATGGCGAAGGGTGGGGTTTACGACCACCTGGCGGGCGGATTTCATCGCTACTCGGTGGA
The DNA here is from genome assembly GCA_025350865.1 of Rhodanobacteraceae bacterium. GTDB lineage: Bacteria > Acidobacteriota > Terriglobia > Terriglobales > Acidobacteriaceae > Edaphobacter. The sequence continues at coordinate 42,737 of JANXWZ010000238.1, forward strand.
TGAACGATGGGTGGTGCCGCACTTCGAGAAGATGTCGTACGACAACTCCGAGCTGCTGAAGAATTATGTTCACGCCTACCAGACGACCGGCGCAGCAGAGTGTGCGCGTGTGGCGCGGGAGATGATTGCGTGGATCGACGAGTCGATGAGCGACCGCGAACTGGGCGGGTTCTACGCGTCGCAGGATGCGGACTACTCGTTGGATGACGACGGCGACTACTTCACCTGGACACGAGCCGAGGCTGCGGCTGTCGTGACCGCCGAGGAGTTGGCGATTGCGGAGCCATACTTCGACATCGGGCCAATCGGCGACATGCACCACAACTTCGAGAAAAACACGTTGCATATCGAGGTGACACTGCCTGAAGTGGCAAAGGCTGCCGCGATCTCTCTTCCGCAGGCCTTTTCGCTGTTGCAATCCGCGAAGGCAAAGCTGGCTGCCGTGCGCAAGCTGCGGCCCACGCCGCGGATCGACAAGACAATCTACACGAGTTGGAACGCGATGATGGTCTCGGCCTACCTGGCGGGCGGACGGGCGCTTGGCGATACACGAGCGGTGGCGTTCGCGTTGAAGACGCTGGATCGTTTACTTGCGGCGGGCTTGGGCCATGTTGCGGCTTACGGGGACGGCGCAGGCGAGGGCGAGCCGGTTGCCGGGGTTCTGGAGGACTACGTATTTACAGGCCATGCGGCTCTGGACGCCTGGGAGAGCACCGGCGAGATGCGATATTTCGACGCGGCACTTGAGATTGGGCTAGCGGCAGTTGCAAAGTTCTACGACGATGCCAAGGGTGGGTTCTTCGATACCGAAGCTGCGGCTGCTGGCGAGGCTCATCTGGGCGCCTTGGGAACGAAGCGCAAACCATTACAGGACTCGCCTTCGCCGGGAGGGAATGCGGTCGCGACCGCCTTGCTGGTGCGACTCTCCGAGTTGACCGGCGATGATGAACTGCGCGCCAAAGCCAAGGCCACCCTCGAATGTTTTGCCGGAGTGGTCGAGCACTTCGGGCTTCATTGCGCGAGCTACGGTTTGGCCTTGCGACGGTTAGCCACACCGCCCGTCCAGGTAGTTGTTGTTGGGGCGGATGATGCGGCGGATGAGATAGAGAACGCCGCACTGAAGGGTTATGCGGTGAACAGAAGTGTCGTGCGTTTGCGACAGATTGGTGAGTTGCCGGCGTCGCTCGCGCAGACGATTCCCAATGTACCGCCCCAACCGGGGAGCTTCGCTGTCGTGTGCAGCGGCTTCTCCTGCCAGCAGCCGGTGGCGTCTGTTGAAGAGTTGGTCGCGATCCTGTAAAGCAAAGCGTAACGGGGACCGGTGGGATGTAAGCGGGATAAGAACAAGTCAATTGCCTCGTCTCAAATCCTGTTCTTAATCGTTTTGTTCCGCGTTACGCCTTGCTCTTGTTTCATGCCGATATCAGAGGGTGTTGCGGCGGTGGCGCCGTCGGATCGGGTGCGACAGCCTTCTCCAGCAGCATGTTTGCCGGGTCGATGCCCAGTGGAATACGTTCTCGCTTGAATGTGTCGATGATTCGGGTGCGCAAGGCGCGGAGGACTTCGTCTTTCTGTGCGATCGCGACCCGTGCGCTGATGGAATAGGTGAGTGCGCGTCCGTTGATGTTATCGATGCCGGCAACGGAAGGGTCGGTCATCACAGCATGTTTGAGGGCCTCTTCCGTGGCCACATCTTGTGCGATCTTCTTCAGCAGTTTGAGGACGCGGGCGGTGTCGGCGCTGGCGTCAACCACGATGCTGAGGGATGCGACCGCGAAGTCGCGCGATAGGTTCGAGACGGTGGCAACCTGCGAGTTGGGGATGATGTAGAGAGTGCCGTCGGCGTCGCGTAGACGCGTGAGCCGCAGGGTGAGGTCTTCGACCGTGCCGGTGACCGAGGCGATTTTGATCGTTTCGCCAACGTTGTACTGGTCCTCGATGAAGATGAAGACGCCGTTGATGATGTCTTTGAAAAGCGACTGCGCACCGATGCCGATGCCGACGCCAAGGATTCCGGCTGAAGCCAGCAGAGGGCCGTAGTTGAAATTGAGCAGGTTAAGAATCTGCAGGAAGGCCAGGAAACCGAGGATGCTGTACACCGTTCCGCGGATGATGGTCGCCATGGTTCGGAGCTGGGCTGCTCGGGCGACGTGCGTGGTGCTGTCCTTTGCCACGCGTTCCATACGGCCGATGAAAAATTTGATAATGCGCTGCAAAATGAAGAGAAAGAGCAGGACGACTGCGACCTTCGGGAGACGGTCGCGGACCATGATGACGACGTCGTTGTGCCAGCTCGTTTCCAGCTGCCGGAGAATTGGCTGCTGAATTTGTACGGCGGCATTTGGCATGGATTCCGTTGCGAAGGTGTGGAGAAGATTCAGAATTTGTCCCGCTTTCCTGTAGCACTTGTTTTTTAAATGTCTTCCCGTTGCAAATCATCGGTGGGGAGGCTGAGAATGAGACGCATGAGCGGCGCTTGAGGAGGCCGAACCAAGGAGAATGCTATGAGAATTCTGACAGGTTGGTCGCGAGTCGTGGCGGCAGGGATGACCTGGTTGGCCCTTTCCGGGACCGCAGCGCGTACGCAGCGCAACGGCCCACCGCAGTTGCCGAGTTCGACCCAGGCGACGGACCCCTTTGGGTCGGAGAATCAAAAAATGAAGGGTGGCGAGATGCCCGTTGGTCCCTCCACTGCCAAGTTGAACGAAATGCGGAACGTCGAGCGGCAGAAGCGCCTCGTGTCGGACACGGAACGACTGCTCACGCTGGCGACCCAACTCCATCAGGATGTGGAAAAGACCGACCAGCACATCCTTTCGATGGATGTGGTAAAGCGGGCCGAAGAGATCGAAAAGCTCGCCCACAGCGTGAAGGAGCGGATGAAGGGCTAGCGCTGCAGCAACGCATTGATGTGGCTGAGGTGGGGCGCGCTGGCACCGATCAGAGTCGCTACGTCAATCTGCGGGACTGGCAGGGCGGAGGACGCTACAGCCGAGGAATGCAGTGCGGCGATGACCATAGCGGCGCTCCATGTGGGGTAGGCGGCGCGAAGCAAAGCGGCGGCTCCTGCGGCGAGAGGCGCGGATGCACTGGTTCCCATCGCCTGCAGATAGGCCGTGTGTCCGAGGCCAAAGCACCCAAAGGATTGGCCGTGAACCGTAGGCAATCCAGAGGTGCTGGCCGGAAGTCCGGTGCTGCAGGCTCCCCATATCCAGCCGGATTGCAGGCTGGGGTCACTATCGGGACCAGCAGGGTAGCTGCCGCCTGGGGCAGCGAGGGCATTTAGCGGTGGGCCATAGTTGCTGTAGTACGGCATGGTCAGAGGCCCGGGGACGCAGGTGGCGCCGGAGATCAGGTTCTCGGCACACGCCGGGTTTGTCGAAGCGGCGACTGCCAGCACATCGCGGGATTGTGCCGGGATTTCCACATAACGCTGATTGCCAAGGTTGAAGCCGTCGTTGCCGGCGGATGCGACCAGAATGAGTCCCGCGTTGGCTGCGGAGTGGGTGACGTGGTCAAACGTAGCCTTGAGGCCCGCGCCGTCGCCGGTGGAGATGTCCACCAAAGTACCGAGCGACATCGAGATGATGTCAGCTCGCTGATTGACGGCATCTTCGATTCCGGCCAGCACCCAACTCAGAAGCCCCGCCGCCTGCCCGGCGTTGCAGCCGGACGGGTCAGCGGCGGAGGTAGTGGGGGAGGGCATGCGCTGGAGAACTTTGATATTAAGAATGGTGGCATTGGGGGCGACCCCTGCGACCAGCCCGGTGTTCGGGCCTGCAGCCGCCGCAGCCAAGGAGGCGGTCCAGGTGCCGTGGCCCTGCTGGTCCTGCGGTGAGCCGTCGTCGCATGGGCTGGCGAGTGCGGTCTGGTCGACCTCGGAGAGGTTGAGGGCAAGGTTAGGCGCAATGTCGGGGTGCGCAGCGTCAACGCCGCTATCGAGGATCGCTATGCGAACTCCTTTGCCGGTTGTGACGTTCCATGGTCCGGGCTGGGAAGCGGTCCCGAAGCCTCCGACCTGGCGCACCGCCCAGCCTTGTGGGGAGTTGTAGAGGGCGTCGGGAGTACCGGTGGCGATGTTGGCAGCGCGCGTCTGGATTGCCTGCGCGGCGACCATTCTGTCGGCGACGACAGATTCGACTGCGGGATCGGCGGTAAGCTGGGCGCGGAGATTGGCGGCTGCCGACGCGTTGGCTTGAACGACGGTGATCCCAAGACGCTCATGCCGGGTGACCCCGGAGGCTCCGGCAATCCGCGCGCGGGACTCGGCAGCGGGCGGGATTGCTCCGTTGCGGTAGGTGACGATGAAGCGGCCGGGAACGACTGCGCCGACGGGCGTCTGGCTGAGCGCGGAGGACGCCAGGAAGGTGAGAACGGTGAGGGTACGCGTCAGAAAGTATCGGATCATGCGGTTTGCGCCTCGCGGGTTTCTTAAGCTAAAGGCTGCATCGGCGGCGTATTCGGAGGCTCGGATGGCGCACGAAGACGCGGCTGGTACGAACGTCAGGTGACGTTCGAGTGTGAGTGCGGCTTTTGTGGGATGGAGTACGCGACAGGGGGAGTCTGACAGGTGTAGGTTGAAGGTGATAAAAACGGGAAGAGGATTCTGCGTGGCGCGTCATGGAAATACCGAAGTTTCAATCAGGAAGGGCAGCGCGACGGGCGTGGCGGTGGAGCCGCACGCGGGAGCGTTGTCGAAGGCGCAGCTGATCGAGTTTTACCGGTTGATGTATCTGTCGCGCCGGACCGACGACCGAGAAATCGTGTTGAAGCGGCAGCAGAAGATTTTCTTTCAGATTTCGTGCGCCGGACATGAAGCTCTGCTCGTGGCCGCCGGGATGGCGATGAAGCCCGGATACGACTGGTTCTTTCCGTATTACCGGGATCGCGCGATCTGCCTTGCGCTGGGAAATACCCCGGAAGAGCAGCTCCTTCAATCAGTTGGCGCGGCCAGCGACACGGCGAGCGGCGGGCGGCAGATGCCGTCGCACTGGTCCAGCAGCAAGCTGAACATTGTGACGCCGTCAAGCTCGACAGCGACCCAATGCCTGCACGCGGTGGGCTGCGCAGAGGCGGGACGTTACTTCGCGAATCATCCGGATGCGGCGAAGCGGGTTTCGGGCGACTATCGCGAGTTCAAGAATGTGAAGTTCCACGGCGATGAGGTGGTCTATGTCTCCATCGGCGAGGGTTCTACGAGTCAGGGCGAGTTCTGGGAGTCGCTGAACACCGCTTCTAATGGAAAGCTGCCGGTCTTGTATGTCGTTGAGGACAATGGGTACGCGATTTCCACACCCGTCGAGGCAAATACTCCGGGCGGCAACATCTCGCGCCTGATTGCAAACTTCCCGAACTTCCATTTCGCCGAGGTCGATGGAACCGATCCGATTGCAAGCTACGCGGCGATGGTGGAGGCGGTCGCTTACTGCCGTTCGGGTAAGGGGCCGGCGCTGGTGCATGGCCATGTGATTCGGCCGTACTCGCACTCGATGAGCGAGGATGAGCGGGATTATCGGTCGCGCGCTGAACTCGAAGCCGACGCGCTGCGGGACCCGATTTCGAAGATGCAGGTGTGGCTTCTGCGTGAAGGCATCCTGGATGCCGAGGGCATTGACGCGCTGGAGCGGAAGGTAGACAGGGAAGTCCAGGAGGCCGCCGACCGGGCGGTGCAGGCTGCCTTTCCGACCGTCGACTCGATTCTGCGCCACCAGTACTCCGAAGATCTGAAGCCCACCGACGCGCGGTTCGATGTTGCGGCGCAGCCGACGGGCGAGACCAACGAGCGCACCATGGCCGACCTGATCAACACCTGCCTGCGCGATGAGATGCGGCGTGATGAACGCATCGTCGTCTTCGGCGAGGATGTGGCTGATGCGACGCGGACCGAAGCGTTGAAGGACGCGAGGGTGAAGGGCAAGGGCGGCGTCTTCAAACTGACGGCCGGGCTCCAGACGGAGTTTGGGAGCGACCGGGTGTGGAACTCGCCGCTGGCCGAGGCGAACATTGTTGGCCGGGCAATTGGCATGGCGGTGCGCGGGCTGAAGCCGGTGGTCGAGATTCAGTTCTTCGACTACATCTGGCCGGCGATGCACCAGATGCGCAATGAGCTGTCGGTGATCCGGTGGCGGTCGAACGGCGACTTCAGCTGCCCGCTGGTGATGCGGGTGCCGATTGGCGGCTATCTCACCGGCGGCTCAATCTATCATTCGCAGTCGGGCGAGAGCATCTTCACGCACACGCCGGGAGTTCGTGTGGTGATGCCGTCGAACGCGCTGGATGCGCTGGGGCTACTGCGGACTGCGATCCGCTGCGACGACCCGGTGCTGTTTCTGGAGCACAAGCGGCTGTATCGCGAGACGTTTGGGCGGGCGATTTATCCGGGTCCGGAGTTTGCGATTCCGTTTGGCAAAGCGAAGATCGTCAAAAAAGGCAAAGACCTGACGGTTGTGACGTATGGCGCGGTGGTGCCGCGGGCGTTGCAGGCGGCGGCGAAGATCGAGCGCGAGAAGGGAATCAGTGTTGAGTTGATCGACCTGCGCTCGCTGGCTCCGTACGACTGGGAGACGATTGCGGAGTCGGTGCGCAAGACCAGCAAGGTGATCGTGGCGCACGAGGATATGAAGAGCTGGGGCTACGGCGCGGAGATCGCAGCGCGTATTGGCGAGGAACTTTTCCACGACCTGGATGCGCCGGTGCGGCGGGTGGCGGCGATGGACACGTTTGTGGCGTATCAGCCGCTGCTGGAGGATGCGATTCTGCCGCAGCCGGAGGATTTGATGAGGGCGATGGCGGAGTTGGCGGCGTACTAGTACGCCCTCCCGTTCTTGCTGAGGAATTTCAAAGGATGCTTACACTGATGTCTCGCACTTGACTGCGCCCACTCGCAAGGCGTGGTCTCCGAGCTGATAGTCGAGAGTGGCGGTGTCCGCGACGTTGCTGAATGTCCGGCCGCGATTCGAGCTAATTTGTAGCTTCCGCGCAACTTTGGGCTTGCATCGCGGGTTCCTTGCGGTGGGTGTGATTTTCGTTTCGATATTCGCCCATTGGCCAGTAAGCTGATTTGCGACACCGGAGGCAAGTGCGATGAAGTCTTTGATATTCAGTGACATACGGTTGGCAGGCTGCGGACGGGCCGCGGTGACCGGGACGCTGGTTGCGCTGATGGCGGGGCAGCCTTTGTTGGCTGAGGCTCCCAAACCTGCTCCGGTGATAAAGACGCAGGAGGTTCAGGGGCAGGAGCGGGTGCTGCATGCGCTGAACCGGCTTACGTTTGGGCCGCGGCCGGGCGATGTTGCCGCCGTGCAGGCGATCGGGTTGAACAAGTGGTTTGAGCAGCAGTTGGCTCCCGCTTCGATTCCGGACGTAGTGCTGGAGGAGAAGCTGGCTGAGTATCCGGCGATGAAGATGTCGCTGGCGGAGTTGCAGCTCAAGTTTCCGGGGCCGCAGATGATCAAGGCGATCATTGCTGGCAAGGCTCCGATGCCGACCGATCCTACGATGCGTGCGATGGTCGAGGACCAGAAGGAGTTCTACAAGCTGCAGCAGAAGGCACAGGCCAAGGCTGCTCCGCAGGCGGGGGCTGCGGCTGCTGATGGTGAAATGGCGATGACTGGCACGGCTCCTGCGGCATCGGCGGACGGACCGATGGTCGCCGCGATCCGCAAGGCGAAGCAAAAGCAGGCTGCGGTAAATGCGGGGATGGCTGCGATTGCGGCCGATGCGCCCATGGATCAGGAGAAGCCGATTCCGGCGGCGGAGGTTACGGCGGAACCGATGACCCCAGACCAAGGAGGGCCCGCGCGTGAGCAGATTCAGAGGCTTGCCGCGATGGCTCCGGCAGAACGATTTAAGGCGATCATGGCGCTCTCTCCAAATGAGCTGCAGCGTTTGCGTCCGGCGGCGGGTCCGATGCTGACGGCTGGGTTTACGGCGGAGCAGAAGGAGATTTTGGTTGCGTTGCCGGGTTCAGTGCGGATGATCGCGCTGGAGGCGATGGAGTCGCGGCTGATGCGCGATATCTATAGCGAGCGCCAGCTTGAAGCGGTGATGACCGACTTCTGGCTAAACCACTTCAACGTGTATGTCCGCAAGAATCAGAATGAGCCTTACCTCATTCCGCAGTATGAGCGTGAGACGATTCGTCCGAATGCGCTGGGGAATTTTGAGACGCTACTGGTTGCGACGGCGAAGAGTCCCGCGATGCTGGAGTATCTGGACAACTTCCGCAGCGTTGGCCCGGATTCGCAACAGGCAACGCGCATCAAACGAGCGAGAGAGTTCAATCCGAATGGGAAGATTCCGAAGCAGGTAAGCGCGGGGCTGAACGAGAACTATGGTCGCGAACTGATGGAGCTGCATACCCTGGGCGTCAACGGTGGGTATACGCAGGCGGACGTGACGCAGGTGGCGAAGGTATTTACCGGGTGGGGAATCGACCGGCCGTATCAGGGTGGGGACTTCGCGTTTGAAGAGCGGCGCCATGAGCCGGGGTCGAAGACCGTGTTGGCCAGGACGATCAAGGCGGGCGGCGAGAAAGAAGGGCTGGAGGTGCTGCACATGCTGGCGACCAGCCCGGCTACGGCGCACTTTATTTCGACGAAGCTGGCGGTCCGGTTTGTGAGCGATGCGCCTCCGTCGGAACTGGTGGAGCGGATGGCGCAGAGCTTCCTGAAGTCGAACGGTGACATCAAGACGGTATTGCGTACTATGTACAATTCGCCGGAGTTCTGGGCTACGGATGCGGTCCATGCGAAGGTGAAGACGCCGGAGGAATTTGTCATCTCGGCGGTGCGGGCGAGCGGGGCGAAGGTGAACAATCCGCAGGCGCTGGTGCAGGCTTTGGACAAGCTGGGGATGCCGCTGTACGGGATGCAGACGCCGAACGGCTACAGCTGGACAAAGGACGGCTGGGTGAGCACCGGAGCGCTGGTGAGCCGGATGAACTTTGCTCTGGTTCTTACCGCCGACCGGTTGCCTGGAATTCGGGTGGACTGGATTGGATTGATGGGTGACCGACCGGAGGTGGTTCCGGCGGTTTATACGCCTGGTGCTCCGGTAGATCCGATTGCTGTGAAGGAGAAACGGCTGGAGATGCTGTTGCTGGGTCAGCCGGTGAGCGAGCGGACGCGAGCGACAGTGATCGGGCAGTCGAGCGACGCCAGCGTGACGGATCAGGCGCTGACGGATTTCGATCTGACTCCGGGTAATGGCAAGGGTGCGGGGCGGTATATGCCGAAGGGAATGCGCGCGGGGAATGGGCCGGATGCGTTGCCCACGGATGCCCAGGCCGGGGTGATGGCGGGCCTGCTGCTGGGGTCGCCGGACTTCCAGCGGCGGTAGGTTGGGCAACTTACCGGGCAGGCAGGGGTTTAGGAAGTAGGGCGGAACAGCTACGCGGGTCAGGAGAATCACTATGAACAGCATGAGACAAGCACTGGTAGACACGAGCGATTGGGGTTGCGATATGGGCGGGCGTGATCTCGCCAGGCGCAGCGGTGCATCGCGGCGTGGATTCCTCAAGGGTGGAGCGCTAGCTCTGGTCGGGACGTCGGTGATACCGAGTTTTCTGCTGCGGAGCGTGATGGCTGAGGCCACGACGGCGGCGGCGAACAACAAGCGGCTGGTGGTGCTGTTTCAGCGAGGGGCTGCGGACGGATTGAATATAGTAGTGCCGTATACGGAGAAGAATTACTACGCGCTGCGGCCTTCGATTGCGATCAAGCAGCAGGACGTGCTGGATCTGGATGGACGTTTTGGGTTGCACCCGGCGATAGCGGCTTTCAAACCGCTATATGACCAGGGGCACCTGGCGATCATTCATGCGGCTGGATCGACGGATTCGTCGCGGTCACACTTCGATGCGCAGGATTATATGGAGAGCGGCACGCCGGGGTTGAAGTCGACGCAGGATGGCTGGCTCAACCGCGCGCTGTTGAATGGCCCGGCTCCGGATGGGCCGGGCGGTAAGCCGTCGGCATTCCGCGCGGTGGCACTGGGGACGCAGGTTCCGCGCACGCTGCAGGGTAAGGTTCCGGCGATCGCGGTGTCGAACCTGGCTGATTTTTCGGTTGGGGGTAAGGGGCCGCAGACGTCCTCGATTTCGAACGCCTTTCAGGCGATGTATGACGAGAGCTCGGACGCGGTGCTGCATGGCACGGGGCAGGAGACGTTTGAGGCAGTAAAGATGTTGAAGTCGGCTGATCCGGCGAAGTATTTGGCTGCGGCGGGGGTTACCTATCCGAATACCCCGTTTGGCAACAGCCTGAAGCAGATCGCGCAGTTGATGAAGGCGAACCTGGGCGTCGAAGCTGCATTCTCGGATATTGGTGGATGGGATACGCACCAGAACCAGGGCGCAGCTACGGGTCAGCTGGCGAATCGGCTCACGGAGTTCGCGAACGGCATTGCGGCGTTCTGGAAGGACATGGGCGATGACGCGGAGAGCATCACGTTGGTGACGATGTCGGAGTTTGGCCGGACGGCTCGGCAGAACGGTACGGGTGGCACGGATCATGGCCACGCCAACGTTATGTTTGTGCTGGGCGGACAGGTGAAGGGCGGCAAGGTTTACGGTAAGTGGCCCGGTTTGGATAACGGTCAATTGAATGAAGGACGCGACCTTGCGGTGACTACAGACTTCCGTCGGGTACTGGGTGAGGCAGCTTATAAAACACTCGGTGCAAAAAACATGGAAGTGGTGTTTCCGGGCGCCAGGGTAAGTCCGGCGGACTTCTTGAATTTTGTGTAAAAGCCGAATGTTTCGAAATAGCTACGATACTGAGTCGCATGTGCCTCTTTTGGGGCATGCGGCTCATTTTTCTGTGGAATAGTGTCGCAGGGGTGGTGCATCGATACATAAAACTGGTACAACTATTTGCGAGCTTTTGCGTCTTAATAGATGTAACAAGCAAGTGCCGGACTTTCAATTCCCTCGGTCCCGGCTTCCCCTATCCGCACTAAAACATCCCCACCTATTATGTAAGGCGCCCTGAATACCGGGCGCCTTCACTTCTCTAATCTTCCAGAGTATTTACGAGATTCCAAAGCGGCGGTCGAGCGACAGTATTCCTGAGCCACAGAAGACCAGCATGGTGGCGATTGCGGCAAGCGCGAGGATGTAGTTGTAGATTCCGAATCCCTGGTGGATGCCGACGGTAATAAACGCGACGTACATGTTGATCGCGACGAGAAACGCCGAGAATCGGGTGAGAAGGCCAAGGATGAGCAGGATGCCTCCCGCGAATTCAGTCCACGCCGAGACTTACCCCAGCCAATGATGCATGTGGAGCGACGTCACATAATGGACGAACTGGAGCAATGCGCCGTGCGGAATCACCTTATTGTAGCCGTGGACGGTCATCGATACCCGAGTGCGAGCCGGATCAGGAGGACGCCCCAGGGCTGGAGCTTGTTGAGAAAACGGATCATAGATGGGCATAGCTTATCAAAGCTGGACTACGGTGATACTCCAGACTGAAATACTGAGATTCTTCGCTTTGCTCAGAATAACCTCGAAGGGGCTAGCGAGGGTAATCATCGAGGAAGCGTTGGATTGTTTGGACGTAGGCCTGGCTTAGATCGGGAGCGTGGGGCAGGGTACGCAAGTCGGCGTCGAGTGTGACGGACATTTTGGGGTCTGGGGCCGATCGAAAGAGCTTCTGGTTGGCGGAGATATGGGTGCGCGCAGAGGCGTCCAATCCGCCGGCGAGCAAAAGCTTCGGGATTTTGAGGGTTGATAGCGGGGACGCTATGTCGAAGTGCTCCTGCGCGAGGAGTCGCATGGGGAGGAGGCTGGACTTTCCGCCAGTGGTGGCCCGGCGGTAGGCATCGGGGTCTGGGCTATCGAGGATCACAGCGGAGATGTCGTGATGGCTTGCAGCGAGGTTGGCGGCGAGGACCGCGCCAAGACCTTCGCCGTAGGGAATGATCTGGGACGATGGGATGTGGCGGGTTTCGACGAGGTAGTTGAACGCGGCAGCGGAATCTTCCGTCATGCGGGATTCTGTGGGGTGCGGGCCGTCGCTCTGGCCGAAGCCGCGATAGTCGAAGGCCAGTATGTTGACGCCGGTGGTGTGGAGCAGGTCGAGTTTGGGTGCGGTCGTCGAGAGCGAGCCCGAGCCATCGTGGAGAAAGAGGATGGTGCGGGCTGACGGAGATTCAGCCGGAATCCACCACCCGCTCAGGCGCGGTGCGCCAGTGGTGGCGGCGTCGAATCGGAAGGCCTGGAAGGGGACGTGGGGGGTCGCGTCGACCTTGGCGGAAGGGTGCAGGAACAGCTGCCAGCTGCCCTGGTAGATCAGCAGGCACAGTGCGAGGTAGGAGAGTACTGCGGCAGCCCCGATGGTGACGCCGAGAGCCTTCAGCAGCCATCGTGGGTCTACGACTTCGAGTTGATCTTTTGCGGAGGTGGTTGCCATCGAGGGTTCCCTTCGAGCGTAGCATCGTGGGCCACTGCCGGACGCAGTTACGATGGTGAAGAGGTGTCGTGGATGTCCGAATGGGTGCGGTTTTGCAGTGTTACGGAAGCTCCGGCGGAGGGGAATGTCGCGGAGATGGAAGCGGGGGGAGTGGCCGTGTGTCTGGCGCGGATCCAAGGGAAGCTTTCCGCGATGGACAACTGGTGCCCGCACCGTCACGGCCCGATGGGGCAGGGCTGGGTGGAGGGCAATTCGGTGGTGTGTCCGTGGCACTCCTGGACGTTTGATGTGACTACCGGCGAGGCGGAGTGGCCGGTAAAGGATCGCATCGCGGTATTTCCGGTTCGGGTGGAGGGGGCGGACGTTCTGGTGGATATCGCGTCAGCGACCAAGCCGGTGGAACCGAGGTAGATTCCCGCCGATGAATTTTGTGGCGGGTGTCGGTGTTTGACGTACTATCCGATCAAGGTTGCACCGGCAAGGTATCGACTGGTGGACGATTCAGGGAGACGGCAATGAAATTTCGCAAGTTGATGATCGCAGTTCTCGGGCTGGCTGTTGTTGCAGGCATGACGGTTCCGGCAAACGCTATGGCGCTTAAACACCACAAGAAACACCACCACCGCAAGGCTTAGTTGCAGTAAGGTGTGGGACGGACCCGGCTGTTGAGGCCGGGTTTTCCTCGTTCGGAAGGTGCTGCGGCAAGCCCTCAGTCCTGATACACTAGATTGATTCCGCCTATGCAAGCAGAGTCATAGAACTACTCTCAGGAGAGACAATGCAGGCTATGCGGGCGCTCCTTGCGTTGGAAGACGGGCGCATCTTTCGCGGACTTGGATTTGGCGCGAAGACAGAATGCGCGGGCGAGGTGGTTTTCAACACTTCGTTGTCCGGCTACCAGGAGATCTTCACCGATCCCTCTTATGCGGGGCAGATCGTCGTACTGACGAATCCTCACATTGGAAACTACGGGACGACTCCCAGCGATGCTGAATCGGCTCGTCCGATGATCGAAGGGCTCGTTACACGCGAATTCTCGGCGATGAGCAGCAACTGGCGCTCCACCGAGGTCGCTGACGAGTACCTGGAGCGCAACGGCATTCCGGTGATCGCTGAAGTAGACACGCGGGCCGTCGTTCGGCACCTGCGGGCGAATGGTGTGATGCGGGGCGTGATTGCCTCAGGTCCGGATCTTGATGAGGCGGCGCTGGTTGCGAAGGCTCGGGCTATCCGCAAGATGGACGGGACGGATCTGGCGTCGGTGGTGTCGACCAAGGTTGTGTATGAGTGGTCGGATGCGGAGCCGAAAAATCAGACGGGTGACAAGTTCCTTCCGCAGACCGAAGGCGGCGATCCGCTGCATGTGGTCGCGTACGACTTCGGGATCAAGGAAAACATTTTGCGCATGCTGGCGCGCGAGAACTGCCGCGTGACGGTGGTACCCGCCAAGACTCCTGCGGCGGATGTGCTGTCGATGAACCCGGATGGGGTGTTCTTCTCGAACGGGCCGGGCGATCCGGAACCGCTAGATTACGCAATCTCGAATGTGCAGGCATTGCAGGGGAAGGCTCCGCTGTTTGGAATTTGCCTGGGACATCAGATCTTTGGGCTGGCACTGGGCGGCAAGACCTACAAGCTGAAGTTTGGGCACCACGGCGGGAACCACCCGATCCTGAACCACCAGACGGGCAAGGTGGAGATCACGGCGCAGAACCATAATTACAACGTCGATCCGGCATCGCTTCCGGCGGATGTGAAGCAGACTCACACGAATCTGAACGACCAGACGCTGGCGGGGTTGAAGCACGCGACGGACCCGATGTTCAGCGTGCAGTACCACCCGGAGGCAAGCCCCGGCCCGCATGACTCGCATTATCTGTTCCGGGATTTCCGGAAGATGATGGAAGAGTGGAAGAAGTGAAGGCCTCGATCCAGACGCCCACGATGAACTGGGCGGCACGACTGTTTTCGGAGGATCGCCGTTTTTGGTTGTCTGCATCGATTTTGCTTGGTGCTGTGAGTCTTCTGAAAGGGATTCGGCTCCCCAGTCGCTGGGCCGCGACGCAGGCACTCGTCAACTATGACCACGGGCTGATGAAGCGCGGGCTGTTTGGCGCGGCGACCGGCGGTTGGCTCCACGGGGAGCGGTATTCGAACTTCGCCATTTTCTCGTTCGCGCTGCTGCTGGCGCTGGTGGGCATGATTGCTTTGCTGATCTTGCGCAGCGGAATGGGCCGCCAGATCGGTAACGGGGAACCTGTCGCAGTGTTTTGTGCGAGCTTTGCGGTGACGTACCTCGCGCACCTGGTGGGGTACATGGATGTGTTGGTTGCGATTCTGGCAATCGCGGTCCTGTTGATTCGAAATGCAAGCCTGCGGTTTGCGATTGCGATCCCTCTTTGTATCGCCGGTATCCTGCTTCACGAGCTATTCTTCGTGGTCTTTCTGCCGGTCTTGCTGTTGAGCTGGATGGTGGACGCCGTCCGCGCACCTAAACAGCGGAGGCTCTATTGGACGATGGCGGCGGCGCTGCTGCTGCTTTGCGCTGGCCTGACCGGGAAGCTTTCGCTCAAGCGGGCTCGGACGGTGCAGGAGGTTTCCGTAATGCAGGCGGGGCTGGCGCGGCGGGCGGACTTCCCCGTGCGGGAGGATTTTTTTCCTGTCCTGTCGCGGTCGATGAAGGACAACCTCAGGATTGTTCGCGATGAGTTTACGTATCGGGTTCACTTCCAGTGGTTTGCGATCGGGCTGGTGGAGTTGCTGCCGACGATTGGATTGCTGCTGTATGTGGTGCGGCTTGCTGTTGTGCAACTGGTGCGAGATCAGGCGCGGACGGTTTTGACGATGGCTGCATTTGCTGCAGCGGTTGCGCCATTTGCGATGCACCTGCAGGGGTTTGATGTGGGGCGATTCAATGCACTGATCGTGGTGGATTGCCTGCTGGTGCTGGCGGTTGTGGCTCCGCGGGGCAACGAAGGCCGGATCGTGTTGCCTTCGTGGTATCGCAACGCGACTGTGATGACGATTGCCCTGAGCATGGCTTCGGGCGAAGGGTTGATGGATTATCGCGGAGTGAATCAGTATCCGTTTTCGGCGGGGCTGGGTGGACATATTGGCGACCTGATCCATCACCGCTGGGTGCCTCCGCAGTACTAGATTTTTTACGAGATTTGAAGAGGAAGAGGACTTTCGAGAATGCCACGCAGGAATGACATCGCGAAGATACTGGTGATCGGGTCTGGCCCGATCGTGATTGGGCAGTCGGCCGAGTTTGATTACTCGGGGACGCAGGCTTGTAAGGCACTCAAGGCCGAGGGGTACGAGGTTGTGCTGGTGAACTCGAACCCGGCGTCGATCATGACGGACCCGGAGGTTGCCGACCGGACGTATATCGAGCCGTTGACGCCGGCGTATGTTGAAGAGATTCTGCGCGTCGAAGTGGAGATGCTGAAGGCTTCGGGAGCGACTGGTGTGTTTGCCGTGTTGCCGACGGTCGGTGGTCAGACGGCCCTGAATCTGGCGGTCGATCTGTCGGACTCTGGCGTGCTGGAGCGGTTTGGGGTCGAGTTGATCGGCGCGAAGCTGGATGCGATCAAGAAGGCGGAGGACCGGCTCCTCTTCAAAGACGCGATGAACCGCATCGGGTTGGACATGCCGCGGTCGCAGCTTGCGACAAATGTTGGTGACGGACTGGCGTTTGCGGCGAAGATCGGGTTTCCATGTGTGATTCGGCCGAGCTTTACGCTGGGTGGATCGGGCGGCGGCATTGCCTATAACCGCGAGGAGATGACGGATATTCTGTCGCGCGGCATCGATCTTTCGCCGGTCGGTGAGTGTTTGATCGAAGAGAGCGTGCTGGGCTGGAAGGAGTATGAGCTGGAGGTGGTGCGCGACCTGAACGACAACGTCATCATTGTCTGCTCGATTGAGAACTTCGATCCGATGGGCGTGCATACGGGCGACTCGATTACGGTGGCTCCGGCGCAGACGTTGACCGATCGTGAGTACCAGGCGATGCGCGATGCGGCGATTGCTGTGATTCGCGAGATCGGCGTGGAGACGGGCGGATCGAACGTGCAGTTCGCGGTGAATCCGCAGACCGGGCGGATGACGGTGATCGAGATGAATCCGCGTGTGAGCCGGTCGTCTGCGCTGGCCTCCAAGGCGACGGGATTTCCGATTGCGAAGATCGCTGCGCGGCTGGCTGTGGGTTACACGCTGGATGAGTTGCAGAATGACATTACGAAGGCAACGCCGGCCTGCTTCGAGCCGACGATCGACTATGTGGTCGTCAAGATTCCGAAGTGGCAGTTTGAGAAGTTTCCGGGAGCGGATGAGAACCTTGGCCCGCAGATGAAGTCTGTCGGCGAAGTGATGGCGATTGGGCGAACCTTCAAGGAAGCCATGATGAAGGCCGTGCGGTCGCTGGAGACGGGCAAGAAAGCGACGGCGGATGACATTGAGCCGCGACGGTTGACGCAGCGGCTGGTGACGCCGCATCCAGATCGGCTGAGCTACATCCGCTACGCGTTCGAGCGCGGCATGACCGTGCGCGAAGTTGCGCGGATGACTGGGATGGATCCGTGGTTCCTGAGCCAGATGAAGCAGATCACGGACGAGATCAAGGCGATTGGCGGCAAGTCGATCGAAGAGGTGACGGCAGAGGATTTGCGGATCGCCAAGCGGATGGGTATCTCGGATGAGCGGCTGGCCTCCGGCTGGGGCTTGACGGGAGCTGAAGGCACGGCGGCGGTTCGTGCGCTGCGCCAGAAGCTGAATGTGATGCCGGTCTACAAGATGGTCGACACCTGTGCGGGCGAGTTTGAGAGCTTTACACCCTACCTCTATAGTTGCTACGACGAAGAGGACGAGGCGGCTCCGACGGCAAAGAAGAAGGTGCTGATTCTGGGCTCGGGGCCGAATCGGATTGGGCAGGGAATCGAGTTCGACTACTGCTGCTGCCATGCGGCGTTTGCGCTGCGCGAAGACGGCTACGAGACGATCATGGTGAACTGCAATCCGGAGACGGTGTCGACCGATTACGACACGAGCGACCGGTTGTACTTTGAGCCGCTGACGCTCGAAGACGTGCTGGGTGTCTATGAGCACGAGGCCTCGGGCGGCGCGGAGATTGGGATGATCGTGCAGTTCGGCGGGCAGACCCCGCTGAACCTCTCGCTGCCGTTGAAGAAGGCCGGCGTGCCGATCATCGGGACTTCGCCTGAGTCGATTGACCTGGCGGAGGATCGGAAGCGCTTCGGCAAGCTGATTACTGAGCTTGGGATTCCGCAGCCTGAAGGCGCGCTGGCGACCAGCGTGGAAGAAGCTGTTGCGGGTGCGGATCGCGTTGGGTATCCGGTGCTGGTGCGGCCGAGCTATGTGCTGGGCGGCCGCGCTATGGTGATTGCGTACGACAGGGATGCGGTGCTGAAGTACATGACCACCGCCATCGAGTATTCGCAGGAGCGGCCGGTGTTGATCGACCACTTCCTGGAGGATGCGGTCGAGTGCGATGTGGATGCGCTTTGCGACGGCGATGACGTGGTGATTGCGGGCATCATGCAGCATATCGAAGAGGCCGGAATTCACTCGGGTGATTCCTCATGCGTGCTGCCGCCGGTCGACCTGACAGACGAGGTGAAGGCGACGATTCGCAAGTACACACGGGCGCTGGCGACCTCGCTGAATGTGATGGGGCTGGTGAATATTCAGTTCGCGATTCAGCGCGGGACAGTGTATGTGATCGAGGTAAATCCGCGGGCTTCGCGGACGGTGCCGTATGTGTCGAAAGCGACCGGGATTCCGCTGGCGAAGATTGCTTCGCGGATCATGGTTGGTCGCAAGTTGAAGGACTTGCTGCCGGAGTACACGCCAGGCGGCGAGCGGTTTGGGCAGGATCTGGACACAGGCTCCCATTTCTTTGTGAAGTCACCGGTCTTCCCGTGGGGCAAGTTCCCGGGCGTCGATACAGTGCTTGGCCCGGAGATGAAGTCGACGGGTGAAGTAATGGGTGTGGCGGACAACTTTGGTGAGGCGTTCGCCAAGGCGCAGATCGCAGCCGGACAGATGTTGCCCACGGAAGGCACGGTCTTTCTGAGCATCAACGACCACGACAAGGATGGGATCTTGACGCTGGCCCGGCAGTTCCAGGACATGGGATTCAACATCGTGGCGACGTCGGGAACGGCGGCGGTACTGGTGGCCGGCGGGATGCAGCCGGAACAGGTTTACAAGGTGAAGGAAGGGCGGCCGAACGTCGTCGACCTGATCAAGGGCGACCGAATTCAGCTGATCATCAATACTCCGCGCGGGCCGGACACGTTCTTCGACGAAAAGGCGATTCGACGGGCAGCGGTACTGGCTCGCATCCCGACGATCACCACGCTGGCTGCGGCTCGTGCGGCGGCTGAGGGAATGGCGGCGTTGCAGCAGGGTACGCTGAGCGTGGTCGCGCTGCAGACGCTCCATGCGGCTAGGGATTAAGACAACAGACTGACACGGATAAAAACGGAAAGAGGGATAAGGACCGATCCAGTCCTTATCCCTCTTTCTGCTTTTATCCCTGTCCGGTATTTCTATTCGTCGAGGCCGAAGCTGGCGCCGATGGCGTAGCCGATCATGGAAAGGGGAATCCACGTGCCGACGAGGAGGCCGTCGCCGCCCATGAGGCCGGAGCCGTGATTGATGTCGAAGAAGGTCCGGTAGAGCTTTTCAACGGCGCCGCACTTCTCGCAGAGGCCGTTGCCGGTGGGCAGGTCTAGGACCCAAACGCAAACGATGGAGAAGGTGAGCAGGCCGGAGATCCAGATGTACTTGGCGGTGCGGTCCTGGCGGCGTTTGGTAATGACGAAGCCGAAGATCATGGGGACAACAAACGCGAGGAAGGTGCCGAGAATTTTGGGGCCTGGCTGATCAATCTCAGGGTGCGAGAGCGAGATGCCAAAGACCACGAGCGCAAGCACAAGCACAGCGAGCAGCGTGTGGATGGTGTACCACAGGGCTTCGCGGGTGAGATCGCCTGCGGTTTTACCTTGCGAGGCGTCGAAATCGGTCGTCATGCCTCGTTTATACGGGAGCCGGGTGGGATTTGGTATAGCCAAATCGGGTTAGTCGAATGACGTGCAGATTGAGTAACGGGAGAATCAAGAGTGGTTCTGGTAGCGAGAATTCCTCGTAGAATCGAAAGATGCTGCTTGAAGGAATCTTTCTGCCCCTGACCACTCCGTTTCATGCGGATGGACGTCTGTTCTTACACAAATTGGCTTTGAATGTAGAACATTACTCACGCACGCAGGCGGCGGGCATGCTGGTGCTGGGCGGCTTGGGTGAGCCGGACTCGCTGACCGATGAAGAGACGCGGGCAGTGTTGTCGACGGTGGCGGTGGCGGCGGCGCGGGAGAAAGTGCTGCTCGCGGGCGTCGGACGGGGCAGCGTTCGGGCGACGCTTGATTTGGCGGAGTTTTCGGCTGCGGCGGGATATGACGCGATTGCCGTTCGGCCGCCGGAGTTTTGTCGCGACGGAACGCTGGCCGCTGAATTGATGACGTATTTTCATGCGGTGGCAGACCGTTCCGCGCTACCGGTCGTGGTGCTGGCAGAGCAAGAACGCCCTATGACAATCAAGGTGATCGGATCGCTTGCACAGCATCCGAACATCGTTGGAGCCATTGATTATGCGGCGACGGCGGAGCGTTCGAAAACGCTTTTGGAGATGGCGTCGGGCGTTTCAACCGAGGTCACTGTTACGGCGACCTTCGCCGCAGTAACCAAACGCATGTTGGTGGGAGATGAGACTGCTGGGAATATGATTTCTGCCGGCAGTCTGAGTGGCGGGGTTGCGCTAAGTGTGGCTCCGAAGTCTTCTGCGATCAAGACGAGGATGAAGCGGGTCGGGTTTCAGTATCTTCCGGGGTCGACCAGCACGCTGCTGGAGCCATGGCAGGCCGGGGCAGTAGGCGGTGCACCCAAGTTGGGTGCAGCGGCTCCGCAGGCCTGTTGCGAGGTGTGGCAAGCGTTCAAGGATGGAGACCCGGCGCTGGCGGAGGAGAAGCAGCACAGGATTCGAACTGCGGTGGCGGTGGTCGAGGGGCGAGGTGTCTCGGGGTTGAAGTACGGGTGCGATTTGAATTCGTACTTTGGGGGCGTGCCCAGATTGCCTCGGCTGCCGTTGAGCGCGGAGCAGCGATCTGAGGTTGAGCGGGTGCTGGCGGGGATGAAGAACTAGGAGAGGTGCTGGCACCACCCACTCATCGCAATTGCGCGATGAATGGGGCACTCGGCTAGGCTCATCCAGGTTCTGCAGGTAACGACAACTACAGAGATTCTGGCTTTGCCAGAATGACGGTGCCGTCGGGTCGGAGGCGCTGAATGAGACGGTCACGCTCTCCGGCAAGCACTTCGGCGGCTGGGCCTGAAGCGACGATGCGGCCCGACTTCATCTTGAGGACGTGAGCTTCTGCGGCGAAAACTTCACCTATATCGTGCGTGACGAGCAGGACCGGGGTGCCCCGTTCGGCGGTCCAGGTGCGGAGGTCGCGGATCAAATCGTCGCGGAGGTCGGACTCCAGGCCGGTAAAGGGCTCGTCCAGCAGAAGCAGGCGGCCGGTTCCGGCGGCCATAGTGCGCGCGAGCGCGACGCGCTGGCGTTCCCCACCGGAGAGTTGGGACGGCGTCGTGTTGGTGAGGTGGCTGACGCGGCAGAGTTCGAGGATGGCGTTGAGATGGCTGTCGCGGGAGTGAATCTCCTCGCCTTCGACGACGTTGGCGGGCATCCGGTAGACGATGTTTTCGAGCACGGACAGGTGGGGGAAGAGGGCCGGTCGCTGGGCTACCATGCGGACAGCCCGCTGGTGGGGCGCGGTGTGGATTCCTGCTGAGGTGTCGCAGAAGACAAACCTGGCGGGCGGCTGAGCCGGGCGGCTGGAATGGCAGACGATGCGGCCGAAGTGGGGGCGGTCGAGGCCGGCGATGATGCGGAGGATGGTCGTCTTGCCTGCGCCGGATGGGGCGAAAAGCGCAGTCCACGGATGGTCGAGGGTCAACTCGACGTCGAGCGCGAGAGGCCCGGCGCGGTGCTGGATCCGGACCTCGTGATACGTCGACCGACTAGGCAAGCGTCCTCCGGGAGGGGGCGGCGTAGACGAGAGCGAGGCCGACGATAGCGAAGGCAATCAGCAGGATCGCGATGTGGTT
Organism: Rhodanobacteraceae bacterium; assembly: GCA_025350865.1. GTDB lineage: Bacteria > Acidobacteriota > Terriglobia > Terriglobales > Acidobacteriaceae > Edaphobacter. The sequence continues at coordinate 64,345 of JANXWZ010000238.1, forward strand.
GGCGGCGGCGTAGTTGCCGTCCTGCACCCGGTCGAAGAGGGCAATGGACAGTGTCTGGGTGGTGCCGGGGATGTTGCCGCCAAGCATCAGGACGACGCCGAACTCGCCAATAGTGTGGAGGAAGACCAGGACCGTGGCGCTGAGGACTGCGGGCCTGGCAAGAGGCAGGGTGATGTCGAAAAATGAACGGAAAGGCGAGGCGCCGAGGAGGCTGGCGGCTTCGACATACTCGGGGCCGATGGCCTGAAAGCCAGCCACCAGCGGCATAATCGCGAACGGGAAGCTGTAAAGGACGGAGCCGACGACGAGGCCGGTGAAGCTGAAGGCGAGGGGGTGGCCGAGCAGGCGAATGATGGCTCGGCCGATCGGCGTAAGTGGGCCGAGGCCGACGAGGAGGTAGAAGCCGATGACGGTGGGCGGAAGGACGAGCGGCAGGGCGGTGATGGCTTGCGCGAAGGAACGGATGGCACTACGGCCGCTGGAGATCCACCAGGCAAGGGGAATCGCGAACGCGAGCAGAATGAGCGTCGTCGTAACCGCGAGACGCAGCGTAAGCCAGATTGCCTGGGACTCCATGGGGCGATTCTATAGGGATTGCGGCGCGGGAATTCCGTAACCTACCGCGCGGGTTCCAAGCCGAACCGTTTCAGACCGGCCTGTACCGATTCGGACCTGAGCCAGTCGAGGAATCGGTGGGCTTCGGCGAGGTTGGGTGAGGACTTGAGGACTACGCCGCATTGGCGGAGGGGAGTGTACAGCTTGGGGGCTCGCTCGAAGGTGCCGATCTGGCGCATGTGCTCGGTGCTGGCGAGGGTGAGCGAGATGAACGCGGCCTGGGCGTTGCCGGATTCGGCGAACTGCGCGGCCTGAGCCACGTTTTCGGCGGTGACGATTTTCGGGGTGAGCTTAGCGCGCAGCTTGAGGGCGTCGAGCACAGCGTAAGCGGAGCGGCCGAAGGGGGCGTGTAGCTCGTCGGCTATGGCGATGCGAGCGATTTTGGGGTTCACCAGGCCGTCGACGCTGAGGGGCGCGAGGCCAGAATCCTTGCGGGTCCAGAGGACGAGGGTCCCGGTGGCATAGGGTATCGGAGCGGCCTGGTCGGCGAGGTTTGCAGCGACGATCTTCTCGGGGAAGGTGAAGTCCGCACCGAGGAAGACGTCCATCGGCGCGCCATTGATGATCTGGGTGGCAAGGGTGCTGGAACTCCCGAAGGAGACTTCAAGTTTGGTGCCGGTTTGCTTCAGGTACTCGGCGGCGAGGGTTGGCATGACGGGTTGGAGGTCGGCAGCGGCGGCTATGTGCAGGGCCAGGGGTGCCTTGGGCTGGGCAGCGGCGGCGGAAGCGATGATGAGTCCGAGGAAGAGGGCGACCGACCTTTGTGTCATGCGCTTAGAGGCGATGTTCATATACCCTAGTAAGGACAAAGATGATCTCCACACACCAGATACGATGCACGGGATGCGCCGCGAGTGTTTCCGGCGACAGGATTCCGGCCAATTTTCGCTGTGCTGATTGCGGCTCCCTATTTGAGATAGTTTACCCCTGGAGCGTGGGTGGGCTGGCGGGCGCGGGCGCGGTTTCTGCGCCAAACCCTTCAGCGCTGCGCTGGCTCTGGCAGGAGCGACGGACGTCGTCGCTGGCAATCGACCAGTCAGGCGTGTGGAGGTTCCGGGATCTACTGCCGATTGTGCAGAATACGGACCACATTACGACGCTGCGGGAAGGGAATACGCCGCTCTACGACCTGCCGCGAGCAGCCAAAGCTCTGGGAATTCATTGGATCCTGGCCAAGCATCAGGGCATGAATCCTACGGGGTCGTTCAAGGACACCGGCATGACGGCGGCGCTTTCGGTTGCGGTGGAGCGTGGGTTTCAGTGGGTGGCTTGTGCCTCGACCGGAAATACTTCGGCGGCGATGGCGGCTTACGCTGCGCGGGCTGGGCTGCGGTCGATCGTGTTTATCCCTGAGGGCAAGATCGCCTGGGGCAAGCTGTCGCAGTCCATGGACTACGGCGCGCTGACGGTGCAGTTACGGACCGACTTCGACGGCTGCGTGAAGATGGTGAACGAGCTCGTAATGACGCACCCGATCTATCTGCTGAACTCGGTCAATCCATACCGGCTGGAGGGGCAGAAGACACCGGCGTTTGAGCTGCTGGAACAGATGGACTGGCAGGTTCCGGAGCACGTGATCGTGCCGGGCGGGAATCTGGCTAACTCGTCGGCGCTGGCGAAGGGTTTTGCGGAAATGAAGCAGTTGGGAATGATTGCGCGGATGCCGCGGATCTCGATCATCCAGGCGGCGGGAGCAAATCCGCTGTACCGGTCAATGCAGGAAAACGGCGGGACCGAGTTGACGCCGGTGAAGGCCGATACCCGGGCGACGGCGATCCGGATCGGGGATCCTGCGAGTTGGCGGAAGGCTGTGGCGGCACTGCAGTCGACCGGCGGCTGGTGCGAAGAGGTCTCCGAGCAGGAGATTGCGTTGGCCAAGGCACAGATTGGCGCTGAGGGGATTGGATGTGAGCCGGCATCGGCTGTCACGCTGGCTGGGCTGAAAAAGCTGGTGGCAGATGGGCGGGTTGGAACGGAAGAGCGGGCAGTTTTGATTCTGACGGGGCTGAATCTGAAGGATTCGGACTACACGATCAAGTACCATCGCGGGGAGTTGCTGACTGTTGAAGAAGAGGCAGAGGCTTCGGTCAGTGAGCGCGCGATGCACTCACAGCTGCGGAAGCCGCCAGTGGTGCTGGATGCGAACCTGGATTCGATTCTAAGAACGCTGGATGAGCAGATGGCCGTGCCGGTATAAAGATGGACTTGCGCCAAAATGGGACGCAATCTGTTGCGGAGGGTCGAGTAAAGGCGGTCGAGCCGTAGGCTCGATACCCCGCCCTGCGACGGTGAAACTGTCGCGAGGATGGGGCACCCGATTCTAGGAGGCTTTTGCGGTCTTCGCCTTTTTGGGAGCTGGTTCTGATTGAGGCGGCACAGCAGCAGCCTCGGCCTGCTGACGCAGCGCGTGGACGACGACGCGCAGCATCTCTTCCTCGGGGGCAGGTTTGCCGGTCCAGATCTCGAACTGGCGCGCGCCCTGTTGCACAAACATCTCGACACCGGTGATGACGTTCAGACCCTGCTGCCGCGCCATGCGGATGAGGGGGGTGTCGGCGGGGTTGTAGACGAGGTCGAAGACGATTTTGGTTTTGAGTTCGTCGGGCGAGAGGATCTGTGCGCCCTTTTGTCCGGTCATGCCGATCGGCGTGGAGTTGATGATCACGTCGAAGCTGGCGGGGTTGGTCTTCTGGGTGAAGGCCTCGCGCTTGAATACCTTTGCGCCGGAGGCCTTGGCGAGCTTGGCGGCGGTCTCCGGAGTGCGGTTAAGGATGTGGACCTCGGCGCCCTTGTCGCGGAGGGCAAACACTGCCGCCCGGCCGGAGCCACCGGCCCCGAGCACTAGCACCCGGGCACCCTTGAGGGGCAAACGCTTCTCGAGCGGCGCGATGATGCCTTGGACATCGGTATTGAAGCCGTACAGGTTGCCGTCCTGGGCGCGGAGGATGGTGTTGCAGGCGCCGATCCTCTGGGAGAGCGGGTCCATGCCTTCGAGGTAGGGCAGAATTGTCTGCTTGTGCGGCATCGTAATGGAGACGCCGTGGATCGGGATTGCCTTGATCAGCGCGACGAGGTCGGCGATTTTGGTGGTCTGCAGCGCGAGGTAAACAGCGTTGACGGTCTCCCGGCGGAATGCGGTGTTTAGCATGATGGGTGACAGGGACTTGCTGACCGGGTTGCCGGCGACTCCGTAGATCTTGGTGGCGGCGTCGACTTCCTCGATCCGGTAAGTCTCGACCAGGGTGCGGGCCGCGATCTGGCCGGGACCGGTCTCCTCGCCGGGTGTGGCCGCAGCGAAGGTAAAGGCCGAACCGGCGCGCAGCCCGAGGACGCGGGAGATGATACCGGCGTCGCCCATGCACAGGCCGACGATGTCGGCGTGGTCGCTCATGCGCTCGATGAAGCGGATCATCGTGACGTTGTCGGTGAGCGATTTTGCTGTCGGGACAATCTTGACGAAGTCGGCATGGAACGGCTCGATGCGACGGTAGACGGCGTCGAGGTCGGGCGTCTCCTTGAAGTCGTGGAAGGAGCAGATGAGGGCGACGCCGGTGTCGCGGAGCTTCTGGAGGTCGGACTTCTTGAGTGCCTCCGCGGATTCGAGTTCGATGTCGACGATCTGGCAGCCGGCTGCGGCGGCCTTGGTGAGAATGTCGAGCTGGGCAGCAACTGTCCCCTCAAACTTGCCGCCATTCTCGGAGCGACGGCACGTGGCTATGGCAGTGGAGGCGTTGTTGACCTCCAGAAATTCTTTGATTTTCGGCATGGCAAGTGCGGGTTTTTCGAGGTAATCGAGACGAAATTCAAGGAATGGGGTGTCCTTGACGGCGGCGTTGGCCTTGTCGATGAGCTCGGCTGCGTTCGCGCCAATGATGGCGACGCAGACTTTACCGATGCGGGAGCGAAGAATCTGTGCGTTGGGGCTAGGCAATGTTTTTATCCGATGTTGCAATCGCGTATATTACAGCCGACCGATGGATGTTGCAAGGAGGAATACCGGGGCCTGCGGGTCGATGGGTGGGTTACCGAATCTAAAGTTCAAGCAAGTATAACTATGGAATGTGTAGGAACCGGTTGATTGACGGGATTTAACGCGAAATGTTCTGTGGGTAACATAAAAGATGGGCGGTTTGTAGTGGCTTTGAGTCGTTTGGATGTAGTGAGAATTCCCGGCTGGGAAGTGTTTTCGTGGCTGCGGCATGGATTTAGTACCCGAACCGGCGGGTTTTCGACTGTCTATTCCGATGCAGGTGACCTGAATCTGGGTTTTTCGCAGGATGATGATCCGGTGTGGGTGCGTGCGAATCGCGAGGCATTTTTACGCGCGGTGTCGGGAAGCGACTCGGCGGAGATGGTGACGGTGCGCCAGGTCCACGGCACGGCAGTGAAGCTGGTGGCTCTGGGCGAAACCGGCTTGAAAACGGAAGATGGACGTGCGGTCGTCGAAGCCGACGGGTTGATGACAGCGGCACCCGGGGCGATGCTGTCCGTACAGGCCGCGGATTGCGTTCCGGTTTTCGTGGCTGATACGCGACTCCGGGTGGTGGCGGCGTTCCATGCCGGATGGCGCGGAACCGCTGCTGGGATGGTGGAGCAGGGAGTGGCAAAGATGGTGGCGGAGTTTGGCAGCGATCCCGACGACATGGTTGGGGCGGTCGGGCCGAGCATCGGAGCCTGTTGTTATAGGGTCGGCGAAGAGGTTCGGGAGCGGTTTGGAGCTAGGTTAAGCTACGCTACGGAGTTGTTCTCACAGCGGGAATATGGGCTGCATGTAAATCTCGCAGAAGCGAATCGTCGGCAACTCCTTGGCGCCGGCCTCCGCGATGTGGCGGTCGTAGTGGTCGGAGAGTGCACGGCTTGTTCCCGAGTTGAGGGAACGCGGAAGTACTTTTCGCATCGTGCCGAGGCTGGGTTCACGGGGCGGGCCATGGGAATGATCGGAATTGCCATCTGAGCGATTGGCGTAGCGGCAATTCTGGGACAGAGTTCATTCCTTTTAAGGGCTGAGTTTTGGAGCGGTCCGACCTCTGAGAGGCAGCGAAATTATTTTCGTATTGACATTAGTATTCCGGTTCCCGTAACTTTTTTCGAGCAGGTGCTGGGCGAATGCCAACGTAGTGTTCGCGGTGGACTGCGCCAAATTCAGATCAACGTTTCACTTCAGGAGACCAAATGCAAATGAACGGGATGTTTCACACCGACTACAGAATGCTCCGGAATCGTCGTTGGATCGGAGCGGTCGCGAGCGCAATCTTCGCGTTTATACTGGCCTTCGGTACAGGCACTGCCACCGCACAGACGGGCGGCGACGGGGCAATCACCGGTACCGTAAAGGATTCGACCGGCGCAGCGATCCCCAACGCAACTATAACAGCGAGGAACGACGCTACCGGAGTACAGACTCAACGCACGACGGATGGTTCGGGCATCTATCAGATCAGTCCGATCATCGTCGGAACCTACACCGTTGAAGTTTCTGCTACGGGCTTTCAGAAATCCATCCAGCAAAATGTGATCATCAATCAGGGTCAGACGTTTGGGCTCAATCCGACTTTAAATGTCGGCGCCGACACGATAGAAGTGACCGTGACGCAAGCTCCACCCCCGCTTGAGACGGCAAACGCACAACTTGGCGGCACCATCTCTTCCTCCGAATTTTCGGAATTGCCGGTGATGGTTGCGGGCAATCAGCAGCGCGACATTACCTCGCTTTCCAACCTGCTGCCGGGCGCACAGGCAGGGAGTCGCTCCTCACTCTTTTCGGGAACAGCGAACCGGGTCCAGGAGGTCTACTTGAATGGCCTGCCTCTGACGACGATCAATCAAATCGGTGATAACCGGCCCATTTTCAACGTGGTGCCATTTGAGGGCATCGGCCAGGTGGGTGCTCTGACGAGCGGTCAGGGAGTCGAATATCAGGGTGCGGGTTCGGTGAACTACTCGATGAAATCGGGTGGTAACAAATATCACGGAACGGTTGCGGACTTCGTTCGTAACACCATTTTCGATACATGGGGCTTTACTGCTCCGGCAGCGACGGTAAGCACGGTGGTGAACGGCGTCATCGTGAAGACGCCCGCGCCCAAGCCTGTCGATCACCAGAATGAATTTGCCGCTGCATTCGGCGGACCGATTTCGATACCAAAGCTGTTCAATGGACACGACAAGCTGTTTTTCTTTGCAGCCTACGATAAAGTTCACACCCGCTCGGCTCCCAGCTACGGCCCGGCAAGTGTACCCACAGCGCTGATGCGGACGGGCGATTTCACGGAGCTGCTGTCTTCGACGGTCATCGGAGGTGTACCGGGTCCCGGTTACACGATCTACGATCCAACAAGCGCTACTTGCGTGGGTAATTCCTGTACGCGCAAGCCCTTGATGGGGATCAAGAACGGTTTGCCGACCGCGAACGTGATTCCGGCTGCGATGATCTCTCCTATCGCGCAGAAGATGCAGTCGTATCTCCCGGATCCAATCAACAGCTCGCTTCAGAATAATTTTCTAGGGGGCATCCCAAGCGGCTACGACAACTGGCTGTACTCACTTCGGGTCGACTACACGCTCTCACCCAAGCAGACACTTTCGGGCACGGTAACAGGCGGCAATCGTCATGCAGTGCCTTACACGGGCACCGCGCTGGTGTTGCCGGTTCCATATCTTGGCACGACGTTGTCGACGGTAGCTGGCCATTGGGCGGACCTGTCGGACGCCTACACGATTACCCCGAACGTGGTCAATCAGTTCAAGTTCGGCTTCAGCAACTTCGGTGGCCCGCCGGTTCAGAGTATTACGCAGAACACCAAGTATGCCGCGTCGCTTCAGGGAATTCAGTTCAGCGGCGTTCCGGCGGACGGGCAGGCGGTAACGGAGTTCCCGTATCAGACGTTTGCGGGCTCCAATACCCAGACAAACTGGGGTTTGAACTCGGCGTTTACCGTGACTGCAGTGGTCAATACCTTCACGGCGGTCGACAACCTGCTTTGGATCAAGGGCAAGCATGCAATGACATTCGGCATGCAGGTGCAGCGATTGGAGCAGCAGCAGTCTAACTTCGACGGTCCGACGTCCGCACTAGGGTTAGCTTACAGCCCGAACGACACGGCCAATGAAGGCCTTGTCGGCGGAGCACCCGCCTATATTGCCAACACCGGGTACTCCTACGCGAGCTACCTGCTGGGTGCCGTCAATGGCAGCAGCATTACGCTGCAGCCGTTTTCCGTGTTGGGCGGCCGCTATCGTCCGTTTGCACCCTACTTCCAGGACGATTACAAAGTCACCTCGAAGCTCACCCTGAATCTCGGCCTGCGCTGGGATTACCTGCCGACCTACCAGGAAGCGCTGGGACGGTATTCGTACCTGAATGCCGATGCGACCAACCCAGTCACCGGAAACAAAGGTGCCTTGATGTTCGCCGGGGGCTGGGGTGGCGCCAGCGTAAGCTGCGGATGCGCTTCGCCTGTTCCGAACTATATGAAGAACTTTGGACCGCGCGTTGGCCTGGAATATGCTGCCACTCCGAGGACGGTGGTTCGAGGGGCGTTCGCTACCGTTTACTCGCACGGCGGCGGAACGGGTGGGGCTGGCGGGTCTGGTACGGGCCCGTCGCAAGCAGGCTTTACAAGCTCAACGAGTCTCAACCCGGGCGTTGCAGGTCCGGCTGCCGGACCAGCGTTCTACCTGAACAACAGTGCCGGATTTACGGCGCTGGGTCTTGGGAATGCGAACTACGGGGGTATCGGTTACACGGTGCCCGCGATCGTAGCACCTGGGGCAATCAGCCAAACGCTTAACGTCGGTAACACCGTGAACGCCAGCGGGGTTTTCATCCCGGCGGGTGGCGCTCCAGGTTATGCCGATCCGTACCTATCGGCGCGAGCTCCTGAATTCAATTTTTGGAACTTCGGCATCCAGCAGGCACTAACCAACGACGACACGCTCACAGTCAACTATGCGGGTACGGAAAGTCACTTCATCGCCGGTGCAGGCAATATGCGCGGCCTGCAGTCGGGGCAGGTAAACCCGATCTACTACGCCCTCGGAACCACGTTGAACCTGCCGGCGACCCCCGCCAACCTTGCCACTGCGAATATCATTGCAGCGGCAAATAATCTACCCGCGATCACGTTGCCCTATGCGGGCTTCGGTCTGGCGGCTCTCGACAAGACCGGTGCCGGACAGGCAACGATATTGCAAGCCCTCAAGTGGAAGCCTCAATTCTCGGGCTCCACCGATACCTGGGGCAGTCAATCTGCGAACGCCAGCTACCACGCTCTGCAGGTTTCGTTTGCTCACCGCTCTTCGCACGGCCTGACGTTGAATGTGAACTATACCTGGTCGAAGAGCATTGACGACGCGGGGACGCAGCGTAGCGGCTGGGCGATCCCAGCGAATCTGACTTTGGTCGGCAAGGCGTGGAAGCAGAACACACTCGACCGCGGCTTGAGCGCCAACAGTGTTCCACACAACCTATCCGCCTACGGAGTCTATAAGCTTCCATTCGGCAAAGGGGGAATTGGCGCAAACAACTTGTTCGTCCGCAAGCTGGCCGGCGGTTGGAGCCTGTCGGAGGTCTTTACGCTGACTTCCGGAACACCGATTCTGGTGACCGCCTCCAGCTGCAGCACCACCTTCAACCCTACGGCTGGGACCTGTATGCCTGACCTGAACCCGAACTACAGCCGGTCGGACATCAAGCAGAACGGCAAGTGGGGCACGGGAATTACCGCGGCCAAGCTAGGTGCTACTCCGTCCGCGGGCGGCATTTCCTATGCCAACGGTTACGTCGGAAACACGACTGCCGGAAGCGGTGCGAATGCGGGTGGCACAGCGTCACCCTGCCTGCAGAGCGTGTCCCCCTTCTGCAACCCGGGGAACTTCATGTTCGGCGATGCGGCGCGTGCTGGAGCCTACGGTCTGCGTAACCCAACCACCTACAACTTGAACATGAACGTGCGGCGTACGTTCGACTTGATCGGTGATCGCGTTAAGTTTGTGCTTGCAGTGGACTGCCAGAATGTCACCAATCATGTGACGTTCGGCGGAATCGCTGCAAACGTGGACTCCGCAACCTTCGGTACTGTCAGCTCCGCCACCGGCAACGGTGGAAGCCGAGACTTTCAGTTTTCGGGCCGACTGAACTTTTAACACCTGCTGATTGCCGTAATGCCGGGGCCGCACAGAAGTGTGTGGCCCCGGTTTCGTTTCCTAGAGTTCACTTCCTGGAGATCCTATGAAGTTGTTACTGATCATATTGTTGGCGGGTGGGATAGCGCAGGCGCAGCGGCAGACGCTGCCATTCGATCAAGGCTGGAGGTTTCAGCAGAGCGATGCGGCGGGGTCGGAGGCGCCGGGGTTCGTGGATGCGGGCTGGACGAAGGTGGATGTGCCGCACGACTGGGCGATTGCCGGGCCGTTTGAGGCGACGAATCCGTCGGGGGGCGCAGGGGCGTTTGCGCCGGCGGGCGTGGGTTGGTATCGGAAGCACTTTGCACTGCCGGAGGCGGATGCGAAGAAGCGGGTGTTCATCGAGTTCGACGGGGTAATGGCGAACAGCGACGTGTGGGTGAATGGGTTCCTGCTTGGGCATCGGCCGAATGGGTATGTGAGCTTTCGGTATGAGCTGACGGGGCACTTGAAATTCGGCAAGGACGAGAACGTGCTTGCGGTACGGGCGGATAACTCGAGGCAGCCTGCGTCACGGTTTTACGAGGGTGCAGGGATCTATCGGCATGTACGCCTGCTGGTGATGGATGCGGTGCATATGGCGCAGTCGAGCACGTTTGTCTCGGCGAGCGATGTGACGGCGGCTTCGGCAAAGATTCAAGTCGAGACGGCGGTGTTCAACCAGACGGGACAGGCTGCGTACGTGGGCCTCCGGGGGACGGTGACTGATCCGGCAGGGAAGGTGGTTGCCGTCGTCAATCTGCCGGCGGCGTCGCTGGGGTCGCTGCAGCAGGAGACGTTGAAGTTTGCTCTCCCGCTGAAGCAACCGGACCGCTGGGATATCGACCATCCTGTGTTGTATCGGGCAAAGGTGGAGGCCGTGGTCAACGGCAGGGTTGTCGATTCAGAGGAAGCCAGTTTTGGGATACGCGACGCGCATTTTGTGCCGGAGACTGGATTCTGGCTGAATGGGCGCAACCTGAAAATCAAAGGCGTGGCGCTGCATTCGGATGTTGGGAGTCTGGGGATGGCGGCCCCGCTGGGTGCGTGGGAGCATCGGCTGGCGGCAATGCGGGCGATGGGCGCGAATGCGATTCGGACGGCGCACAATCCGGTTGCGCCGGAGTTCCTGGACCTGTGCGACCGCATGGGGTTCCTGGTGATGGCCGAGATGTTTGACGTGTGGACCGTGGCGAAGAACAAGTACGATTACCATCTCGATTTCAAGGAGTGGTATCTGAAGGACACGGCAGATACCGTGCGGCGGGATCGGAATCATCCAAGCGTGATTCTTTGGAGCGCGGGAAATGAAATTCACGACACGCCGAATGCGGAGCTGGCGAAGTCGATTCTTTGGCCGTTAGTAGCGATGTTCCACGACAACGATCCGACGCGGCCGGTGACGCAGGCGCTGTTTCGTCCGAATGTGAGCCACGACTACGACGATGGATTGGCCGACATGCTGGATGTGGTGGGGCAGAACTATCGGCCGAACGAGATTCTGGCGGCGCGCAAGCAGAAGCCGGAACGGAAGATTATTGGCACCGAAAATACGCACGAGCTCGGGCAATGGGTGCCTGTGCGCGACAATGCGGACTACTCGGGGATGTTCGTCTGGTCGGGCACGGATTACCTGGGCGAAGGGCGCAAATGGCCGACGATTGGGGATGCGAGTGGGCTGGATGATCGCACGGATGCGATGAAGCCGGATGCGCTGGAGCGGCAGAGTTGGTGGGCGACGACTCCGGTGGTGCATGTGGTGCGGAGGTTCGCGCAGGGGCAGAAGATGTCGACCGATCCGGGGTATGAACCTGGGTCTCCGCAGGCTTTGGCGTTGGCGGCGGGGAAGGCTGTGCCGCCGGTCCCGGCGGGTACGGTGGCGAATACAGATTCGCTGCCGCAGACGACGACGGCGGATTGGTCCCCGGCGAATCGGGGGATGCACGATGAGAGTGTCGAGGTGTTCAGCAACTGCGATCAGGTAGAGCTGACACTGAATGGCAGGTCGCTGGGGTCGAAGAAGATTAACGCGAATGCCACGTCGCGGAAGTGGACGGTGAGGTTCGAGCCGGGGGCGTTGACGGCGAGTTGCACGGATCATAAGGGCGTGGCGGAGACGCTGAAGACAGCGGGAAAACCGGCGAGGTTGTTGCTGGCGGTCGAACGCGGAAAGTTGAGCTCGAGCTGGGATGATGTCGGGTATCTGCGGGCTACGGTTGTGGATGCAGACGGAACTTTGGTGCCGGATTCGACGGCTTCTCTACATTTCAGCGTGACTGGACCGGGAGTGATATTGGCTACGGACAATGGCGACAACGCGGATCACTCAGGATTCCAGAGGCCGGATCGGGATGCGCTCCATGGGATGGCGATTGTAGTGGTTCGGGCCACAGCTGCGAAGGGTGATGTGGTGATCAACGTGAGTGCTGACGGGTTGAAAGGGTCTTCGGCTATGCTGCGGGTTTCGCAGTAAGATGGGTCAGCGGCCATTTGGCTGGCGACTGAAGGGGACTTGGTGAAGGCTCTCGTAAAAGCAGAAGATAAGGTTGGGTTGTGGCTCAAAGACGTACCTGAGCCGGAGATGGGTATCAACGACGTCAAGATTCGGGTGCTGTATACGGGCATCTGCGGTACTGACCTGCATATCTACGAGTGGGATGCGTGGGCGAGTAAGACCATCCCGGTGGGGCTGGTCATCGGCCACGAATTTGTAGGCGAAGTGGTTGCGGTCGGGGCCAATGTGCCCGATGTACAGCCGGGCCAGATTGTCAGCGGCGAGGGCCATGTAGTCTGCGGACGCTGTCGGAATTGCCTGGCCGGACGGCGCCATCTATGCGCGCATACGCTTGGTGTCGGAGTCAATCGCGACGGGGCGTTTGCGGAGTTTATCGTGCTGCCCATGTCGAACATCTGGCATCACTCCGTGGGCGTAAATCTTGAGGTTGCTGCGATTTTCGATCCGTTCGGCAATGCGGTGCACACTGCGCTTGCGTTCCCGGTACTGGGCGAGGATGTGCTGGTGACAGGTGCCGGGCCGATCGGAATCATGGCTGCGGCGGTGGCTCGCCATGCCGGAGCCAGGCATGTTGTGATTTCAGATCCCAACGAGTACCGGCGGAATTTGGCGGAAAAGGTTGGGGTCTCGCGCGCTGTGAATCCAATGACAACTTCGCTGGCTGATGTTCAAGCAGAACTGAATATGAGCGAGGGGTTTGACGTTGGGCTCGAGATGTCAGGGAACCCGAATGCGTTTCGCGACATGCTGAAAAACATGAGCCACGGCGGCAAGGTTTCGATGTTGGGAATTCCGTCAGAGCCGATTGCGATTGACTGGAACCAGGTGATATTCAACCAGCTGACGTTGCGGGGAATCTATGGCCGCGAGATGTACGAGACCTGGTACAAGATGACCGTGATGTTGGAGTCGGGCCTGGACATTTCGCCGGTAATTACTCACAGGCTGAACTGGCGGGATTACGAAGAAGGGTTTGCGGCGATGCGTTCGGGGAATTCTGGCAAGGTTGTGCTCGATTGGCGGGATGTGACCTAGCTTGTAACCATTGCGGCCGCTACGGATCAAACGCAAGACCGCTGTCTCACTGTGGACAACACGGTCTTTGAATTGATTTGGTGCTCACTGGGTTCGGTTACACTTTGCTGTGAGACCGCATCCAAGCACTCGAGGGATTCCCGCGAATGGAACAGAGTGAATGCGAAGTGCCGGGTCGAAGGATCGTCCAGCCGGACAGCCTTTTTGAACGATGTTCATGGTTTTACGCCCTTTGCCGTGAATATTTGTTTCGTGATCATACCCCCGAGATTTTGCAGGCACTGTTTCCGGAGGATCGCCCGGCGCCAGGTACTCGATTGCTGGAGTTGGGATGCGGACCCGGATTTTATGCGTGCCGTTTGTCCGAAGAACTCCGCAGCCTGCAGACTACGGGTATTGACCTTTCGCACAAGTTGATCGAACGGGCGACGTCAAGGGCACGCAGTTTGCGGTTGCCGAATTGCAATTTTCAGCACGCCGATGCGCACCACCTTCCGTATGACTCCGATTCCATTGATGCGATTGTCGTGTCGCGTCTGTTTCTGATCGTGCCGGATAAAGAGGGAATTGTGAGTGAGATTTTCCGGGTTCTGAAGCCCGAGGGGCGATGTTTTATCGCCGAACCAACCTCGGGATTTCGGACTCGCTTTCCGCTGGCAGTGATGTGGCTGCTGTCGCGCCTGACCACCAGCCCGGCGGGAAAATATCGCGAGCCGCAGCAGGCCGACGTGATGAGCCGGCCGGATTTTGAGACACTGGTGAAGTCGCAGGAGTGGGGTTCGATGGAGCTGAAATACGACGGGTGGTATCAGTATGCGGTATGCCGGAAAGGGCTATTGTGAGCGGGTATCCCGTGCTCGATCCGCGACATCCCATCGGCGCGCTGGGGCATTTGTGCGCGTTGGCGGTGATGGCCAAGGCGCCGAAGGCTGGGCGGGTGAAGACGCGCTTGTCGCCCCCGCTGACGCTGAAGCAGACGGCGGCTTTGAACATTGAGTTCCTGCGGGACACGACCGAAAACCTGGCGAGTATTGTTGGTGGCGCGGGTTTGATCTCCTATACGCCAATTGGAGATGAGGCGTTATTCGATGGCTTGCTGCCGGAGACGTTTGCGCTGGTGCCGCAGCGAGGGGACGGTTTCGGTGAGCGTTTGTTGGCAGCGGCTGAAGACATTCTGGCAATCGGGTACGGCGCGGTTTGCCTGATCGACTCGGATTCGCCTACGGTTCCGGCAGAAGCCTATGAGCAGGCCGTACAGGCGCTGCAGGCACCCGGGGATCGCGTGATGCTTGGACCCTCGGACGATGGCGGGTACTACCTGATCGGTTTGAAGCAGGCGCATGCAGCGCCGTTCGAGAACATTACCTGGAGTACGTCGAGCGTGCTGGAGGAGACGCTGGAGCGGTGCGGGACCGCAGGACTGGAAGTGGTCTTGCTGCCGACCTGGTATGACGTGGATGACGCGGCCACACTAGACGTCTTGAAGCTGGAATTGCTGGAGCGTCGCCGACCGAAGTTCGCTGCGATGCAGGGATACGCGGCACCGCGGACGCGCGATTTACTGCAGACCATGATGGCGGTTGCGACTTCGTGAACCTTCGGATCAAACCAGAGTGGGCTGCGTTTCGACCGTGGCAGACCAATGCCGCCCTGGTCATCTTCGGGCTGGGAATGGTGGGCTTCACGCGGCAGTTGATCAGCGAGTACGAGCACTACACGATTGGATTTTCGGGCGTCTCGAGTTCGATGGTTGTGCTGTACCTGGCGGCGATTGTGGTGTTTCTGCTGAAGCCCTCCAACGTGAATCGCTATACGCTTCCGATCATCATTGCGTTTGCGATTGTTTGCCGGTTGGTCGCACTGTTTCCCGCGCCGTTTCTTTCATCGGACGTGTATCGCTATGCGTGGGATGGCGTGGTGCAGCACGCGCACATCAACCCGTACCGCTACGTGCCGGGGGATGCGAGACTGGCGTTTTTGCGTGAGCCGAATCAGGATTTGTTCGACAACATGAACCGGCGCGATTACGCGCACACCATCTATCCGCCGGCCGCGCAGACACTTTTCTACCTGATTACATTTGTATCGCCGACGGTTACGTTTATGAAGGCGGCGATGGTGTTGTTTGAGGGCCTGACAGTGTTCGGCCTGATGAAACTGCTGCGGCACTTGGGAATGCAGCGCGAGTGGACATTGCTGTACCTGTGGTGCCCCATGCTGATCTGGGAATTTGCCGGGTCAGGTCATCTGGATTCGATCGTGATGGCTTTCGTGGTGTTTGCGTTGCTGTTCCGGTATCGCGATCAGCCAGTGTTGACAGGGTTGTTTCTGGGGTTGGCGGTGATGACCAAGTTTTATCCGCTGGTGTTGTTTCCGGCGCTGTACCGGCGTGGCGACTGGAAGATGCCGGCTACGATGGCGGCCGTGGCTGTGCTGTTGTATGCACCGTATTTGTCGGTGGGCAAGATGGTGTTTGGGTTCCTGGGCGGGTATGTGGACGAAGAGGGAATGGCGACGGGGACACGCTATTTTCCATTGGATTTCGTGCAGCATCTGCCGGGGCTGCACGGTGTTTCGAACTCGGTGTATCTGGCGTTTGTGATTGTAGTGTTCACCGGGTTGATGGTGTGGGCGTGGCAGACCTGCTGCCGGCAGGATAGCGCCGGAGATTCGTTTTTATGGCCCACGTTTGGGTTGGCGCTGGCGCTGATGCTGCTGTTTTCGCCGCATTACCCGTGGTACGTGGCGTGGTTAGTGCCGTTTCTGGTATTACGTCCGAACCTTACGGTAATGATGTACGTCTGTGGTCTGTTTTATCTGTGTACGACTGCTTTGGCGGTGGGGTACGGGCCGAAGCAGTATCTGCTGAACCAGATTCTGTACGGAGCGGTGGCGATTGCTTTTATGATCGAGATGGTGCTATTGCGGGTTCCAGCGGTGCGTGGCTGGGCTACACGCAGCGTACCGCAGCGGCTAAAGCCGGATTCTATAGCGGCAGGTTATGGCACGGCTGAAGCCGTGACCTTACGCACGACAGGAAGTCATTCGAGGAACTCATGAGCACACTATTACCGATTTTGCCGCCAGATGGACTACTGGAACAGCAGGATGGATTTAGCCCTGCCGCACAGGCTGCCGAAGAAGACAAGAACCGCATGCGGCGGTACTTCCAGAAGACCGAGGATGCGCTTGGCCCAGTGGCTCATCATGAACCGGTTTGCCTGTATCTGGAGACGACGAACCGCTGCAACCTGCTGTGCACGACGTGCCCTCGGACCTATGAGCAACTGGAGCCTGAGGCGGATATGCCCTGGGATCTGTTCACCTCGCTGATCGATCAGTATCCAAATATTGCGCGTGTGGTTCTGCACGGGATCGGCGAGCCGATGCTGGTGAAGGATATTGCCCAGCGGGTGAAGTATTTGAAGGATCGCGGTGTGTACGTACTGTTCAACACCAACGGCACTTTGCTCAACGAGGTGAATGGCAAGGCACTTATCGACGCTGGTCTGGATGAGTTGCGGGTGTCGCTCGATGCGGCCGAGAGCGATGTCTACCAGATGGTGCGGGGCAAGGATTTCTTCGACAAGATCGTCGAAAATGTGGGGCGTTTTACGGCGATGCAGCGCGAGCTGAATGCTCCGAAGCCGCGTGTAAGTTTGTGGCTGACCGGGTTGCGCGAGACGGTCGATCAACTGCCGAACTTTGTGCGGCTTGCCCATCGTGTCGGAGTGTTTGAGGTGTACCTGCAGCGGCTGGTGTTCTTCGACGATCCGATGAGCGACAAGTCGCTGGCGCGGGCTGAGTCGGCGCTGTTTGAGCACACGACGGCGCGGGAAGAGGCGCTGATTCAGGAAGCCGAAGATGTCGCGAAGGAGTTGGGCGTGATGTTCTCGGCCTCGGGTGCGGTCGATCCGGGCGAGTCGATCAAACAGCAGAAGGACGATGCGCCGTGGTCGCTGTGCCGCAGGCCGTGGTCGCTGATGTACATCACCGCAAATGGGCGGGTACTGCCTTGCTGCATCGCACCGTTCTCGATGAAGGGGTACGGGGCGTTCACGCTGGGCAATGCTACGCAGGCTTCTCTGAAAGAGATTTGGAATGGCGGGGAGTATCAGCGGTTTCGCGAGGGCTTGCTGACGAGCGCTCCGCCTCCGGCCTGTGCAAATTGCGGGTTGCGGTGGAGTCTGTAGGCTGGTTGGAAGAAAGCATGATTTACCAGCTGACGGCTTTTGCGCTTAGAGCTGTCAGCTAAAGGCGGGATCTTGGTTTCCATTATTATTCCCGCGTTGAATGAGGCGGAGTCGATCAGGCATGTCGTTGCTAAGATGCCGTGGGATCAGATCGCTGAGTGCATTGTGGTGGACAATGGCTCGACCGATTGCACAGCGGAGATAGCGCGGGCGGCGGGGGCTCGTGTGATCACCTCGCAGCGAGGGTACGGGGCGGCCTGCCTCGCTGGGTCACAGGCGGCTTTAGAGAGCAGCGACATTCTGGTTTACATGGATGGCGATGGGTCGGATGTGATCGCTGACCTGTCGCGACTTGTGGGACCGATTGCGGCGGGCGAGGCCGACTTTGTGGTCGGGTCGCGGATCAATGGGAATCGCGAGGCGGGATCGATGCTGCCGAGTCAGGTGTTTGCAGGGCGCCTGGTGGGGACGCTGCTGCGGGTGTTTCAGGGTGTCCACTACACCGATATGGGGCCGTTTCGTGCGATTCGGCGGTCGTCGCTGCAGGCTATGGGGATGAGCGAGCTGACCTACGGTTGGAACCTCGAGATGCAGATCAAGGCGGCGCAGCAGGGGTTAAGGATTCGCGAGATTACCGTGGATTATCGTCGGCGGATCGGTGGGGTGAGTAAGGTGTCGGGGGATTGGAAGGCAAGCGTGAAGGCGGGGGCGCGGATTCTCGAAGTGTTGTGGCGGGTGGGGATGCGGCAGAGGGGTGGGGTCTAGGGGGCGTCGATCCCACTCACCGCGATGGGGCTGCGATGAATGGGGCACCCAAGATTGGTGGGGTCAACAACACGAATACGGAGATTCTGGCTTCGCCAGAACGACGTTGACGTACGTGGGTAGAATCGGTGCATGTCGAACATCAAGAGTCGCCGGGAGTTTGTTGCGGGGGTAGGGATGGCATTGGGTGCCGCTGGGTTGGCGGGATGCAAGGACACGAAGCAGGCTACGCCCGGTGCGCCGCCGGCGTTTGGGACGGCTCCTGCGGTGGGGCCGGAGGTTTCGGTGGGCACGTTTGCCGAGGCTGAGAAGCTGCTGCGGGCTCCGCTGACGGACAAAGACCGCGCGGAGGCGGCAGGGAACTGGCGCCAGGCGATGGCCGGTCTGACGGAGCGGCGAACCGGCCCGAAGAAGGTTGCGATTGAGGCGACGGTTGCGCCGTATTCGACTTGGAATCCGGTGCTGCCGGGTCAGTCTCACGGGCCGGAGCGGGATGTATTTGTCCGGACGAGCGGTGCGGTGCCCCCGCTCCCAACATCCGATGCGGAGATTGCGTTTGCGCCCGTGACGGTGTTGTCGCGATGGATCGAGACGCGGAAGATTACATCGGAGCGGCTGACGAAGATCTATCTGGACCGCATTGAGAAGTACAACCCGACGCTGCGGTGCGTGATTACACCTACGCCCGAAATCGCGATGCAGCAAGCCAAGGCGGCCGATGCGGAGATTGCAGCAGGGAAATATCGCGGACCTTTGCATGGGATTCCCTGGGGCGGCAAAGATCTGGTGGATACGGCGGGAATCCGCACGACCTACGGAGCCGAGTTCCACGAGAATCGTGTGCCGACCGAGGATGCCGCCGTGGTGGCGCGTCTTCACGCAGCCGGAGCCGTGTTGGTGGGTAAGCTCTCGATGGGGGCGCTGGCATTGAACGACGTATGGTTCGGCGGGCAGACGATGAACCCGTGGCTGCTGGAGGAGGGTTCCAGCGGATCGTCTGCGGGGCCTGGATCGGCCACTGCGGCGGGGCTGGTGGGTTTCTCGATCGGCTCGGAGACGGGTGGGTCGATTGTGAGCCCGAGCATGCGTTGCGGGGTGACTGGCTTGCGGCCGACGTTTGGGCGAGTTCCGCGGTCGGGCGCGATGACGCTGTGCTGGTCGCTGGATAAGCTGGGGCCGATGACGCGGACGGTCGAAGACGCGATGCTGGTGCTGCATGCGATTCAGGGGCCGGATGCAGGCGACCTGGCGACGCTGCAGAACGGAATGGCAGGGAAGCTGGAGTTCGACGCCGCCATACCTGTGAAGGGCCTGAAGGCCGGTTATTTTGCGGGGTGGATGAAGGAGGCTCCGGCGACGGACGTCGATCGGCAGACGCTGGCGGATATGGAGAAGCTTGGAATCGAACTCGTGCCAGTGGAACTGCCGGACTGGCCTTACAGTTCGTTGAATACGATCCTGTTTGCGGAAGCTGCGGCGGCGTTCGAAGACGAGACCCTGGATGGCCGCGTGGCACAACTGAAGGCGCAAGCGCCGGATGCATGGCCAAATACTTTCCGCCAGTCGCGCTTCTTGTCGGCGGTGGATTTCGTCCAGGCAGACCGGCTGCGACGCAAGGTTGCGTTGGAGATGGCTCGGGTGATGAGCCATGTCGATCTCTTGATGGTCCCGAGCCTGCGCGATGAGATGCTGACCATCTCGAACCACACCGGGCATCCGTCCCTGACGTTGAAGACCGGCTACGTTGAAGTGTCCGAGACGCGGAGCGACTGGGCTCCGGGATCGGAGTACTCGTCGAAGAAACTCGCATCCTCTCATCGCGTCCCGCATGGGGTCACGTTGCTCGGACGGTTGTTCGACGAGGGGACGATTGCGCGGGTGGGACTGGCATTGGAGCGGCATTACGATATTGCGGCGCAACATCCTGCTGGGTTCGGGGTATGACCGGATACAGGCCCTGATCCGACTGGAACGAACGGAGAGAAAGCGATGAAGGGATTTGTCTGTGTGATTGCGATGTTGTTGGGGTTGGCTGCGCCGATAACTGCTTATGCGCAGGACGGGCCGCAGGCCGATTCATCCAGGCCGCTGACGCGGACTCCCGACCAGATACTGAAGATGTGTGACATGAAGTTGTCGCTGACCGACGGACAAAAGGACTTGCTGACGCCCTTGATTGCGGATCGTCAGGTGAAGCTGCAGGAACTGCGTCAGGATACGTCCATGAGGCCGCGCGAGAAGCTTAGGAAGTTGGAGGCGACGACCGAGAGTAGCGACAAGAAGATGAACGCGGTGCTGACGCCCGACCAACAGAGAAGTATGGGGAGATCGAGCAGGAGATGAAGGATCAGCTGAGGCAGCGGAGGCAGGCGGAGGCAGGCGGAGGGCAATTGAACCATTCCTTAATACAACCTTTTTCAGGGCGTAAATATGGTGGTCCGCAGGTCTTTGGGCGGGCACCTACAGCGTCCGGTGAACCGTCTCACAAATGAAGTTTGAATCCCAGACGGGTCATAAGTCTTCAGAGAAAGGGATACTAACGTGTTAGACGATTAGACCCGTGTGGGATATGACTGATCGGTAACGTCGACGAAGCTAGGTGAAGACGAATTCAAAGGCTTATCAGGCTTCAGGAGACAAAGATGCGGACGATGATTTCGGGTTTGGCTGGTTGGGCTCAAATGAAAAATAGCAAAAACGAATCGCTCAAGGTTCTGGATACGGCGATTACGGTAGTGGCGACGTTGCTTGTGGCGGTGACCTGGTCAGTGCTGCATCGGTAGGATTTGGTGTGTCTTGGGTGTCGGCTGGGATTAGCGGACACTAAGAACCACGAGAGTCTCATCGTCGAAGTGCTCGGCGCCGGATTGGTGGGTGGTGACAGCTTCGAGAATGGCATCTATGGCAGATTGCGCGCCGGTCGCGGCAGTTGGGTGTTGCTGCAGGAGATTTTTCAGCCGTTCGCTACCAAAATCCTCGCCGCGCGAGTTGACTGCGTCGGTGATGCCGTCGGAAAAGAAGACAACCAGGTCACCCGGCGTCAGGCGCATGTGCATCTCGTCGTAGGTGGCGTGAGGGAAGAGACCGAGCGGAAATCCTTCAATTTGAAGGGTTTGCACATCAAGCGCATCGGTGAGTGAGCCTCTGCGCGTCACGAGGAGCGGCTGCACCGAACCGGCGTTGGCAAGCGAGAGGGTCCGGGCCTCGTCGTCCCACAGTGCGAGCAACATCGTGACGTATTGGCCGTCGAGTTTGCGTTCCTGTAGCTGATCATTCAGAGCGCTGAGCAGTTTGTGCGGTGCCAGATGCCGCGATGCGAGAGAGCGCAAGATTCCTGAGACGAGAGCGGCGTAGAGTGCGGCCGGTGCGGCCTTGCCTGATACGTCGCCGAGAACGAAGAGCGTGCGGTGTGAGCCGCCCTCCTTGGTGTAGTCGATGAAATCGTAAAGATCGCCCCCGATGGAGCGTGCCGGGCTAAAGCTGGCGGCAATGTCCGCATTCGGCGCTGCCGGTGGGGTCGACGGCAACAGCCGCAACTGGACCTGGCGAGCCATGTCGAGGTCCCGCTCCATGCGCTGCTCCTCCTCGTGGATGCGCTGGTAGAGGCGTGCGTTGGCGATGCTGATGGCGATTTGCGCTGCGAGTGTGACGAGCGTTCGCAGATGGTCTTCGTTGTAGTAGTTGACGCGGGTGTGTTCCAGATCGATGACGCCGATGACCTTGCCCTTATAGATCAAGGGGACGGTGAGTTTGGAACGGGTTTCGGGGTGAACATTGACGTAACGCGGGTCTTTCCGGACGTCAGGGGCGAGAATCGGGGCTCGCTCCTGCGCGGCTGTTCCGATAATGCCCTGGCCCATCTGGATGTTGCGTTCCCGCACCACGCGCTCGCCATAGCGGGTGGAAAAGCGATGCTCGAACTGCTCGTTCTTGTCGCTCCAGAGCAGGATGGTGAACATGTGGAAGTCGATGACGCGTTTGAGGAGGGTGCCTATGCGCTCCAGAAGGTCATCGGGATCGAGGATTGAGGTAATCTCGCGGGAGATTTCGTGCAGCACAGTCAGGGTCTGGGCCTGGCGCGACACACGCGTGTAGAGCCGGGCGTTCTCTACCGCGACGGCAACGCGGGAGGCTGTGAGCTCCAGCAGTCGCTGGTGGTCCGGTGTGAAGAAGGCCTCGATCTCCGATTGAAGGTCCAGAACTCCGATGACCTTATTCTTGACGATCAGGGGAACCGCCAGCTCTGACCGGACCGCGGAGTTGGCGTTGATGTAGTTCTCAATCTTCGTGACGTCTTCGACCAAAATGGACTTTCGCTGCAACGCGGCCTGGCCAGACACGCCGCGCCCCAGCTTGATGCGGATGCGCTCGATGTCGGGGGTGTGGCCGGTCTGGAAGCGCATCCAGAGCTCGTGCGTGCGGTCGTTGATCAGCAGAATGGCAAAGATTCGGTAGTCGATGACGGCGCGGACCAGATCGGCGACCCGATGGAGCAGCGTGTTGAGCTCTAGGGTGGTGTTGAGTGCGTCGGCGAGGCGCAGCAGGAAGTCGAGTTGGAGCGGCTCGACGCGGATGTTGGGCGAGTCGGCGTGGGGGTGAAAAAGGGCACGGCTGGCCTTCTCCGACACGCCGGCGTCTGCTGGGCGATAGTCGCCCTCGAGTGGCAGTTCTTGCGCTTCGGAATGTGTCCGCGAGGTCATTCGATGGGATGATTCTAACCGGAGTGGACCGGTACCCAGCAAAATGCCCTCAACTGCCTAGTAACCGGTGGAGGCCGGAGGAGCCGACGTGTGGCCGGCGAGTTCGGCGAGAATGCGAACGCTGGCGCTGGCGCCGATGCGGGTGGCTCCGGCGCGGAGCATCGCTGTCGCGTCGGCCAGGGAGCGAATGCCGCCAGAGGCCTTGACTCCGGCGCGTGTGCCGGCGACGCCGCGCATCAACGCGATGTCGTCGACAGTGGCCCCGCCTGTGGAAAAGCCGGTGCTGGTCTTGATGAAGTCGGCTCCGGCGGCCAGTGCGATTTCAGAGGCACGCAGCTTCTCCTCGAAGGTGAGGAGGCAGGTTTCCAGGATCACTTTAACGATCGCACCGGCTCCGTGGGCCAGTTCGACGACGCCACGGATATCTTGCCGGACGAGTTCGAAGTCTTCCTTTGTGCCCGATTTCAGGACGCCGATATTCAGGACCATGTCAACGTCGTGCGCACCGTTTTTTAGGACGCGGGCGGTTTCGTCACGCTTGGAGGCGGAAAGTGTGGCACCAAGGGGAAAGCCTACGACGACGCCGACCGGGACGCCGGTGCCGGCGAGCGCCTCGGCCGCGACCGAGACCCAGTAGGGATTGACCATCGCGCAGGCGAAGCGGTTTTGGGCGGCCTCTTGGCAAAGCTGGATGACCTGGGAGCGGGTGGCTTCGGGCTTGAGCAGTGTGTGGTCGAGCACGGCAGCCAGCGCGGTGGGGGACGAGAGGGCCTGGGTGGCAAAGGCCGGGGCTTCATAGGGGAGGATGGTGCCGACGGTAGGGTTCATACTTCTCCTGCTGGGCATTGCTGCACCCGGTCGTTTCTATCATACGAGGGGGATGAAAGGTGTCCAACGTGCGCATGGTCAACATAAGGCATCTGGAAAGGAACCGATGACGATGCAATGACAAATTGCTGACAACTGTTTGCAATACAAAGTTTAGTCTCCAGATTGTCGGCAGAAAAGTGGACCGGCGGAACCTCCCGACCCCTGGCGTCGCGAGGAACAAAGTGAGGCGAGAATGCGGAAATTCGCGATGCAGGACTACGCAACGGCAGTGAGTGGGCGATGGATAAAGCACGCAGCAGTTCTGGGACTCGCTGCGACCTGTGCGGCTGCGTCCGGACAGACCAGCGGCGGGGTCTTCCAGGTCACAAACATTCTTTCCGACGGCTTTGTTCCGGCGGCGAACACCGATGTCGCCTTCGTCGATCCGTGGGGCGTATCAGGAGCCAAGACCCTGTGGATCAACACGGCCGCAACCGGGTTCAGCTATGTCGTGCCTATCGTTACGCCTGCCCCGCCAACGCCAGCGGTTTCCTTTAAAGCCGTTGTGCCGCCAGCGCCTGGTACCACGGGAGTCGGTCAGCCCACCGGAACGATCCAGAACACGACTGCGTCAGGGTTCGTTCTTTCCAATGGAGCAAAGGCGTCGTTCCTGTTTGCAACCCTGGATGGGACCGTGTCTGGATGGAACGGGGCACAGGCCGCCCAAGGTCAGCTCTCCCTGATTGCCATCAACAACAGCGCGAAGAAGGCCCAATACACCGGCATGGCGTTGGCCACCAATGCCAGCGGAAGCTACCTTCTGCTGCCGAATTTTGGAGCCGGCGGCAACGTTGAAATTTACAACACCAGCTTTCAGCCCGCGACACTCGCAGGAACATTTACCGACCCTAACGTTCCTGCCGGTTACGCACCCTACGCTATTCACGTTATCGGAACTCAGGTGTTCGTGACCTATACCCTCCGCTCGACCACGAATTACCAGGAAACCCTGGGAACGAACACAGGATTTGTTTCGGTATTCGACGTGAACGGAACCTTCGTCTCGCGAGCGATTACTGGCGGGCTGTTGAATGCACCGTGGGGCGTCGCGATAGCTCCCGCAGGCTTCGGCATCTATGCCGGCGCCTTGTTGGTGGGCAACTTCGGCGACGGGTTGATCACCGCCTACAATCCCACGACGTTTGCCTATCTCGGCACGGTCGCGGACAGCACCGGCAAAGCGATCGCGTATCCGGGACTCTGGGAGATTTTTTCCAACGCAAACGGGAATCCTGCGGCACTCTACTTTGTCGCCGGGCTCGCCAACGAGTCTCACGGGTTGTATGGATCGATCGCAAACTCCACGACAGCGACCAGCACTCCGACCTTCAACCTGAGCAGCGCGACCAAAGTGGCGTCCGTTGCGGTCGGATCGACGACGACGGTAGGCCTTAGCCTTGCTCCAGTCAACTCCTTCAACGGAACGGTTTCCATGAGTTGCACCGGACTCCCGGCAGGTGCTACATGCCAGTTCGGCACCGGCTTCGTCAGCATCTCTCCCACTGCGCCGACGACGGCATCGGTGACGATTACAACGCAGGCCAAGGTCGGAAGCCTGGTCCGTCCGATGGGACGTGGCGCGGCGGCAGGGATTGTCGTTGCGTTGATGCTGCCTTTCGGCGCGATTGCTCTTGGACGGCGTCGGAGACAGCTCGCCGGACTGCGGTTGGCCCTGATGTTGGCGCTGAGCGTCGCGACAGTAGGACTCTTCTCTGGTTGCAGTACCGCACTCAGCATTCCTGCGACGCCCACGGGAACTTCGAACGTGACGATCACCGCGACGTCACCCAGCGCTACGCAATCGACGGTGGTCGCCCTCACCGTTCAATGAGGTTGTACCTGACGGTCACTAGCCAGCCGCCCCTCACCCGGGGCGGCTTCTTTTTTGCGGAATTGTTGCAGATGGTGTCCGATACCGGACGGAGCTTCCAAGACTAGTGGCCAGCCGGTGTCTCAGGATAGATGCGAATGTCCGCCACGTTGCGGTACACCTCGGCGTAGTCCATGCCGTAGCCGATGACGAAGCGGTTGGGAATCGAGAAGGCAATGTAGTCGGCTTCGATAGGCACCAGGCGGCGTTCGGGCTTGTCCAGGCAGGTGGCGATCTTCAGCGAGGCGGGCTTGTGCTGGAGCATCAGGCCGCGCAGATAGCTGAGCGTGAGTCCCGTGTCGAGAATGTCTTCGACGATGATCACGTGCTTGCCTTCGATCGGGTTATCGATGTCCTTGATCAGCTTGACGGCACCGGAAGAAACCCGAGCGCGGCCGTAGCTTGAGACCGCAACGAAGTCGAAGGTGTTGGAGATGGTGATGGCGCGGGCCAGGTCCGCGAGGAAAATTGCGGCACCCTTGAGGACTCCGATGAGAACGATGGGCTGACCGCTATCCTGACCGGCGTATTCGGCCGAGATCTGCGCACCAATTTCGGCCACGCGCTGGGCGATCTGTTCTTTGCTGAAGAGGATTTCCATGGAAGAGGCGGGCGGAAAGACTGGAGCGGTGTTCGTCGACATGAGGTATAGGTTAGAGCATTTTAGGGGCGCGTGTCGCGTTCATTTCAGGGCGATATACTGACTGTTGAGCCCTGACCTGCAGATGGCGCAGGGCTGTGAGGAATATGTATCCGTATATCCATCTAGGTTCGTTTGAGCTGGGCACCTTTGGCCTCTTTCTTTGGCTGGCGGCGGTGCTGGCGGGAGTAGTGCTGCATAAGAGCTTTGTCCGCGATGGCGTCGATGCCGATGCGCTGAATGTCGTGTGCTTTGTCGTTTTGGCAGGAGTGCTTGGAGCCAAGGCGTGGCATGAGCTGCAGGATCCGGCTCTGCTGCGGGATACGATGAAGACGATCTTCGCGCCTGGGATGAGCCACGTTGGGCAGATCGTGCTTGGCCTGGGCGGATGGATGCGGAGCGGGATCGCCTGGTTTGGCGGACTGGTCGCTGGGATTGCCATGCTGCTATGGCAAGGCAAGGTCGCCCGGCCGAATGGGATGACGGGATTTAGAGCTGGCGTCCGCATGCTGGACCTTGCGGCTGCTGCAGCTCCGGTTGGCTACGGGGTGGGGCGGATCGGCTGCCTGATGAGCGGCGACGGGGACTACGGCTCCATTACGACGTCGAAACTGTGGGGCGTACACATGGCGACCAATGCGCTGGTGCCGGTGCATCCAGCGGATGCCTTAGTGCTGAACACTCCGCTGTGGGAGCTGCTGGCTGCGCTGGTGATCGCTTGGATGGTGTGGCAGCTTGGGAAGCAGGCACGTCCGCTGGGATGGCTTACCGCTGTGTACCTTGTGCTGAGTGGGCTGGCCCGGTTTTCGGTGGAGTTCTTCCGCATCAACCCCAAGCTGTATCTCGGGCAGCACTTCAGCAACGCGCAAATGGCGGCCCTGGGGAGCGTGCTGGTGGGGGCGATTATCCTGGTGGCGGTGCGGTCGAAAGAGCCGGTTGGTGGCCCGGCGGAGATGCCGGTTCGGCTGGAGCAGTCGGCGGCTTAGGATCGGTCGCGTAGCTCGGTCATTCTCGTTCCCACTCATCGCGATGAGCTGCGATGAATGGGGCACGGAGAGGGTTGCGGTGGCTTCGAGGTTAGTCCTTGGCCATAGCTTCGCGGATTGGCTCCTGCGGTGCGGCGAAGAAGGCAGTGGAGATGAACCCGCCAAGAACTGCGCCCAGGATCGGTGCGACCCAGAACAACCACAGCTGCGACAAGGCCCAGCCACCCGCGAAGATAGCGACTGCTGTCGAACGCGCCGGGTTGACCGACGTGTTGGTGACCGGGATGCTGATCAGGTGGATCAGCGTGAGGCCAAGGCCAATTGCGATGGGCGCGAAGCCTTTCGGTGCGCGCTCGTCCGTCGCTCCGAGGATGATGAGCAGGAAGAATGCGGTAAGGACAACCTCGGCGACGAAGCAGGCGAGCAGCGAGTAGTGATCTGGTGAGTGGTCGGCATAGCCATTCGAGGCGAAGCCGCCGGTGACGAAACCGGGCTTGCCGCTGGCGATCAGGTAGAGGACGGAAGCCCCGCGATTCCACCGGCGACCTGCGCGATGATGTAGCCGGGAAGATCCTTCAGCGGGAATCGTTTGCCGATAACGAGACCAATCGAGACGGCGGGGTTGAGATGACAACCGGAGACGTGACCGATAGCAAAAGCCATCGTTAGAACGGTAAGTCCGAAAGCGAGTGAGACGCCTACGAAGCCGATGCCGAGGGTTGGATAGCCCGCAGCCAGAACTGCGCTTCCGCAGCCCCCGAAGACGAGTCAAAAAGTGCCGAAGAATTCTGCCGCAATACGCTTGCTTGGATGCATGTCGTGCCTTTCGTGCTGGGTGGAGTAGTCAAGTGCCGGGTGGCATCGTTGACGGGTCTACTGGGCCCAATTGCGCGAACGCCGAAGTTTAGCACGGCTTGCTGCTACGGCTTGTAGTTGCTGTAGTTGATGTCGAAGAGCGTGCGGCGCGCGCTGAACTTCACGTAGGAGTCGCCATTGGGGACGACTGTGGAGAGGATCGTGGAATGAGTCGGCAGAACATACGGTGTTCCACCGACCATGAGCGGTTCGTAATCGATGCGTATGTCTTCCTGGTGCACGAAGTCCGTGACCTTCGGATCAGCTTTGGTGATCAGGCGCAGGATGAGCCCGGTTTTTGCGTCGACGAACAGCTCCCCATGGTAACCGGTCGCTGTTTTGAACGGAACGAACGAAGTCGCGGTGCCGGAGTTTCCACTGAACTGCATACCGCTCCCGATGTGCTCCAGCTCAGGAAAGCAGCAGTAGTTGACCTTGTAGGAGGATTGCTTGCGCGGGATACTGAACGCAAAAACTGCAATCTGGCGGTCGTTGATGGTCTGCCAGCGAAGCCACGTGGGCGTGGACTTGCCCAGGTCGCCGAGCACCGCAAGCAGCGAGAGTCCGGGCACAGTCTGTGAAATTTGACCAAGTTGACCGCCCGGATCCTTCTGCTTCACATATCCCGGCGCGTCTTCTACACCCGCCTGGGTGTTGATATGAAGCGTCTCCTGATTGATCAGCGATAGGTAGACCGGTTCGGCTATCTCCGAGTAGCCATTGGCGTTCGACATGCTGCCGCCGTTGCCGGACGTGTTCTTGATATAGCTGACGCCATTCTGGAAGCGCACGCTCTTCTTGTCTGCTGTCAGTTTTGGGATTTTGGGAAATGTCTCGGTTACGATCATCACAGCCTTTTTGAGTAACTCCGCCTGTTCGGCGGCGGTGGGAGCCGGGTCCTTCGGGACGTCCGTCGCGGGGGGCGCGAGCTGGGAGCTATCGAGCAGCAGCAGTATGATCTGCTCCGTAGTCCTGGGACCTGGATGCTCGTCAAGCAAGCCCTTGAGGACCTTCGGAGTGAGTTGCTCGCTCAGGTGAATCTCCTGAAGCTTGATCGCGATTTCGGTGTCCGATTTGTGAGCGGCGATCAGGCCCTGCACGAGCCGAGTGAGCTCGGCGACTGTGCTAGGCGGTACAGCTGCCACAGCCACGATCGTGGCGAAGACGACTGAGAGGGCTACAAGTAGCTTTTTCAAGGGCAAATCCTTCTGAGCGAACCAGACTAAGAGTGAGTTTGTGTCTGGAGAAGTGTAGCTCAGGCTGATTTTGTATTAGTCACAGACACTTGAGGTAGGCCTTGGCCTCTTCGAGCTCGGGGAATAGGCGCTCCTCCGCCTGGAACTCGCGGGAGTGGACACAGCGGCGGCCAGCCTTGACGCGGACAGGATGCTTGAGGTGCAACATCTCGTGATACAGCAGATACTCGATGGCGCAGCGCGGGGTGTCAGCCCGGTCAAAGACGCGGGAGACAACGATGGTGTTATGGGCGGCGTCGTAGTGGCCCAGCATGCGTCGGGCGTGGTGCGCCGACCAGGTGAGAGTGGGGCGCCCCAGCAGGCCGTGGAAGAACCGGAGGTTAATGGCGTCGAAAACCTCATTGAGGTCGTAGAAGTGGCCCACCGGTGTGGAGATTCGCTTGCGTCCGCGAGTAATGCGGATGTGCTCGGCTCCCTTGGCGACAGCCTCCGAGCGGACATAGCGGCGGTACCGGTCCGCGTGCGATGGCACGATCGGTTTGCGGTACAGCTTGGCCAGCAGGATGTGCGCAATGGCGTGATGGACAGTCTCCGGCGAAGCTTCGAGGAGGTCTGAAAGACGCACGTGGAGTGTGCCATCTTTTAGCCGGATCGTCGTGTTGAGGGACGTAAATCGGCGAAAACGAATGTCGAGCGCAGGCATGGGAGCGCGGGGCCGAAGCTCGCGATATTGATGCTCGAAGATTGGGATCAGGGACACCGGCACGTTAGCTTTAGGTTAACATGCCGAGCCGCGTACAGGTAGATCAGGAACGGGGTCTGGGCTTGGATCTGCCGTCGTCCTTGGGCGGCGGATGTGCAGGAAACCATGCCTTTTGCTCATCGACCATCCGGGTTGCCGACTCATGGATGTCGGCCAGCGTTTCGAGGGCGAATTTGCGCGCGATCTTGTAGGGTTCATTATCCGGTGGAGTGCGGATTGATGTGCCCCAGCGCTCGGCCGCTGCCAGCACCTTGGGCAGCACCTTGCGAATGTCGCGGTGGTGCTGGCTGTAGTCGTCCAGGTTGTCTTCGAGGTCCTCGGCGATAGAGGAGAACTGCTCCATCAGGTCGTGGATATCCTGATCGCGGCCCGGTTGCCGTTTGCCGGTCGCAAGCTTGTCGATGCCTTTCGTGCGCTGGTCTAAGAAGTCGATAAACGCCAGAATGCGGTCCGGAGGGTAGTAAGCGGTGTCGCGGAGCTTATCCACCTCAGCATCGGAGAGCGCCGATTCGCGTTGCTGGGCGCGCAGGGAATGCGCGAGGAAGAAGACGAGGAACAGGGAGAGGATACCCAGAACTTTCCCGCGGAAGATCGAACGTGCCCAGCGAGCCATTATCAATGAGCGAAAACCTGCGCGAGTAACTCATCGTGCAACTTGTCCAGCCGCTTGAGGGTGGCCTGAAGCAGGTACGAATCATCGGTCGATATAACGTGCATCAACTGGGTCAGCCGATAGGTGGCGAGGTGCATCAGCATCTCTGCATTCTTCACACGCTTGCTGGTCTTGCCGAGGTTGGCATGGATACGGTCCGCGTAGGCCTGCACCTTCTCAAGTGAAGCGGTGGCCTGGTCCATATCGCCGGCGGCAACCTGCTTTCCGGCTATTTCCACATAATCGTGGACAAGCTGCGTGAAGAGGAATGGCTGCTCGTTGATCTGGGCGTGCTCAGCTCGCTGTTCGAGCTCTGCGAGAGCGGCTGCATCCACCACATTATCTGCGATCAAACCGGACGCGCGGGCCTGGGGGAGTACGAGGGCGGAACCTAAGACGAGGAGGAGAACGGAGTTGGCAACTGAGATTCTCATGTTGCACCTTCTATCGACTGGTTAACTTCACTTCATCGGTGCGAGGGCGATGATTCGATGACGAGCTTCGAATTCTTCGTCCGGATTTAACCCCTTGGATGCTTCCAGAAACTGTTTGTATGCTTCGATCGCAACTTTTGTGTGGTGGAGCTTGTCGTGTGAAATCGCCGTGAGGAACAAAACAGGAGCCGAAGTTGGAAGAACTGTACCACGGATTTGTAGCGCCTGCAATGCCATCACCGGATCATGGTTGGATGAAGCTGCGAAGGCAAGATCGCCAGCGGCATTCCCAAGATCGCCGGGAGTAGGGAAAAGAGTCGGCTGGCTGACGACCCGAGTTAGAATCTCCTGAGCATCCGCAAAGCGCAGCAGGTGGATGAGCGCCCGCGCCCGGTCGTCCACCAGCGTTCCATCGCGCGGGCTTTGCAGGTAGAGCTTCGCCAGCAGAGGCTCGGCGTTGGCGTAGTCCTTTTGCTCAAGATAGATGTTCGAGAGAAGGCGGCCGATGTTGGTGTCGGAGGGGTTGGCCTCATGGAGGCGCTGCACCATCGGCAGGGCAAGATCGGTCTTGCCCTGGCTAGCGTACAGCGTCGCAAGCTGAACAGTCAGGGTTGGATCGTCGGGATGGGCCACGAGAGCCGCAGAAAGCAGCGCCTCGGCCTCCGGGGCACGCAGTTCCTTGACGAGCAGGCGTGCGAGCGATGCTGAGGCCGCGGGATCGTTTGGCGTTGCGGCCAGTACCCGGCGGTACGCAGCTTCGGCGGCTGCCCCGCCGTTAGTGGCGGCACCGGCCAACTCCGCGCTGAGCAGGGTGTCTTCGGGCGATTCGGGGCTTAGCTTGAGGGCTTGGAGAAGTTCATCGCGGGCATCGGTGGGACGAGTCTTCTGGTGGATCCGGGCGAGCGCGCGGAAGGCTCGGGCCTTTGGGGCAGGGTCGCCTTCCGAAAGCTTGGTAGCTGCCAGTAGTTCCGTGCGGGCGGCGGGCAGGTTGCCGCTGCGCGCCAGCAGGAGGCCGAGCGCTACGCGTGGTTCCAGGAAGTTGGCATCGTCGGCAATGGATGCGCGATAGCTTTGCTCGGCCTGGCCGCACATGTCCAGCGCGTCCTGAGTGGAGGCCAGGTCGTACTGGATCCGTGAATCTTTCGGGCTGGCAGCGGCCAGGGGAGTGAGGAGCTTCAAAGCTTTCTCGTAGTCATGCGCGTCGATTGCTGCGTTGGCCGCGTCGATCACCGGGCTGGGGGTGGCGGTGCGGGTTTGGAGATTGGTGGCGAAGTCCTGGGCCGCAATTGGCGAGGTGACGGCAAGCAACAGCAAGAGCGGGCCGATTGCGAGTCTACGTTCCCACCCAAGCCGCGAAGAGGCCCCGGCGTCGATGGGGGACCCTGAGATTCGTGTTTGGGCCATGATGGTAAGACTCATACCGCCGCCGAATGTTGAGCCAGCACCGGCGCGAGCCAGTAGCCGGTGTGGCTGGCGGGGTTGGCGGCGATCTCTTCCGGGGTGCCGGTTGCGACGATCTTGCCGCCCGCATCGCCGCCCTCCGGGCCCATGTCGATCACCCAGTCCGCCGACTTGATGACGTCAAGGTTATGTTCGATGACCAGCAGTGAACCGCCGCCGTCGATCAGCTTGCGGAACGCTGCGAGCAGCTTGGCGACGTCGTCAAAGTGCAGGCCGGTCGTGGGTTCGTCCAGAATATAGAGCGTCCGGCTGCGGGCCTTGGCGGCAGCGTCGTTCGAGGAATTACGGTTGGTAATAGAGCGTGCCGTGGCGAGGTGCGAGGCCAGCTTAACCCGTTGCGCCTCGCCGCCGGAGAGCGTCGTGGCGGATTGGCCGAGACGCACGTAGGAGAGGCCAACCTCGTCCAGGACGTAGAGCTTGTCGACGATGCGCGGATGCCCCGCAAAGTACACGAGAGCTTCCTTCACCGTCATGTTCAGAACGTCGTAGATGTTCTTGCCCTTGTACTTGATATCCAGGATGCCGGCCTTGTAACGGGTTCCGTTGCACTCTTCGCAGGGGAGCTCGATGTCAGCAAGGAATTGCATCTCGACGGTCACGGTTCCATCACCTTCGCACACGTCGCAGCGGCCGCCGGGCACGTTGAACGAGAACGAACCGGCGGTGTAGCCCTTGCGTTTGGAGTCGGGCTGCGCGGCGAACAGCGCACGGATGTCGTCGAAGGCCTTGATGTAAGTCACCGGATTCGATCGCGGTGTGCGGCCGATGGGCGACTGGTCGACCAGGATGACGTCGTTGAGGTGCTGCGTGCCGCTGAGATCGCGGTACAGTGCTGTCGGGTCCGCGCCTTCCGTCTGCCCGAGCGACTGCTGCAGCGCCCGGTAGAGCACCTGGTGCACGATGGTCGATTTGCCCGAACCGGAGACGCCGGTGACGCAGCACAGCAGGTTGAGCGGGATGTCGAGATCGACGCCGCGCAGGTTGTGGATGCGGGCGCCGTTGAGTTTCAGATGCTCCCGGCCGGGCTCGCGCCGGTGTTTGGGGACGGGGATCGTCAGGCGGCCGGAGAGGTACTTTCCAGTGATGCTGTTCGGGTTTGCCATCACCTCTGCAACCGTACCAGCGGCGAGGAGTTGACCGCCGAGTTCGCCTGCTCCGGGGCCGAGATCCAACAGATAATCGGCCGCCCGGATGACGTCGGGATCGTGTTCTACAACCAGAATCGTGTTGCCGAGATCGCGGAGGTCTTCCATAATGCTGATCAGTTTGGCGGTGTCGCGGGTGTGCAGGCCGATCGACGGCTCATCCAGCACATAAAGCGCGCCGACAAGGCGAGAGCCGAGCGACGTGGCGAGCTGGATGCGTTGCGATTCGCCACCCGAGAGCGTGGAGGAGAGGCGGTCAAGTGTGAGGTAATCGAGCCCGACCTGGTGCAGGAAATGGGTTCGCTGGCGGACCTCTTCAAGAACCTTGCCGGCGATTTCCATCTGCGACGGCGACAGCGCGAGTGAGTCAAAAAACTCAGTTGCCGCCGAAATGGTCAGCGCGGATACTTCGCAAATGTTCTTGTCCTGAATCATGACGGCGCGAGCTTCGGCGCGGAGGCGTGTGCCGCGGCAGTCGGGGCAGAGCGCATAGCCGCGGTACTTCGACAGGAAGACGCGAACATGCAGCTTGTACTTTTTGCGGTCGAGCGCGATGAAGAAACCGCGGATGCCCGGGTAGCTGCCGTCGCCGTCTTCGACGTATCGCTGCTGCGCGGCGGTCAGGTCGTACCAGGGGACGTTGGTGGGAATGTTGGCGAGCTTGGCTGCTCGCTTCATCTCGCCGTGATGGGGGCGGTATTTCGTCGTCGTCCAGGGATGAATCGCGCCGTCGTCAAGCGATTTTGAGCGGTCGGGAATGATCAGGCCGGGGTCGAAGTCGATGGTGTTGCCAAATCCCTGACAACGGGGGCAGGCCCCAAACGGATTGTTAAAGGAGAAGAGGCGCGGCTCCGGCTCGCGATAAGCGCGGTGGCAGGTGGTGCATTCGAAGGCAGACGAATATCGATGGAGCGCAGGAGTGTCGCCAAGCGTATGGAACTGGATTTCGCCGGCCTCGCGATAGCCTGTTTCGATGGCGTCTACCAGCCGCGAGCGGACCTCAGGCGAAAGCGCAAGGCGGTCGGCCAGCACGAAGATCGGTTGCGAGAAGTCGAGTTCAAGCAGAGATTCTGGCGTTGAGAACTCGACGATGGCACCGGGCTGGTTGGCGGCTTTCTGCGCCGCTGTCTGCTGGTAGAGCCGGTTGTAGCCGCGGCGGCGGAGTTCGACCAGCCGATCTTTGATCGGGTCGGTAAGGGTGGCAGCGGCGATGTTCTTCGCGGGCTTCTTTGCGGCCGTCGTCTTCGGTTTCTTGATTGGCTTGGGAGCCTCAGGCTCGCCGGTGGACGAACCTTGCAGAGCTTCAAGTCTTATCTCGGCGCGGATGATCGGGAACAGCGCGTAGACGCGCGTTCCCTCGGGCAGCGCGAGCATCGAGGTGACGATCTCGTCGACGGAATCGCGCTTGACGATGCCTCCGCAATGAAGACAAGTGACGGTGCCGCAGCGCGCATACAAGAGTCGCAGATAGTCATAGATTTCAGTGGCAGTCGCGACCGTGGACCGTGGGTTGCGGGTCTGGTTCTTCTGCTTGATCGCGATAGCCGGTGCAAGGCCGTCCATGTGGTCGACGTCGGGCTTCTCGATGCGCTCCAGGAACTGGCGTGCATAGGCAGAGAGAGACTCGACGTAGCGCCGCTGGCCCTCCGCGTACACCGTGTCGAACGCGAGCGACGACTTGCCCGAACCCGAGACGCCCGAAACGACCGTCAGCGCGTTATGCGGGATGTCGACGTCGATGCCCTTGAGGTTGTGCGTGCGGGCTCCACGGATGGTGATCTGGTCGAGTTGGGGCGGATGCGCCGGTGCTTGCTCTTCTACGAATTCTTCAATCATGGCCACACTCCATTGTCGGTAAAAACCGGGGCCACGTCCATTGTGGGTATTCATGCTGCGAATTTGGGGCTAGAATCTGGAACCATGAAGACCACGATGCGTTCGCTGTCGTTGCTCGGGGCGATCTCTACCGCTGCTTTTCTCACGGCGTTTCGCGCCGCTCCGACCGCCGAGGAACAAGCTGTGCTTGCGCCGGTGCAGGCGATGTTCGACGGAATGTCGAAGCGCAACGCCACCGCGATCAAGGCGCCGACGCTTCCGGGCGGGACAATGGTTCTGATGCGCGACGGTAAGCCGACGCAGATGACGCTGGAGTCGTTTGCGGATCGTGTAGGAAAGCCCGGCACGACGGCGATTCAGGAGCGCATCCACGATCCACTGGTACGCGTCGACAACGACCTGGCAGTCGTTTGGGCGCCGTTTGACTTCCTGATCGATGGCAAGGTTGACCACTGCGGCACCGACCTCTTCAACATGGTGAAGGTCGATGGCAAGTGGTTGATCGCCAGCGTCGCCGATACCGGGCGCAAAGACTGTCCGGCAAAGTAGAATCGTAAGCCATGAAGACATCTATGCGTTTGCGCGTTCTCTCGTCGGTTGTGGCGATCACTGCTTTCGGCTTTCTCACAGCGTTCCGCTCCGCGCCAACTCCGGAGGAGCAGGCTGTGCTCGCGCCAATCCAGGCCATATTTGATGGCATGGCGAAGCGCGATGCAGCGGCGATCAAAGCGGTGTCGCTGCCGGGTGGGTCGCTGGTGGCGATGCGCAACGGCAAGCCCGTCCAGATGACCTTGGACGCCTTTGCTGAAAATTCCGGGAAGCCGGGAACGACGCAGAATCAGGAACGCATTCACGACCCGCTGGTGAAGATCGACAACGACCTTGCGGTAGTCTGGGCACCGTTTGAATATCTGATCGATGGCAAGGTCAATTCCTGCGGAACGGACCTGTTCAACCTCGTGAGGGTCGACGGCAAATGGCTGGTTGCGAGCCTGGAGTACACCGGACGCAAGGATTGCCCCGTCCGATAGGATTTACGCCTCGTCCGGCTGTTGGCGGAATATTTCGAGCAGCAGCAGACAAGCCCCGATAACGATGGCCGAGTCGGCGAGGTTGAAGTCGGGCCAGTGGTAATGGACGATCTTGACCTCCAGGAAGTCGACGACGTAGGAGAAGCGGATGCGGTCGTAGAGGTTGCCGATGGCTCCGCCGAGGATTAGGCCGAGCGCGATACCGCTGGCCGAGACGCGACGGCCCATGCGCCAGATCATCCCCATGACGACGATGATGGCGACGATGGAGAAGGCGATGAGGGCGTTGCGGACCAGAGCCGGGGAGAGTGATTCGGCGAATAGCGAGAAGGCCGCGCCGGTATTGAAGACGTGCGAGAGGCGGAAGACGCCGGGGATGACGGAGATGAAGTTTCCGCGGGGGATGTTCTTGTCGATCCAGAGTTTTGATAGCCGGTCAAACAAGACGACGACGGCTGCGAGAAGCAGGAGATAGGGGCGGGAGTCGCGTTGGGTGGTGCTGTTCATAATTAAAGTCTTCTCGGTTGCGACTGCTTTTAGATAGGCCTGAGCTTCAGCCCACACGTTCACTTGCTTCTAGGTAGGTCTGGGCTTCAGCCCAAACATTCACGGCCTACGACAATCCGGGCTTTAGCCCCCGGGGTATGCTCTCTTCGGTCAGGATGCGGGGGCTGTTGGAGTCGCGGTGTAGGGGGCGAAGCCGATGGCTTCGAGTGCCTCGGCGCAACGCAGGCACACGGTGGGGTAGTGGTTGTCGGATGCTACATCAGGGACGTAGCGCCAGCAGCGTTCGCACTTGGTCCCTGTTACTGGAATCGTTGTAGCACTTACGGCTGTAACTTGAGGGTCGCCGTGAGCAATTGCGGCCGAGACCTCTACTTGTGAAACGTTGAAGAGCTCAGGCAGGCCCGCTTGATGTACCTTCAACAAGTTGTGGAGAGAGGCGTCAGCGACTAGCAATCCAATGGCCGCGTCAAGGCCCTTGCCGATCAGGCCTGCCTTTCGGTCGACTTCGATAGCCGACAGGACTTCACTTCTCACTTCCAACAACCTCTGCCAATCCGCCTCAATGCTGGACTCATTTCCGGGCACGATATCCGCCATGTCGGGAAACAACGCGAGATGCACACTCGCCTCCCGGCCTTCCACGTGTGGCAGGAGCGGCCAGACCTCATCCGCCGTAAAGCTGAGGATCGGCGCAATCAACCGCGTCAACGCCTCGGCAATACGCCAAAGCGCGGTCTGAGCGGAGCGGCGGGCGGGGTGGTTCGGGGCAAAGGTATAGAGGCGGTCTTTGAGTACGTCGAGGTAGAGTGCCGAGAGGTCGGTATTCACGTACTCGTTCAGCGCGTGATAAGCCCGGTGGAACTCGAAGTCGTCGTATGCCTTGCGGATTTTGGCGTCGAGCTCGGCGGTCTGCGCGAGGATGTACTGGTCTAAAGGTTCCATCGCAGAGAACGCGATGGCGTCCGTGGCCGGGGTGAAGTCGTGCAGGTTTCCGAGCAGGAACTTGAGCGTATTGCGCAGCTTGCGGTAGTTGTCGCCCACACGCTGCATCAGGTTTTCGCTGGCGGCAACGTCCTCGCGGAAGTCGACCGAGGCCACCCACAGGCGGATGATCTCGGCCCCCAGGCGCTTGGCTACATCGACGGGATCGACGCCATTGCCGAGCGATTTCGAAAAGGCGCGGCCCTGCTCGTCGAGCGTCCAGCCGGAGGTGGCGACCATCCGATAAGGGGCAACACCCCGAAGTGCAACGGAGGTGAGCAGCGACGAGTGGAACCAGCCGCGGTGCTGGTCGCCGCCCTCGGTGTAGAGGTCGGCAGGGAAGCGAAGCGTCGGTTCGGCGTCCAGGACCGCGTGCCAGCTCGCGCCGGATTCGAACCAGACGTCGAGGATGTCCATCTCTTTGCGGAAGTCGGCCCGATCGTCGTTGCCGCACTTCTCGCACTTGGTTCCATGCGGCAGGAGATCCGCGGCGGCGTGGACATACCAGGCGTCCGCCGACTCCTTGCGGAAAAGCTCGACGATCGTCTCGTTCAACTCGGACGAGCGGATCGGCTCATTGCAGCGGTTGCAGAGGAAGACCGCGATGGGTACGCCCCAGATTCGCTGGCGCGAGATACACCAGTCGGGGCGCGTGGCGATCATGTTGGAGATACGGTCTTCGCCCCACGCCGGGTCCCACACAACTTGCTTGATCTCGTCGAGGGCGCGCTGGCGGAAGGTCTCGGTGGCGGGTTCGAGTTTGTCCGAGAGGTAGTTGGAGGGGTCAAGGGCCAGCGTGTCCAGCATCGGGTTGGTGAGGTCGATGGTGTCGGCGGCGACCTCCTGCGAGGCGCGCAGCGACGCAACTTTCTCGGCAAGCTTTTCTTCCTGCTGCTGGGTCGTGACGATCGAGGGCATGGGGGTTTCCATCCCGATGAACCACTGCTCTGTGGCGCGGACGATCACGGGGTTGTGGCAGCGCCAGCAGTGCGGGTTGCTGTGCTCGAAGTGGCTTGCGGCGAGCAGCGCGCCGTGTTCGCGCAGGACTTCGGTGATGACCTTGTTGGACTCGAAGACGGTGAGGTTCTCGTAGGGCTGGCCGTTGGTGTTGCGCTGGCGGCCCGCGTTGTCAACATACTGGAGTTCCGGCAGGTCGTAGCGCTTGCCGGTGGCGAAGTCATCCACGCCGTGTGCCGGTGCGGTATGGACGGCCCCTGTGCCTTGATCTGCGGTGACGTATGTGGCCGTCACGCCGAAGACCGTGCGGTTGAGGTACGGATGGTCGAACGTGGTGTGTTCGAGCTTGCCGCCTTGGAAACCTGCGATCACGTCGGTCGCGGTCGCTGGTTCAGACGGATTGGTGGCGCTCAGCAGATTGCATTGAACGATTACGGTCGAAAGCAGTCCTTCTGCCACGATGTAGACCCCAGTGGAGGTGCTGATTGCGACATACTCCATCTCCGGGTTGAAAGCGACGGCCTGCGATGCCGGGATGGTCCAGGGCGTGGTCGTCCAGATGATCGTGTAGACCTCCCGACCCGCCAGCACTGGATGGATGTGCGCCGGATCGCTGGTGAGTTTGTAGCGGATGTAGACGCTCGGAGACGTGTGCTGCTCGTATTCGACTTCGGCCTCAGCCAGTGCGGTCTGGTCGTGGATGCACCAGAAGACCGGCTTCAGGCCTTTGTAGACGAATCCCTGCTCAAAGAAAGCATAAAAAGTCTCGAGGATGCTCGCTTCGTAACCGTTTGACATCGTCAGGTAAGGATCATCCCATCGCCCGAACACCCCGATGCGCTGGAACTGCTGGCGCTGCAGGTCGACATATTTCTGCGCGTATTCGCGGCAGGCGCGGCGGACGCTCACGGCAGGCATTTCAAGTTTCTTGCGGCCGAGTTGCTCGTCTACCTTGATCTCGATGGGGAGGCCGTGGCAGTCCCAACCGGGGACGTAAGGCGCGTCGAAACCGGCCATCGTCTTAGTCTTTACGACGAAGTCCTTGATGCACTTGTTCAGCGCGTGACCCAGGTGGATCGCTCCGTTGGCGTAGGGCGGTCCGTCGTGGAGAATGTATTGTGGAGAGCCGGCGCGGGCTGCGCGAATCTGTCCGTACAAATCCTGCTTCAGCCAGCCTTCCAGGCGGGCGGGCTCATTTTGAGGCAGGTTCGCCTTCATGGGGAAGGCCGTTTCCGGCAAGTTCAAGGTCGATTTCAGCGGCTTGGGGGCGCCGGGGTCTTTGGATTCGGGTGCTGGTGGAACCTGTGACATGGACAATCCTTATCCGCTCGAAGCTCAGCCTTGCTTGGTTCAATGGATGGACGATGCGAAAACTTCATTGTATCGGGTTCGGATGATCCGGAAGACCGAGCGAGGCCGGTCAGGTGCTGAATCAAGACAGGTTCGGCAAAATGGAACCATTGTTGATGATAGTGCGTCAAAGGAACTGGCGACATGCGGGCGGTATTGTTTGTAGAATGGCATGGAATGCAGGATGACGCCCCACCTGCCAACGTTCGCGAGCGAAGCTGCAGATGTGGCAGGCAAAACACTTCAAGGAAAGACGACGGGTGAGCATTCAGAGTCAGAAGCCGGGCTGAGACAATTCGATCAGTCTGGACTTGGGTTTTGAGCTGCCGAGGCAACTAAGTCTATGTCGAACAACGTACTTTTGCCCCCGGATGGAATAGGGGACAAGACTGTCACTCCGCTGCACGCAACCGACTCCGTTCGTCTGAGCGGCGATCTTGGCGCGGCGGATCAGGGTGTGTTTTCGTCGCTTATGGACAGCATCCGGGACGTCTTTTTCCCGGTAAAACTGCCGCCGCTCGTGTTGGAATCGCAACCGATTCCAGTGATCGACCGGATGGCGGTGAAGCGCGACCCGGTATCGGCCATCATTTCCACCGTTATTAACGTGGCAATTGTCGCCTTCGTGCTGTGGTTCGCGGCTCAAAAGGCGGGGATCATCCCCAAGATGAAAACGACAGAGCTGGTGAATCTGGAGGTTCCTCCTCCACCCAAGGCTCCGCCGAAGCTGCAGACGATGGGCGGCGGTGGCGGCCACCCGGACAAGGCTCCCGTTTCCAAGGGCAATCCGCCAAGGTTTGCGCCGGACCCGATCAATCCTCCGAAGGCTCCTCCGCTGGAGCAGCCGAAGATCAAGATCGAGCCCACGATTGACGTCGACCCGAACGTCAAGATGGCGAAGACGGATCTGCTCAACCTTGGCGTTCCTAACTCGCCGAACGTCGGAACTTCACTTGGCAACGGTCGCGGCACTGGCCTCGGCTCAGGCAATGGCAGCGGCATCGGGCCTGGCAGCGGTGGCAATATGGGCGGCGGTGTGCGGCGTATCGGAGGCGGTGTGTCACCGCCGCAGGTGCTATTCGCGCCAGAGCCGGAATTCTCGGAAGAGGCCCGCAAGGCAAAGGTCGCCGGCAACGTGCTCGTATATCTGCAGGTGGATACGAATGGTCGGCCGATCAACGTCAGAGTCCTGCGCGGCATCGGACTTGGTCTGGACCAGAAGGCAATGGAAGCCGTTCGCCAGTACAAGTTCAAGCCAGCGATGGAGAACGGTCATCCGGTTGTCGTCGAGATGAACGTGGAAGTGAACTTCCAGATTTTTTAAGCAAAGCGTAACGCGGATTAGACGGATAAATGGGATAAGACGGATGATGCACTATCCGTCTTATCCCATTTATCCGTTTTTGTCCGCGTAACGCCTCTTATGCTGCTCGACGTGGCGAATGTCCAT
Organism: Rhodanobacteraceae bacterium; assembly: GCA_025350865.1. Classification (GTDB taxonomy): domain Bacteria; phylum Acidobacteriota; class Terriglobia; order Terriglobales; family Acidobacteriaceae; genus Edaphobacter. Next base: position 106,314 of record JANXWZ010000238.1, read on the forward strand.
GGTGGCCCTGGACCTGGAAGCGATCGACCTGACGTTCGAGTGTGACTGCGGTGCCGCGAAGGCTTTCGATGCCGGCAGCCGTGGTCGCCATCTCGGTGAGGTTCTCGTGGGACAGTGTATGGATCGAGTCGAGCGATGCACTGGATTGGTCTGCCGCAGCGGCCTGTTGCGATGCGGCGATGGCAATCTGGGTGATCATGCGGTCCACTCGCTCTGCCATGCCGATGATCCGTTCAAGAGCCTCACCGGCCTGGGTGGTGGTGACGACGCCCTCGCGCACGGTGCCGGTTCCCGCCTCCATGCTTGCAATCGCGGTGCGCGTCCGATCCTGAATCTCCTGGATCATCGTTCCGATCTCGCCGGTAGCCTGTGCCGTCGATTCCGCAAGACGGCGCACCTCTCCCGCGACGACCGCGAAACCACGCCCCTGGTCACCAGCCCGAGCTGCTTCGATTGCCGCGTTCAGCGCCAGAAGATTTGTCTTGCGGGCGATCTCATCGATTACCGTCACGATCTGGGAGATGCGCTTCGAGTCTTCTCCCAGCAGACCGACCGTGGAACTGGTCTCGGTGACGGCTGACGCGATGGAGTGCATCGACCCCAACATCTGCTTGACGATCAGACCGCCTTCCCGGGCCGTTTGAGCTGCAGAGCGAGCCGTCTCCGCAGCCGATTGTGTGTGGCGCGAGACTTCGGCAATGGAGGCGGACATCTCCTGCATCGCGGTCGCCGCTTGCTGGGTTTGTTGCGATTGCTGGTCGATGCGGCGATGGATGTGGTCGGAAGCGGATCGCATGGAGTCTGCCGAGCCGGTCAGTGAGCCGGCCGTTTCGGCGACGGTCCCGATGATTCCGCCCAGAGCGGCCTGCATTCCGTTCATCGCCTGCGCGAGAGTGCCGATCTCGTCCCTGGAATCCAGGGTCAGGGCTTGCCCCGTCAGGTCGCCGGCTGCGATAGAATCGGCGCGTTTGGCAACTTGATCGACCGACCGCGCGATCCGTCTGCCGAGGATGATGGAGACAGCCCCGCCGACGAACGCTCCGAAGAGGGTTGCCAGCCACAAGGTAAGAATGGTGAGTCTGTTCGCCTGATGAAGCTGCTCGAATTCACTGGCGGCAAGTCTGGTCTCAGAGTTGACCATCTCCTCAATGACAGCAATCTCGGAATCACTGAGCGAGAGGATGTCTTTTTGCAGCAGGTTGTACGCCAGCGCCGTATTCTCGGGCGTGTTCGACTCGCTCAGGATCAACACGCGCTCCTGTAATGCCTTCAATTGGCTGAGTCCTGCAGCGATGCGATCGATCCTATCTTTTTCCTGACTGAGATCGAGTTCACCCTCGGTGGCGACGATCTTGGCCATGGACCTATCGGCGGCAGCCACCTGGTCGGCTCGCTGCGCGCGGTAGGTCGACCCCGAACCGTCGTGCATCCCGAAGAGCATGTCCGATTCCAACGCGCGAATGCTCATCACCAGATGCGAGTGAACGTCGCGGACGTGGAGGATCAGCGGCATCCGATCCGAGACGATGCGGTTTGAAAGCGCAGTCGCATCCTGAATGCGGAGGTGCGCGGTAAATGCACTGAGAAACATTGCGAGGATGAGTCCGCCGGTACTGATGCCAAGTTTTGATTCCAGTTTCATAGGGTCCTCAAAGGCGTTGCGAGACAAGATGCGGGGGATCGCAGGTCAGTGGTATTCAAAGGTGACGCAAACTGTCTGCTCGGTCGGGGCAGAAGAAGCCGCGAACTTCCATTGCCTGACCGCGTCGGACGCCGCTTTGGTCAACAGCGGATGTCCACTCTGGACCTTGGTTTCGCTGACCGTGCCGCCCGGCTCAATCGAGATGACCAGGATGACGCTGCCGCCAAGCCGCATCTGCCGAGCCAGCTCCGGATAGACCGGGGCCATGCGGCGAAGCACAGGGCGTCTTGGGTCAGCAGACCGAGCGGAGACGCAGAGACCAAGGAGTAACGTGATTGTGATTGCTGTTGTGCGCCGAAATCCCTGTCGCATTGCGATCTGGTACCCCCGATGTCATCGGCGCAGGGGAGATAGTTCCCGTCAGCACGCCGTCGGGTAGCTTATCGGCGGTAGAGAGGATCAGCTTGAGAGAAGGGAGATTTGGGAGCTTATTGAAATATTAAGGGCACGGCTTCAGCCGTGCCGTTAGTGCTGCATTCTGCAATCCGGCTTTGGCCGCTGGGTTACGTTTTCGCAATGCGGTCGAAGTTTTTCAACAAGCTCTTAGATTGCGGCGGCCAGGACGGGCTGTGCGATCTCGTCGAAGGTAAGGTTGTTGGCGGGGCTTTGGGTGCGGTCTCGCCAGGCGAGAAACAGCTTGCCGTAGCTGAGCGTGATGCAGGTGGTAGGGTCGATGCCGAGAAGCGTCAGCATGTGATCGATCCACTCGGTGGGGCCTTCGAGTTCCGCGAAGTTGCCAATGGGCGTCTCGTCGAGGACGAGATGGGCGCCGGGGACGGCAGGGTGCGTGTACTCGCTTCGGAACTTCTCGTAGCGGAAGGCGGGGCCGTATCCGAGGCGCGTAAAGACTTCGGCAAGGGCGGGGCCGTCGGAGACTTCGGACTCGGTCTCGATGCGGACCTTGTACATGCTTGCCGCGTCCTCGTTGTCGGGGTGGCGCTTATGGGTGACGATGTGGCGCCGTCCGTACTGGCGGACGCGCAGGATCTCGCCGCGTGCCTTCAGATCACGTGCCGGAGTGTCGTAGAGGGTGTTCTGCTCGAAGGTTCGGGGGGTCTCAAGATGGAAGCCCGCCTGGTCTAGCTGCCGTTCGAAGATGGAAAGGGAGGCTACGGGAACCTTGACTTCGATCTCGGGGCTTTGCATGAGCCAAAGTATACGGCGGTTCGGAGTGGCTTGGCTCTCAGCGTAGGATTGCTCTGTGGATCTGAAGACCAAAACTGAACGATTGAACGCAGGAAATCCCGCGGACATAGCGCGAGCGGCCCAGATCCTGCGGAATGGAAGAACTGTCGCATTCCCGACTGAAACGGTCTACGGGCTGGGGGCGAATGCGCTTTCGAATGAGGCCGTTGCGAAGATTTTCGTGGCCAAGCGGAGACCCAAGTGGGATCCGCTGATCGTGCATGTTTGCGATCGGCAGATGCTGGGACAGGTCGTTTCGGACAGGCTTTCCCCGGTTGCAGAAGCGCTATTACAAAAGTTCTGGCCGGGGCCGCTGACGTTGCTGCTTCCCAGGACGGACGCAGTTCCCGATGCGGTGACGGCGGAGCGTCCACTGGTCGGGGTGCGCATGCCGAACCATCCGGTGGCGCTGGAATTGATCCGGCTCGCGGGGGTTCCAGTCGCGGCTCCAAGCGCGAATACCTTTGGGCATACCAGCCCGACAACAGCGGCTCATGTGCTGGCTGATTTGGACGGGCGGATCGATGCGGTGCTGGATGGTGGGGCGACTGAGGTTGGGGTGGAATCGACAGTGGCTGAGGTCGTTGAGGATGGGATCGTCATCTATCGAGCGGGTGGTGTCTCTGATGACGACCTGTGGGATTGTGCATGGACTCTCATGCGCAAGCAGGGAAGTCGCGGATTGATTCGGTTTTACGAGGGCGACAGGACGCAGGCGGTACCCGCGAGCTTACCGTCACCCGGGGTGGGGATTCGCCACTACGCACCACGAGCGCGGATGGTTCTGGTCAACGTACCTCGAACCGAGGAATTGTCTCGGTCAAAGATGACCATCGAAGCCGGTCTTGTCGATACGATCGAACGCGTGTTCGATGGCGTTGGAACGGTCGGCGTAATGCTTCCGGATGCATGGAACTCGTCGTGTGCGCAGCTCGTTTACCGGTGGGGACCGTGGTGGCGGCCAGATGTTCTTGCCCAAAAGCTCTACTCTGGGCTGCGTGATCTGGATGATCGCGGAGCTACCGTGATTATTTGCCCGGTGCCGGAGAAGGGTGGGATTGGGGATGCGATTCGGGATCGGCTGGCGAAGGCGGCGAAGTGATGGGCCGGTGGAAAGAGTACGGTCGCGCCGTAGGCTCGATACCCCACCCTAATCGACGATGGAACTGTCGATGAGGATGGGGCACCCGGTCTTGAGTTGGGTCAGGCTTTTTCGGCAAGTTGTTCAGCGAAGGCGTCGAGCGATAGGTTGCGCAGCAGGTTGCGGCGCATCCCGCTGGTGACCTGGTCCAGACCGCGGCTGGCCTTTTCAATCCATGCGAAGGAGACGCTGGCGGCAAGGCGTTCAAGCTCGGCGCGAATGTCGACGTTGCGGACAAGCTCCGGCGTCCCCGCCTGAAGCAGCAGCAGGTCTTCGAGCAGCAGGCCGACGGTGCGAAGAAGTGCGGTGGTCTTGATCTGGCCGTCAGCCCCGGCGCGGTAGGTTTCAGTCATCTTGAAGAGCGTCGTGTGATCTGGGTCGGAGATCGCCGAGCGCAGCAGGACCAGCGCGTCTGCCCGCGCAGCGACGTACTCTTCCAGGTTGAATCCCAGAGCCTTCCCGACTGCTCCCTGCGCCAGCTTCGCCACCAGCGTCCGATGCTTCGGCTGCCAGTCCTGCCGACGGTCGGCCAGCACCATTTCGAGTTCCTCCACCGGCAGTGCGCCGAGCCGGATGGTCGCGCATCTTGACCGGATCGTGGGCAACAGTTCGCCGGGATTCTCGGCACACAGGATGATGTGGACGTAGTCCGGCGGCTCTTCGAGAACTTTCAGCAGCGAGTTCGCCGCTTCCTTCATGAAGTTGGCCGCAGTAAGGATGAATATCTTGCGCAGGGCTTCCGAAGGCAGGTACTGCGACGAATGGATAAGCGAGCGGACCTGCCCTAGTTTGATCAGAAGCTGTGGCGGGTCGGGTGGCACGATCAGAACATCCGGGTGCTGCTGGATCAGGACGCGAGTGTCTTTACGGTCAGCCTCGGTCTTCAATCCTTCACGGGCCTCGACGGCGGTTTCGACGAGTGCCTGCAGGTCGGCGCAGGCGGCAATGCGTGTGCAATTGTGGCAGACCCCGCAATAGGACGCGAGCGATTGCCCGGTCGACCAGAGTTCGCGGGGCTGGCGCTCGCACTCGACGGCCATGGCAAGCATCAGGGCCAGGGTGTACTTTCCTGCTCCCTGTGGTCCGGCGAGGATCAGTGAATGAGGAAGTCGCCCCGCAGCGATGGCCATGCGCAGCCCTTCGACCGCGTGGGAGTTGCCGAGAAAATCGTGGAAGGTTGCCGGGATTGCTGTTTGGGCTGTCAAAAGAAGTCTCGACATTATGATAACGGGGATTAGGATGGTGCCATGAAACTCGTCCGCTGCCTGATCGCGCTGCTGCTTTTTACCCAACTGGGTTTTGCCCAGAAGGTAGCGACGTTTCCCAAGCCGACCGGGTATGTCGACGACTACGCAGGTGTACTTTCACCCGATGCTGAAGCCGATATCGACGAGATTTGCCACGAGGTGCACCAGAAGGCAAACGCGCAGATTTTTTTCGTAACCATCAAGTCGCTGGGCGGCGAAACGATTGAAACCTACTCCAACGGTTTATTCCACGCCTGGAAGATCGGTGACCAGAAGAGGGATCGCGGGGTTCTGGTGCTGTTAGCGATTAACGATCATAAGCGCCGGGTCGAGGTTGGGTATGGGCTCGAAGGCATTCTGCCCGACGCGAAGGTCGGCGAGATGGGCCGCGATATCGTCCCAGCCTTGAAGGCTGAGGACTACGATCGCGCCGGAAAGCTGATCGTTCGCGAGATCGCCAATGTGATCGCCGAGGACTCCAGGGTTTCGCTTACCAGCACAACGGATACGCCCACCTCCGCAGGCGAGGCGCAGGCGCCAGTCATCGTCGCTCCGACAGCGCCGCCGAGAGGCCTGGCCAACGGCGGCACGCTGGCGCTGGCCGTTGTTTTTCTCTGCTTTTTCGGTATTTTTGGGTTGATTCTCTTCGCCATCATCCGGCGGGCGCGGAGCGGGTTTGCCGCTGGCCCAGGCTTTTACGATTCAGGCACTGGAACCAACCTTACGGGATTCAGCGGCGGCGACTCCGGAAGCGGTAGCAGCGACAGCGGGAGTCCCGATAGCTTCAGCGGGGGCGACGGCGGCGATTCAGGCGGCGGCGGAGCCAGCGGGGATTGGTAGCGTCCGCTGGGCCTGGAGCCTCTTCCGCCACGCAAGATACCCCAGAAACGAAAGCGTCATCATGAACGCGTAAAGACCCGCCGTGAGGTACAGGCCTTTCAGCGGATAGATGACGATCGAGATCATGTTCGCGCCAATCCACCACAACCAGTTTTCGATGCGACGCCAGGTAAGCATCAGCTGAGCGACGATGCTGGCGGCGGCGACTGTCGCGTCCCAGTAGGGAAATGCCGCGTGCAGCACGTGGCTCATAAAGTAGCCGAGAGACAGAGCACTGGCGGCGGTTCCAGCAAGATAGAGAGCGAGTTCGCGCAGGCTGGAGGTTTCGACGACGACCTCGCCATCGGGCTCCCGGTGACGCAGCCACGCCACCCAGCCGACGATCTGCACAACAAAGAAATAAAACTGCGTCAACGTGTCGGAATACAGGTGTGCACGAAAAAAGACCAAGCCGAGCATCGACACCATGGCGATGCCGACCGGGAAGTTCCAGATGCTGCGGCGCGTCAGCAGGATGATGTTGGCGACGCCAAGCAGGTCGGCGACGGCCTCTATGGGATCCGACAGAATCTCCGTATGGAGCGCGGCCAGGATCCGCTGCGGAATGCTCGGGTCGACCATCATGGACGCACCTCGGCGCTCATGCGGAGAGGGTCGCGTGGGCGCAGGGTGATCTTGGCCTGCGGAACGGGTGGAGCCGGATCGGCATAGCGGAAGCGAAATCGCTGGGCCAGCGTCGCGATGGAGAAGACGCCCTCCATCCAGGCAAAGGCCTCGCCGATGCACTGGCGACCGCCGCCACCGAACGGGAAGTAAAGAAATTTGTGCCGCGCTGCTTTCGCCTCGGGGGTAAAGCGTTCCGGATCGAAGCGCAAGGGGTCCGGGTAGTACGCCTCCGTGCGGCTGATCATGTATTGGCTGAAGAAGAAGTGGGCTCCGGCAGGGATTTTATACGGTCCAAGCGTGACATCTCGCGTACTCATGCGACCCATCGCCCAGGCCGGAGGAAAGACGCGCATGGACTCGGCGAAGACCTGCTCGGTGTATCGGAGGGCAGGGTAGTCGGCGAGTGTCGGAAGGCGGCGATCTGGCCCGGTACCCAGCACGGCGTCCAGTTCAGCGTGCAGGCGGGATTCAACCTCCGGGTTTTGCGAGAGGAGGTACCAGGTCCAGGCGAGGCCGTTGGCCACGGTTTCGTACCCCGCCAGAAAGATAGTAAGCACCTCGTCACGAACCTGATTGTCGGTCATGGTCTCAATCTGGCCGGTCGGCTTGCCGGCCTCGTCGAGCACCTCAATATGCGACGAAAGCAGCATCGAGAGCAGGTCGCCGTTGTCGGCTTCGCCTCGGGCCATCGCCTCACGGTGCTCGCGGATCAGGCGGTCGACAACCGAATCGAGGCGGGCCTTGGCGCGGCGGAACTGCACGATCTTGGGTATGGGCCAGTGCAGGAACTTCTCGATGCGCGGAAACGCGACGATGAAGTTGTACAGGCCCATGATGGCGTTGGTGTCGTCGTTGATGCTGCGGATCGAGTCGTCAACCTCTGCGTTGAACAGCGTGCGGGCGACGATCTCAAGCGAGAGCTCCATCGACGCGGCAGCCATATCAAACGGCTGGCCGACAACGATGCGATCGGCAGCCGCAACCGCCGACTCGACAATCTGCGCCCCATAAGCAGCGATGCGCTGGCGATGGAAGGCCGGCGCGGCGATGCGACGCTGGCGCATGTGGAACGGCTCTTCGGAGGTGATCAGGCCATCGCCGAGCAGGATTTTCATGCGCCGCACCGTACGCTCTTTGACGAATGCGGAGGCTTGCGTCACGAGGATTTCGCGGATGTAGTCGGGGTCGTTGATGAAGACGATATTGGTCCCCATGAACTTGTAGCAGGAGATGTTGCCATACGTCTTGTGCAGATGCTCGAAGAGCAGGATGGGACTGCCAAGCTTGACCCACGGCTTCAAGGCGTAAAAGGGGAGCGAACGCGCCAGACCAGGCGGAAGGCGGAATTTTGCATCGGCCACGTCTAGCTCCTAACCGATTCGAGGCGGGCCGACACAACCGAGTGGACGATGGCGGCGATTTGGTCAACAGACGCGTCGTCGCGGATTGCCACCACACGTTGCGGTTCACGCGCGGCAATGGCCTCGTAGGCGGAGTGAATGCGTTGGTAGAACTGGTCGCCTTCGCGCTCAAAGCGGTTTTCGTCCGCGCCACTCTGTTGGACGGCGCGAGTGTTGCGCCGCCGCGCTCGACGCAGTGAGGCGGCCAGATCGGGGAGCAGCAGGATCGTCAGATCGGGCTGCAGGTTGTCGCAGATGGCTGCGTGCACCGCCCGCACTCTATCGCTTCCCAACTCACGCCCGGCCCCTTGATAGGCCTCGGAGGAATCGGTGTAGCGGTCGCACAGAACGATCGAGCCCGCGGCAATTGCGGGCCGAACAATTTCGGCAATAGACTGGGCGCGGTCGGCAAACATCAGGGCGAGTTCCGCCAGTGGGGAGATGGGGCCCAGATCCGCTTCAGAGTTAGAGTCGAGCAGGATGCCGCGGATGCGGTCCCCTAAAACCGTGCCTCCGGGATTGCGGAGCGCGATTACCGTGTGTCCCGCCTCGGTCAGCGAGGTCGCGAGGCGACGCAGCTGAGTCGTCTTGCCGGAGCCGTCGAGGCCTTCAAACGTGATGAAAAAGCCTTGAGGCATGGAGTGAGTTTAGCTTAGGCGACGGGGTCAGGCAGGGTTGCGTCTGGATTCATGTTGGCGGCGTGGAATTGGCTAGCTGCTGAGCCTTCACCATTAGTTCGGCGCAATCGGAAAGTCGTCCTTCTTGCGTCCCTTGAGCTGCGAACCCCATTGGATGCCCGACGGCTGGATCGTGACGGTCAGCGAACCCTCGTCACCCTCGCCCAGTTGCGGACCACTGATCGTGTGCTCTTTGTTCGCCGTGTCGGTGTAAATCAATTTCAGCTTGCCGGTCCCAAGCACCTTGAAGCGATAGTGAAAGGACTGGTTGGGCGCGAGAACCTGCGTTCCGAAGCTTGCACTGGGGTAGTCAAGCTCCACCAGGCTGACTTGTTTGTCGGTCTGGTTCACCAGCGTGGCATCGATGTAGGCCGAGTGGCAACCGGCCACGAAGGTGAGAGCAGCCGGGCCAAAGAGGCGAAGAAAGCGCATGGGGCAAGGATAGCAGTAGGACCTCGGAATCACCCTCGACGTAGGCCCTTGATCAGATCCGGCAATCGGTTGAAGACCGCGACCGATCGCAGCCACTGGCGATTGTCGACGGCCGGATAGCCGCTGACGGTCTTGCCGGGCGCAACGTCATTTGGGATGCCGCTTTGCGCGGTTGCAATTGCCCCGTCGCCGATGGTGCAATGTCCGGCGACTCCAACCTGACCGGCAAGTATGACGTTTTTGCCGACGTCAGTCGATCCGGCGAGACCGACCTGCGCACACAACAGGGTATTCTCGCCGACCGTGGAGCCGTGACCGACCTGGACGAGGTTGTCGACCTTAGCGCCGCGCCGGATGCGGGTTTCGCCGATCGAGGCGCGGTCGATGCAGGCGTTGGCCTGAATTTCAACCTCGTCTTCAAGGATGGCGGGGCCGGACTGGACGATTTTGTACCAGCCTTCTGGCGTCCGTGCGAAGCCGAAGCCGTCGGCCCCCACAACGGCACCGTTTTGCAGGATGACATTGTCGCCCAGCCGGCAATGCTCTCGTACAACTGCATGGGCGTGAGCGGTAAAGTGTTTTCCTGCAACAACATTGGGGTAAATCACAACGTGTGGGTGGAGAATTGCGTCGTCACCAATCACGGCCTTTTCCCCGATGACAACATACGGTCCAATGTGGGCCCGCTCCCCGATTGTGGCCGAATCCGCGATGACGGCGGTCGGGTGGATGCCTGGGGCATAGGCAGGTGGCTGGTAGAACAGCTCGATGGTCCGGGCGTAGGCCAGGTACGGATCGGCGATGCGCAGTGTCGCGGCGGAGGTCTCGGGGAAGTCCGGTTCGACGAGGATCGCGGAGGCCCGAGTGGTCCGAGCGAGCGATGTGTACTTCTTGTTCGAGACGAAGGTGACTTGACCTGCGACCGCGTGCTCAATGCCCGCAATTCCGGTAATTTCGACCTCCCCATCGCCGTGCAGCGTGGCACCGAGGGCGGCGGCAAGCTCGGAAAGTTTCATAGCGGCGATTGTAGCGGAGAGCGAGGATTATCCGCGATTAGAGTCGGGGAAGAGCGGGGCCTGCCGTGATGCCGCATCTGACTCGGTGGACTTCGGCTTTGACGGTGTGGTGACAACAGCAACCATCTTTAGATCTACGATTTGGTGGCGCGGGATATAAAGTCGCTGCGTGTTGGACCGGATGTCCGGTGGAATGAGAAAGATACCCTTGTCGTCGAGGATGCCGTCGACCAGTGATATGTCGATCGGGGCGAGGCCTTCGAAGATGCCGCCATCGATCAGGGTAAGCTTCACCCAAAGTCCCTCGGTGCGAGGGCGCGCGAGAAAGCTGCGACGGGTTAATCGCTCTGGATCTTCCTTATCCGCAAGGTTGAAGTCGCGGACGTACGCGATCCAGCGGACCGCTGTCATTGGGATCAGGTTGATCCGACCCTCCAGGTCGAGAAGCGTCACGCCGGGCTCTCTATCCGCGATTTGCAGGAGGCCAGACACGGGGAGGTACCCGGGGCGAACCTCATCTGTAGTCGTGCGGAGAATGACTTTCTTGCGGGAGCTGGCCATAGGCGGAGGTCGCAGGATGGATGCAGGGATTGTCGCACGGTTGGGAAGTGCGCAACGAAAAAGGTGCAGAAATATAGTCAGGTCTGCGACGGCTGTGTTACATTTACCTTTTGCGTGTCACCGATCCTAACATCTAAGTCGTTGATTGTGCAAAGGTTATGGTCTCGGCAAGACCGGGACGGAGTGTGTTGACAGGCTATGGCCGACTATATCTACCTGCTTGAAAATCGTCTATCCCTGGCGCAGCGGAATGCGCTGCGCAATGTTCGCGACCTGGCCCGTTCCAAGGCTCTGACTGTGTTTCTGGTTGGTGGCGCGGTTCGTGACCTGACGACTGGTTCACCCGTCCGCGATCTTGATGTAGTGGTTCAGGGAAACGCTCTCAAGTTGAAGAAGGATATCGAGAAAATTGGTGGGGTTATTACGGGCGAGTCCGACGCCAGCCAGTCGCTCTTCGTGCGGTTTCCAGGCAATGTCCGGATGGAGGTGGGGTCCACTCTTAGCGTCACCTTCCCGAAGCCCGGAAAAGCTGTTGCCAAACCGGCGACGATTCTTGAGGACCTCCGGAGGCGCGACTTTACCGCCAATGCGATGGCTCTTTCGCTGAATGAAGGCTCCTACGGTTTGCTGATGGACCCGCTGAACGGTGTAGCCGACATCGAAAACAGAGAGCTTAGGCTCGTGAGCAATTACGGTTTTATCGAAGATCCGGTGCGGATGATTCGGGCCGCCCGGTTGATGGCACGACTTGGCTGGACACTGGACGAAAAGACCCAGACGCGCTACGAGACTGGCCGGGCGGAAGAGTACATCTCGGCCATGCCAGAGGTTCATCGCGGGTACGAGACGGAAGAGATCGTCCACGAGGAAGATCCCTTGCGCGTCCTGAAGCGGCTTGAGGCGGACGGCTGGATGAAGTATCTGGCACCCTATTGGACGTCGGCCAAGGTGAATGTGGTCGAGTTGGATAAGCTGCGGGACACTCTGGCCCAACTCCAGACTCAGGGTATCCACCCGGATACTGCTGCGGCGCAGTTTCCGTTGATTACTGCGAAGCTGACCGCGAAGGAAGTTGCCACGCTGAAGCAGGGCTTCCCGCGCAAGGGTTTTGTAGACGAGATAAACGCAATTGAGGATGAGGCGAAAGAGTTTGCAAGCCAGCTGAGCGGCAAGGGCGGGGCGCTTCCGTCGCAGGCCTGGAAGTTGATCATGTCCGCCAAGCCGGAGGCGGTGTTGGTAACGGCCTACTCGACGCGCAGCGCGGCTCTACAGGCCAAGTTCAAGAGCTTCTTTACCGAGTGGCCGCAGGTCCGGCAGCGGATGCCCTACGCCCTGATGCAGGAGATGCGGATTGTTCCCGACCTCGCGGGATATGACGAGTTGCTGGAGAAACTGTTCTTTGAGTTGATGGATGGCAAGCTCTCCACCCCTGAAGAGATGAAAGCCTTTCTAGAGCCTTACTCGCCGCCTGCTCCTCCGCCGCCGGTGAACTTGCGCCGCGCTCGTGCGGGCAAAAAGGATGCAAAGCCGTCGAAGGCTCGAGCGAAAAAAGCGGCGAAACTGGAAGAGGCAGAAGCCGAAGTTGATGTCGAAATCGCAGACCTGCCAGACATTCCGGATCCGGACGAAGATCTTGATGGCCTGGACGATGATGCGGCCGATCCCGAGCCGGAGATTGATTCCGACGCCGATGCTGACGACGAAATCGAGGAGCCTGTGGCAGTGAAAGCTGCGCCTGTGAAGAAGGTAGCAGCTCCCCAGGCTGTTGCCAAGGCACCCGCGGTCAAGGTTGCCGAACCCACCAAGAAGGTGGCGCCTCCCCCCGCGGCGGTGAAGGCAAAGACCCCGGCTCCTGTGGCAAAGGCTGTGGCCGCAAAGCCAGTTGCGGCAAAGAAAGTCCCGGCGAAGAAATCGCCAGCGGAGAAAGTTGTTCCGGCCAAGAAGGCACCCGCGAAGAAGTCCGCGGTGAAAGCTACAAAGCCTGTTGCGAAGGTGACGAAGAAGGCTCTGCCGAAGCCCGTTGGAAAGAAGGCGGTGCCGGTTAAGGTTGCGCCCAAGAAAAAGGTAGCGGTAAAGGTCGTGGCGAAGACGGTTGCGGCTAAGGCGAAAGGCAAGGCGAAGCCGGTCCCTGCAAAGGGATCGAAACGACGTTAGGGCTGGTCCCTGCAGAGTTGCAAACGAACGATGCGGTGGCTGATGCGGTCGCCGCATTCTAGTTTGCATCCTACGGTTTGAGGTGCAGGCATGGTTGTGGCGGTTTTGCAGGGCTCGGTGCGGTCGGAGCGGATGGGTGACCGGGTGGCGAAGTGGGTGATTTCGCAACTCAAGGCTCGCGGTCACGAGGTGGTTCTGGTGGATGCGGCCGTGCTCGATTTACCGCTGCTCGACAAGATGTGGAAGGAACTGAAGCGCGGCTCAGATGCCAGATCTGCCGAGCTGCGAGGGAAATTGCGCCCGGTCGCGGAGTTGTATGCGCGTGCGGATGGTTTCGTCATTGTCAGCGGGGAATACAACCACAGTGTTCCGCCCGCGCTGACGAATTTGCTGGACTACTTTCTGGAAGAGTACCTGTATCGTCCGTCGGCGATCGTTTGCTACTCGACCGGTGGATACGGCGGGGTGCGGGCGGCAATGCAGTTGCGGGCTCTGCTGGCAGAGGTCGGGATGTCATCTATTCCCAGCCTGCAGGCGATTCCGAAGGTGGGGCAGGCATTGAGTGTGGATGGTCTCGCGCTGACCCAGGCGCTGGCTGAGGGTACCGTACAGTTTTTCGACGAGTTCGACTGGTATATGGCAGCGCTTGCGGCAGGCCGAAAGTTGAGCGACCCGCGCAGGAACTGACTTTCGTGACGCTGACCGATTACCGTGCTGGACCTTGACCGAAGGCTAGAAGCGCAAACAGTATCATCCACAGGGCTCCCATGGAGTGCCAATACCAGGCGGAGAGATCCACCATGATCTGGCGACGCTCCATCTGGCGGGACACGAAGAGTCCGATGAAGGTGCCAATGAGCGCCAGTATGCCGACGACAAGGTGGGCTCCGTGGGCTCCGGTGATGAGGAAAAACGACTTGGCGCTCTGGCCAGCGTTGTCCAGACGTACGCGCTGCAGGCTGAGTTGATGCCATGCCATCATTTGGCCGACGACAAACGTGCAGCCAAGGATGATAGTCGCCACGAGCCACGGCATGGCGGCGCGGGAGGTCGGCTTACCCAGACCGAGCCACTCGTCCATGACATCCATCTCACGAAACATGTGGCGACGGGCGATTTCGACCGTGACGGAACTGAGCAGCAGGACGGCGGTGTTGAGCCACAGGATCGACGGAATGGCTGTGGGGAGCCATTCGTTGATATAGCGGGAGTTGGCGTCGAAATGGCCCGAACCCTGCGAAACGAAGAAGACGCTGACGATCGCGACGAAGAACATGAAGACGGCCAGCAGGATGAGGAAGAGGCCGAGGCGGAGTTTGTCCAGCCGTTCGCGTGGTCCGGAGCGCGGACGGCGCCGGTCGTTGGAATTGTCCGGGTCTCCACTACCGCCGGTGCGCTTGTCGGTTGGCGGGCGACGCCCACCGCCGTGGTCGCCGTCGTTCAAGTCGTTGCGGCGGCGATCGATTTCTGGGGGAGTAGTGACGACCGGCATGGCGACTCCTGGGTGCAACGATCCCGTGGGGTTAGACTACTCCGAAAACGACTCGTGATTCATAGGCTTTTCTTCGCCGATGATGTTTTGTTATGGGATGCGGTCGTGTGGCCCACCGTATACAACGAATTGAAGATCAGATGCCGTGGGATCAAAGCAGGCTTAGTCGGAATGACGGCGGCGGTGGTCCCAGCCGTCATGCGATGTTTGTTGCGGAATCAGTAGGTCGGGCAGCCGGTGGCTAATTTGGTGGCGGTCCAGCAGATTGCAATGGACTTAGCGGCAGTGATGACCTGAAGATTTTCGTTGGGGTCGCCAGCGATGCGGTCGATGCGGGATTTGGTCTCCGCAAAGTCGTTAGAAGCGAGGTCCATCTGTGGGAGCGAGAGGATCACGCGGGCGCGTAGGCTGTTGTTGTCCGAGTTGAGGTAGACCAAGAGCGACTTGTTGATGGCCTGCGACTGGTTCGGTTTGGTGGCGATAAGGTCGGCGAGGTTGGCGCGAGAGTCGGAGGTCTGGTCCGAGCGGCGGAGATAGCGGGTGATGGCGGCGGCTGTGGTGTCGTTGATTGGGGCGATCTGGATGAGGGTCGAGACGACGGCCAGACCTACCTCGCCGATGGCGTCGTCGCGGGTGAGGTAGGCAAGCAGCGGCGGATAGACCGAGGCGGGAGGGTTGGGGGTGAAGCCGCCGAGGATGGTTGCGGTGAGGAGACGGTTGGCGGGCTGCTCCTCGGACGTGAGGTGGGCTGCAATCTGGGCAATGTAAGGAGTGAGGGCTTTGGCCGTTTCGGGCTTGAAGGCGGCGGAGCCCACCTCAGACGATGATGCTGTCTGGGATGGGGCACCCGGCTGGTTTTCGGAAGCAGAAGACTGGAGGCCAGCGATTGCCGTGAGGGCAAAGGTGTGCAGCGGAATGTCGGGGTTGGCGAGAGCCTTGAGCAGGTAGGGCATGGCCTCGGTGATGGAAGCCGCGTCCGGCAGCGGCTGAAGGGAAGCCATGGCGGTGATTTCGTCAGGAGAGGGAGAGTGTCCGTTGGCGTCGCGGCGGAGGTATTCGGCGATCAGGCCGGCGAAGGGTGACTTAGGGGGTGGGGCTTCGGTCTGTTGGGACAGGCTTACCCATGTCTCTGAAGCAAGACATGGGGCACCCAGGGTGAGGGCTGCGAAGACAAGCAGGCGGATCATGCTCGGTTAGACTCGGCGATCAGGTCCAGGAAGAGCTTGTGGATGCGCGTGTCGGCCGAGAGTTCAGGGTGAAAGGTGGCGGCGAGCAGATGGCCCTGGCGGATGAGGACGGGGAAGCCGTCGCGGCTGGCGAGGATCTCGACGTCGGGGCCAGTGCGCGTGATGCGAGGGGCGCGGATGAAGACCATCTCGATGGGGCCGCCGGGGAGCGAGGTTGGCTCGGAAAGGATGGTGGAATCGATCTGGCGACCGTACGCGTTGCGCTCTACTGTGACATCCAGAGCCGCAAGCGAAGGCTGCGGTGGGTTAAGCACGTCTGTTGCCAGCAGGATGACACCGGCGCAGGTTCCGAGGGTTGGCGTTTGGCGGACGAACGTGTTGAGGACGTCGAAGAAGCCATCGCGCTCGAGGTGTTTCAGGAAGGTGGTGGACTCGCCGCCGGGAATGATGAGTCCATCGATGCCGGCCAGTTGCTCGGGACGCCGGATCAGTTTCGGGGTTGCACCGAGCGCGGTTAGCGTACGGGCGTGGGCATCGTAAGCACCCTGGAGGGCCAGGACGCCGATGATCGGGGCGGGGGGCATGAACGATGATATCGCGAAGCGCCCGCCTGCCCCCTTGACACAGAAGATGCGGCGGGCGCTTCGCGCGCGATTACTTGAGGACCGGCGATCCGGGGCAGTTGACGGTGCAGGGTGGTGCGTTCAGAACCTGCAGCGCCGCGTTGGCAATGAGGTTGTGACCGTGGGTCGTGGGATGCAGGTTGTCCCAGAACAGATATGTGTCGGGATTGACGGCCTGTTGCTGCGATGGGCTGGTGACGTTGGTGAAGCCGTAGCTGGCGGGGCTGGCAACCACCTGGTTGTAGAGCGAGTAGACATCCATCTGGTAGATCAAGGTGTGACTGGAGGCCAGTAGGCTCTGGACCATGCTCAGACCCTGGGCGAGGGAATGGTTATAGTAGGCGCTGATTTGGTTGTAGAGGATTGCGTTGCTAGGGTTTCCGTTGACCGTAGGGGTGTCGCCGAGCGGGGGAAGATTGGGAACGAGGAGCTGGCTAGCACCCGCCTTGATGAGCCGGTACACGTTGGTCGATTGATAGGTTGCGGCGTTCAGGATGTCCTGACCGCTGGTTGCGTTGAGGCAGTCGTTTGCGCCGGCCCACACGACGAACAGGGTCTTGTTATCGATGACGGGATGGGTGGCGAGGTAGTGCGTGATCTGGAGGCCAACGTTGTCGACGGTAACGCTCAACGGAACGGGGTTGGCGGTGAAGACGAGATTGGTTGTTCCGGGGCTGGTGAAGGCACCGCCATATGCGTAGTTGGTGCCACCGTTCAGGGAGTTGAGGACCGGCGGATGGTTGGGGAGAAGAGCTGCAAGCTGCTCGACCCAGACACCCGTGTAGGTGGCTGCGCCGGGGATGGTGGAAACGCCGTCCGTAAAGCGGCCGTCGGTGTAGTCGGCGAAAAGGCCGGGGATGCGGATGCCGTACTTTGCCTGGGAGAGGTTGGCAACATTGCCGGTGTCGGAAAGGGAATCGCCGAAGACGACGATAGAGGTGTAGGCCGGCCCCGGCGCGATGGCGACAGAGCTTGAGGGCTGCGCATGGAGGCCGGGGAGAAGGGTAAGAAGGACGACGAAGGTGCAGATCACGCGGCGAGAGATGGTCATGGAGCTAACTCCTGGGAAGCATCAGATTGGGCTCGTAAGTGGACGCGGACGCCTCAGAATCGTGCATGGTTCAAGGCGTAGAGATTCATTAGGATTGGGCCCTCTCCACGAGGGGATGGACGCCTCTGGAGCAGTACCGTTGTACAGGGTTGGCGGGATTCCGTCCAGACTCAGTTTCCATAGGAATTCCAAGTGTGGCTGCTATTTGGCGGGAGCCGCAACCACCTCACCGAAGCGGTCAGTTAGCTATTTCAGCCGGGGCTACAGGCTAAAGTTGAACCGCATTGGGCTCCGGGGGGAGGACGCCGACAAGTTTGTCAAATCAACTAAATTGCAGCGTCCGTGAAGGCCGGAAAAATCTGGATTGTCAGAGACGCTGCGCACATTAAGAATGGCGACGCGGTAAAAATACTAAATGTGGTCCGTCCTCTTGTTCGGTCGATACGGAACGTTCGTAAATCTTGGTATCTGCCTGGAGGCGTAGAGTGATGATTCGTTGGGCCAAAATGTGTTCGCTGGGCTTGGTTGGTGTCGGGATGATGGCTGCATGTGCCAACGCAGCTGAAGCGCAGGATAGCCGCACTGTGACAGAGCCGGTGGTGCCTCCCAGCTGTGTGGTCCTGCCCGCTCAACAGGGAATCCTGAGCGGCGAACCAACGACCGAGACGTCTGTGGACACTGCAACCGTGCAAGCCGCACTGACTGCCTGCCCGGCCGGACAGGCGGTTGACTTGTCAACCAGTGGAGGCAATAATGCATTTTTGATCGGACCAATCAAGATTCCGGGTGGCGTGACACTTCTGGTAGATGGAAGCGTTACCGTCTTCGGTTCGCGCAATCCGGCGGACTACCAGGTGAGCACGGCCGGCGTGGAGACGTGCGGTACTGTAGGCACGGCAGGGAATGGCTGCAAGTCGCTGATCACGATGGCCAGCGCCAACTCCGCGATCATGGGGTATGGCGTGATCGACGGGCGCGGTCAGGACAAATTGATCGTAAACGGGACAGCGGCGACGTTTTCGTGGTGGGACAATGCCGGGTTTGCGCAGAAGAGCAGCGGCTCGCAGAATAATCCGATCCTTGTCTCAGCGAGCGGGGCTAACGCAGTCTTCTACAGGATCACGTTTCGCAACTCGCCCATGTTCCACGTCAAGTGGACGGGAAATCTGACCAACAAGACCGGCTTTACGGCCTGGGGTGTCAAGGTGGCAACGCCATTCAGTGCGCGCAACACGGACGGTATCGACCCATCCGGGTTGAACATCTCGGTGCTCAACTCGTGGATTTCCGACGGCGACGACAACGTGGCTGTCAGCGCTTCGAGTCCCGCCCAGAACATCACGATAGCGAACGTGAATACCTATAGCGGCCACGGCATTTCGGTGGGCAGCATTACCAAGGGCGGCCTCACCAACATGCTGGTGCAGAACATCACCCAGATGGGGACGCCTACAGATTCAAACGGGATCGGCATTCGCATCAAGGCGCAGCAATCGAATGGTGGCCTGGTGCAGAACGTGACGTACCAAAACATCTGTAGCGCGGGCAATCGCGTTGCGATCTACCTTTCGCCCTACTACAGCACGTCGGCGGGAACCTCGTACCCCAGCCTGCAAAACATCACCTACAGAAATATCCACGTCATTACCGAAGGTTTAGTGACATTGCAGGGCTATTCGAACACGGGCGGCACGGTGGTGAACCCGTCTACCATCACGCTGGACAACGTGGTCTTCGACACGCTGCTGCAAAAGGATTTCAGCCCTGCGGAACAGAACCTGCAGGTGACAGTTGGACCCGGACCGGTATCGCCGCTGTTTCTCTCGCAGACAGGCACCAACGTGAGCTTCACGGGGTCAGTTACAAGCCCGAACCAGGCGCCTTACCCTTGCTCGGCGAGCCAGTTCCAGTATTTAGTGGGCGAGCTATTTGCCTCAAACACAACCTCGACCAACCTCCAGACGGAAACCCTGAATGCGCCAACATCGGTGACACTGAACGCCATCGTCCAGCCGGCCATGAGCCAGGTGAGCTACACGTCGAACAGCAGCGGCGGCAGCTATACCGGTACTCCGGCACCGACCGCGCCGGTGCAGTTCGTGGAAGGAACCACGATCGTCGGAACAGGTACGCTCGGCGGCAACGGGACGATAGCTTCGCTGACGATCCCGGGTGTTCGACCGGGTGTGCATACCTACAAAGCGCAGTACGCGGGCGATGCGACTTACACCAATCCGTTGAACTTCGGAAGCGTCACGGTGAATGTGGTCGGCGTTGCGACCAAGACGACCGTTACGACGACGGGCAGCACGGTCTTTGGCGGCTCGTTGTCGCTGGTAGCGACCGTGACTCCGGCCAGCGGGACGAACCCCACCGGAACGGTTCAGTTTCTGGACGGCACAACAATCTTGGGGACGGCGACCGTGACCAACGGATCGGCGACGCTCCCTGTTTCTCTCTCTGGCGGAATTCATAATCTCTCGGCGACTTACCAGGGCGACACGACCTTCGGCGTTTCAACGAGCAGCAACCTGGCGGCGACGATCACTCCCGCAGCGAGCACCACCAGCGTGACGGCGAGTGCTACGGCGATCAACCCCGGCGCAAGCACCGTGTTGACTGTGACGGTGGCAGGCGTACCGGGAGCGAAGTCTCCAGGCGGAACGCTGGGGGTGACCGATGCCGGAGTGAGCGTCGGAGCGGCGTCACTGAACGCGAGCGGTGTTGCGACAGTGACATTGCCGCTGAGTAGCCTCGGTTCACACACCCTGACAGTGGCCTATAGCGGTGACATAAATTACAACGTAAGCGCGGGTACGATTGCGCTTGCAGTGGTTCAGCCGTTTTCTATCTCCGCGACCAACCTGACCACATCACTGGCACCCGGGGCAGGGGTTACGATTCCCATCACGGTCGCACCCGCCGGCGGCTTTAACGGCTCGGCAACGATGAGCTGCACCAGCCCGGTGGTCTACGTCACCTGCAGCGTCGCGCCAACGACGGTAGCCCTGAGCGGCAACACGCCGGTTCAGGTGTCGGCGATCATTACGGTCGCCCCGGTAGTCGGTTCCCTGCGGTTGCCGGGCTCGGGTTCCGCCCAGGGGATTGTGCTGGCTGTTCTGCTTCTGTTGGGAGTATTTGGGTTCGCCCGCCGTCGCAGCAAGTGGCGGGCGTTGGCGCTGTTCGTCGTGGCAACCGACTTTGCGGGATCGCGCTGACGGGTTGCGGCACTTGTTATTCGGTGGAGCTGCCGCCTGCCGGAACTCAGGTGGTGACGGTGACTGGGAACGGGGCCGGCCGTGACGTCTTCAGTCAACATCACCGTTACGGTGACGAATTAGAACGGATTTTCAATGCTCTAAGCACAAACAACAGATCCCTACGGGATGACAACAAAGTTCCTTTTGTTTGTCATCCCGTAGGGATCTGCTTTTGGACCCTTACCAGCCGCGAGTCTGCATCATTTCGGCTTCGGGAATGTTGCCGACGGCGAGGCCCTTCATTGCGCCCAGGCACTCTTCGCTGGCCTCGGCGATAATCTGCGGATTGTCGAAGTGCGTGGCCGCGCGGACGATTGCCTTGGCACGCGAAACCGCTTCCTTGTACTCGTTCGGAGTGAGCGGGTTGCCGCTAGGGTCCATGCCCACTTCGAGGCGGATATTGCCCTCCTTCATGAAGATGCCGGAGCCGACGAAGACCGTCTGCGCGCCAAGCTGCATCATGAGGGCCGCGTCGGCGGGTGTTGCGATGCCGCCGGCAGAGAAGTTGGGAACGGGAAGCTTGCCGGTTTTGGCGACCATGACGACCAGCTCGTAAGGAGCCCGGAGGTTCTTTGCAGCAGCGTAGAGCTCCTGGTCGTCGAGGACCGTGAGAGCCTTGATCTCGCTGGTGATCTGGCGCATGTGGCGGACAGCGTGAATGACGTCGCCGGTGCCGGGCTCGCCCTTGGTGCGGATCATGGCCGCACCTTCGGCGATGCGCCGGAGAGCCTCGCCAAGGTCTTTGGCGCCGCAGACGAAGGGAGTCTTGAAGGAGTGCTTGTCGATGTGGTGGAGCTCATCGGCAGGGGTGAGAACTTCGGACTCGTCGATGAAGTCGACGGCAAGGGTTTCGAGCACCTGAGCCTCAACGAAATGCCCTATGCGGACCTTGGCCATGACGGGGATGGAGACGGCTTTCTGGATCGCCTTGATCATGCCGGGGTGCGACATGCGGGCGACGCCGCCCTGGGCGCGGATCATGGCCGGGACGCGCTCGAGGGCCATCACGGCGACTGCGCCGGCCTGCTCTGCGATGATGGCCTGGTCGACGTCCATGACGTCCATACTGACGCCGCCTTTGAGCATCTCGGCGAGGCCGGTCTTGAGGCGGAGGCCAGGGCTGGTGAAGGATTTGTGTCCGTTTGAGGTATGGTCGGGCATGGCAAAGTCTCCTTTGAGAGGTGTGGGTAGCTCAAGTTGTTGAGTTTGCCGGGGCGCTCTCACGCGGGAGCGATTGATTTCCTGACCGGAGTCTTTAGTTTAGCAGGAGTTGGGAGAAACAACGACAACCGCAGACCCCTGCGGGATGACATGCAAAAGACACGGGTGAGTTGTGGGACTCACCCGTGTCTTTACGCTTACTTCTTGAGAGGCTCGGGTGTTGGGATGCGGGGCAGCATGTCGAGGCGGGTGGCGGCGTTGTAGGCGAACCAGGCTTCGATCATGGAGCCCTGCATGACGTCGTCCTTCTGGACGCGATCATAGAGGTCGGCGTTGCTGTGGTGGGTCCGGCTTCCATACTCGAGCGGGTCCTGCTGGAAGCCGATGCCGTTGAGGCCGATCCACGAGAAGGCGGTCGAGTCTGTACCACCGGGTTGCAGGGTGGGGCGAAACTCCGTACCCGTCACGGCGACGATGTGCTGATCTTTGATCGGCTCGATCCACGACTGGAAGATCACACCCATCTGCGCACTGCCCCCCGCCGAGACGCCGCGGAAGCGGCCCGAACCACCGTCGTCGTTGAAGTAGACATCGAACTTGTCGTATTCCGGAGTCTTCTTCATGGTGTCGCGTTGCGCGAAGTGCTGCTGCACGTAGGCGGCGGAACCGAAGTCGCCTTCTTCTTCACCGCCCCAAAGCGCGACGCGGACGGTGCGCGCCATCGGTTTCTTGAGCGTTGTGAGAATGCGCACGGCCTCCATAGCCACCGAGGAGCCGGTGCCGTTGTCGGTTGCGCCGGTGCCGCCCTGCCAGCTATCGAAGTGGCCACCGACCATCACCACTTCATCTTTCTTGGTCGTGCCCAGAATCTCGCCGATGACGTTGAAAGCCATCTGATCGTCCTTCTGGTACTCCACCTGCACGTCGAACGTGAGCTTCGGTACGGTGCCGTGCTGCAGCAGGCGGACGACACGGTTGTACTGCTCGGGCGAGATGGCCACCATGGGTGGCGGAACCGGGTCATTGGGGTCCTGCGAACCTCCGTAGGTGGTGAAGATTGTGCCGCCGTCGCCGTTGTAGCCCGGAGTCAGAACCATGGCGGGAGCTTCGGCATGCAGGAAAGCGTTCAGCTCGTTGCGGAGATCATGATTTCCGGCCAAGGCCTGCGACGTAGGCGTGAACTCCCATGTACCTTCGCCGGGACGGCCGCGCCCGCTGGGGTCGCGATTCGCTGCCGCTGCCGCACCGCCAGCGCCTGGAGCTCCGGGACGTCCACCACCGGGGCCGCCGCGTGCATTTCCGCGAGCCAGAATCTCCTCATCGGTGGGCGAAGGCTGCGCGTCGGCCCGCGTGTGCAACGTCAGCGTCGGCGGATCGAAGATGAGGACGATCTTGCCCTTCAACTTGCCGTGGTACTTGGCGAAGTCATCTTTGGAGTGGATGGGTGCGAACATCGGTTCCCCGGTGAGGATACCGTTGGTTCCGGGCGTCCATGCCAGTGGGAAACCAGTGAGCGCAGCGTAAGCCGGGGACTCCATCGCGCCGTAAAACTTCTTGATCTGCCATCCATACCCGAATGGCCACTTCTCGATGTGGACGTTCTGCAATCCCCATTCCTTCATCTGCTTCATGGCCCACTCGGCTGCGGCGCGGTGATTGCGACTGTTGTTTACGCGCGGGCCGTAGACCTCTGATATGTAGTAGAGGTGCTCCATCACCTGCGAGTGCTGATAGGCCTCGGCCTTGATCTGGGCGAGGGTTTCCAGATCGACCTTGTCGCCGGTGGGCTGCTGCGCGGTTGCGGAGGAGACGACCATGAGTGCAGTAAGCAGTGTGGCAGCAGGCTTGAGGCGGAACAGGTTCATTCAGGATCTCGCTTTCAAATAGGATCTGACGATCAATATGCAGAGGGACAGCGGTATCGGCACGATGTGCCGTCGCAGTGGTTATTGGTAATTTGGTGGTGGGATGAAGGTATCGAATTCCCGCGTACGACGCAATACAGCGCAAGGAGAGGACACGATGAGAACGGACTTGCTGTGGTTTGATGGGCCGTGCTGCGTGTGGGGACGAGGTTCGCGAACTGTTGCATGACGGTTGTCCGACGGCTTGCCTTGGTGACTATCCGTTTTTCTATGTGAACGTGTTTACCGCGCACACGAATGTGGGGTTCTTGCAAGGCGCGGGGCTGCCTGACCCGGCTCGACTGTTGCGGGGGAATGGCAAGTTCATGCGGCATGTGAAGCTGCGGCCGGGGGGAGGCTTGCGATGATGCGGCGGTGCGGCGGCTGATTGAGGCGGCTTATGCGGATATGAAAGCGCGGGTTGAGAACGGGTAGGGCCGAGGCGGCATAAGCGCACATGGGCGCCTTCGACTGCGGTTGTCGCAGCGCGACGACCTTCGCTCAGGATGCCAGTCTAGTTCGGAAATCGAGTCAGGGTTTGCAGGTTGGCGTGATGTCGTACTGGGCTTCGCACTTGCCCAAGAGAAAGCCGTCGAACCAACTGATGATGTGGTCGAGGCGCTCTACGCGGTGCCAGGGTTCGCCGGAGCGGGAGAGTTCGTGGCTTTCACGCGGGAAGCGGATCATGACGGTGGGAATCTTCTTGTATTTGAGGGCGCGGAAGAAGTCTTCGCCGCCGCTGCCGGGGGGTGTGCGATAGTCGGCGTCACCCAGGATGAACATCATTGGCGTCTTGATGTTGTTCACGAAGGTGATTGGCGAGTGTGCCTTGTAGAGCTCGACGTTATCGAAGGGCGGCGACTTGGGTTCGAAGCTCTGGTGGAAGCTCATGGCGTCAGCCGTGTACCACCAGTTGGCCCAGTCGGTGATGTCACGCTGTGCGACTGCGGCCTTGAAGCGATTCGTCTGGGTGACGACCCAATCGGTGAGCAGACCGCCGCCGGAACCGCCGGTGACGCCGATCCTGGCGGGGTCGGCCCAGCCATTGGCTACGATGGCGTCGACGGTGTCCATGAGATCGTGGAAGTCGTCACCCGGGTAGTTGTTCTCAATGATGGTGGCGAAGTTCTGGCCGTACGTGGTGGATCCGCGCGGGTTGGGATAGTCGACGACGTAGCCCTTGGCGGCCATCACGAGCATCTCGTGGTCAAAGACCCAGCCGTATGCGGAGTGAGGGCCGCCATGGATGTTGAGAATGAGGGGATAGGGCTTGGCAGGCTTGTCGGGGGAAGAGGCGTCCTTGACCGTGACGTTGGGAAAATCGGGTGGGAGTTGAACGAAAGTATCGATGGAAGTGAAGGGGATGTCCTTCTCATGCACGGTCGGGGTGACCTTCAGCTCGACGGGCATTCTGAGGTCCAGCTGAGAGAAGAGGGCTTCGTTGACGTGTGTGATCTGAGTCTGATTGCCTGGCCGGGGCGTTGCGGGTGCGGGGCCCGAAGCGGGGCCTCCAGGCTCAACTGCCGGGTCGATCTTGAAAAGATCGCCGAGCAGGATTGGGTTGGAGATGAGGGCGTAGATGGCTTTCTGGTCGGGCGTGGAGGCAAAGCTGAGGACAGCCTGGCGGCGCGCGGAGAGCTGAGCCACCTCGCCGGATGAGGAATCGACGGAGAGGATGATGGCCGAGCCGCGAGAGCCGGCTACGTCCAGCAAGTGGGAGGAGTCTGCGCTCCATAGGATGCCGCCGCGCCCGCCGCCGCGAGGTGCGGTGTTGTCACCGCCGACGCCGGAGCCCATCTCGAAGGCTTTGAATGCTGTGAGGTTTTTCGGCTCTTTCGTGATGGAGGGTGCGTCGCCAGCCCAGTCAATATCGACAGTCCAGAGGTCGACTTCTGCGTGGCTGATGGCCTTGGCGCCTTCGGTGGCGGCGTGGAAGGCGAGGTGCTTGCCGTCCGGCGAAAGGGCGATGCCGCGAGCCTGGGGCTTCATCTCGTGGGTAAGCGTGGCGGTCGGGATGTCCTTGGGATGGCTGGCGGCAGTGGATGGCTTGAAGGCATAGAGGGTGTTGTGGGGGAACTCTTCGAAGATGGCTTCGTCGACCGTGGCCTTGGTGAGCATGACCCAGCCATCCTTCGACCAGAGGTAGTCTTCGACGCCGAAACGCCCGCCGGTGAGCTGCCACGCGCCGTCCTGCGTGCCATCGGGTTTTGGCAGGAAGACCATGTAAAGCTGCGGCACGAAGCTGGGGTCGAGATTGCCCTCGCCATTGAAGCGGTAGATGGCGCGGTTGACGATGCGTACGTCGGAGACGTGGGCGTCGTCTCCGGTGGCGCGGGCCTTTATAGCGGCTTCGAGGCGGACCTTGGCGGGGTCCTGCGGGGTGGATGAAAGGACCGTCAGGGCAGCTCCGTCCGGAGCCCACTGCGGTGACGTGGCTCCTTTGGACAGCTCGGTAATCTTGACAGGGTTGGCGTTGGGAGACGCGGCCATGACGAAGAGCTGGGGCGGCGACGGTGGGGTGCCGGGGCGCTCGACAGCGCGGATGAAGGCGATGTGTTTGCCATCAGGCGACCAGCGCGGGGAGGTGTCGCGGGTACCGGGGGTGAGCAGCTGCGGGGTCGCGTTGGGGGTGGTCAGGTCGAGCAGATAGAGGGTGGTCTGGTAGCCGGCATGATCGGGTGTGACGCTTGCCTGCACGAAGCAAATGGTGGAGCCCGAGGGCGAGAGCTGCGTGTCGCCGACCCAGTTGAACGCGAAGAGATCCTTGTCGGTAATGGGGCGCTTGGTTTGCGCGGCAGCGAAGGAAGCGGCGAGGATAAGAGCAAAGGCGGCGAGACGGCGCATGGAACCTCGGACGGATAAGCTTAGGAGTTAAATCAACATACCACCCTGGCTTGAGTCGATGTTCGAAGGAAGCGAATCCAATGGCAATGGAAATTGGTGTCGATAGTTTCGCAGCGGTAGGGAAGAATCCGATTACGGGCGTGTCTGTGTCTCCCGTGGAGCGGATTCAGAGTCTTCTCGAAGAGATTGAAGTTGCGGACCAGGTGGGGCTGGATGCGTTCGGGCTGGGCGAGCATCATCGAGCGGAGTTTCTGGATTCGGCTCCGGCGGTGATCCTGGCGGCAGCTGCGGCGCGGACGACGCAGATTCGGCTGAGCAGCGCGGTGACCGTGCTCAGCGCGGCGGACCCGGTCCGGGTATTTCAGGAGTTTGCAACGCTGGATTTGATCTCCGGGGGCCGGGCGGAGATCGTAGCGGGCCGAGGCTCATTTATCGAGAGCTTTCCGCTCTTCGGTTTGAAGCTCGAGGACTACGACTCGCTGTTTGTAGAGAAGCTGGATTTACTGCTGAAGTTGAGGGACAGCAACAATGTCCACTGGGAAGGCAAGCATCGGGCTGCGCTGACGGGACAGGGCGTCTACCCGCGGCCGCTGCAGGCGAAGATGCCGATCTGGTTGGGAGTGGGCGGGACGCCGGAATCGTTTGTGCGGGCCGGGATGCTGGGTCTGCCGTTGATGATCGCAATCATCGGCGGCGAGCCGCACCGGTTTCGGCCGCTGGTCGATTTGTATAAGCACGCGGGCATGGGTGCGGGGCACAAGGCGGACGATCTGAAGGTCGGGATCCACGCGCTGGGCTATGTCGCGGAGAACGACCAGCAGGCGGCGGATGACTTCTTCCCGGGCTACGCGCAGGCATTTACGGAGATCGGTAAGGAACGCGGGTGGCCACCCGTCACACGGAGGCAGTTTGACTCGCTGCTGACGGATAGCGGCGCGCTGATCGTGGGTGGGCCGGAGACGGTGATTAAAAAGGTGAAGCATTACGACGAAGTGCTCGGCGGGGTCGCGCGACTGGACTTCCAGATGAGCGTGGCTAGTTTGTCGAAGGAGATGTTGTTGCGGTCTACGCGGCTGCTGGGGGAGTCGGTGCGACCGGCGTTTGTGGCTGGGCAACGCAAGGCGTAACGGGGATAAGAAGGATAAAGGCGGGATAGGAGCGGAGCAAGTATAGTGTCGCAATGACGCTATCTGGTCTGCCTGCTCGTATTGCTTATGCAGTCGTCGCGTTTCCACTAGGTGGAGCGACGGGCTTCTATCTTGGAATTCCGCTGTCGATCAAGCTTTCAAAGTTCCTTGTTGATGCACCCGAGTATGTCCGGCTTCGGAGTCTTTGTGACGGCGTTGGCGTGGGGAATGACAATCGCCGTCACAGCAACTTTGGTTGCATTGACCCTGCCTTGGAGCCGCGCTGTAAGGACCGAGGGTAAGTTGCGGCGCGGCATATTTTCGAGCGTCATCACTGGTCTAGCATTCCTTGATTTCGTTGGGATGGGACATGCCCTCATCTTCGCCATTGGACTTACGGTATGGATTGGCACAGTCTTCTATTTCACCCTTGTACTGAAGGGAGTTCGGGATCAGGTGACGGCGAGCTCATACAAGATAGCGTAGCTAAAAATGCAGCTACTGAGATTATGGCTTCGACAGAATGACCCCTTCTCCTTCTCCGGAGTGAGAGTCAATCTCGATTCCGCTTCTTGATCTCCACATTCAGCCGCTTGATCTTCTGATTCAGCGTACTTAGCGGAATCTTGAAGTACTCCGCAGCTTCAGTCTGGTTCCAGTGGCAGCGTTCGAGACGGTCGGCAATGATCCGTCGTTCGATCTCTTCCATAACGTCGAACAGCGAAGCGTCTGGCCGATGATCAAGAACCGAAGCCGAGTATGTTGTGCCCGTAAGCTGGGACGGGAGCAAGTCCGGCGTAATGGTACGGGTCGTAGCGAGGACTACGCCGCGCTCCATGGCATTCTCGAGTTCGCGCACGTTGCCGGGCCACTCATAGTCCATCAGGACGCGCAGTGCCTCGGGTGATAACGACGGGGCTTCGGTTGAGTTCTCGTTCGCGTAAAACCGCAGGAAATGCTGGGCGAGCAACGGGACGTCTTCGCGGCGCTGGCGGAGCGGCGGCAGCTCGAGCGAGATGACGTTGAGGCGATAGAAGAGGTCTTCGCGGAAGCGGCCATCTTTGACGGCCTGCTGCAGGTTGACGTTGGTGGCGGCCACGATGCGGACGTCGACCTGGATTTCCTGGGTGCCGCCGAGGTGCATGAAGCGGCGGTCTTGCAGGACGCGCAGAATCTTGGCCTGCATATCCATGGACATGGTGCCTATCTCGTCGAGGAAGAGCGTGCCGCCGTTGGCGACCTCGAACAGACCCTTCTTGGCGTTGATGGCCGAGGTAAAGGCTCCCTTAACGTGGCCGAAGAGCGAGGACTCGAGCAGGTCGGAGGGGATAGCACCGGTGTTTACGGCGACGAAGGCGCGGTCGCGGCGTGGGCTGTTCTGGTGAATTGCCTTGGCGATCAGTTCCTTGCCGGTACCGGACTCGCCCTGGATGAGGATGGTGGAGCGAGATGGGGCTACCTGCGCGACCGTGTCGAAGAGGCGCAGCATAGGCTCGGATTTGCCGATGATGTTTTCGAAGTTGTAACGCTGCTTGAGGACCCGCTTGAGCTGGATGACCTCGGCCTCGGCGCGGTGGCGGGCGATGGCGGAGCGAATGTCGGCGAGCAGCTTCTCGTTGTCCCAGGGCTTCTGGATGAAGTTCTCTGCTCCCGCGCGGACTGCATCCACCACGTTGCCCACAGTCCCGAAGGCGGTGATCATGATGACCGGCAAATTGGGGTGCATGGCAGTGATGCGAGGCAGCAGATCGATGCCGGATTCACCTGGCAGTGCGAGGTCGAGCAGCAGGAGATCAAACTCGTCGTGCGACAGAATGTCCAGGCCCTTGGCACCGTCGGGAGCGAGCGTGACATCGAACCCTTCCAACGTCAACAGGGTGTCGAGAGACTCGCGGATGCTGGGCTCGTCGTCGATGATGAGCAGCCGCGCGGTTGTGGCAGCAGCTGAAGGTGGGGCGAGGGTGGCGGTTGCGGACATTATGGCTACATACCTGCTTTTGGGACGAAAGGTTCCAACTGTTTTGACTGGGTCTGCAGGAGAAACTAAACGACTCCCACAGGCTGGCCGACGGTTACTGCGGGTATCTCAAGGCGGAAGGTCGTGCCCTCGCCGGGTGTGCTGTCTACGGTGATCTTGCCGCCGTGTTCCTGCAGGATGCCATAGCTGACCGCAAGACCGAGGCCGGTCCCCTTGTGTTGGCCGGGCTGCGGGTTGGTCTTGGTAGTGAAGAAAGGGTCGAAGATGCGATGCAGGTTGGCAGGGTCGATGCCAGCGCCGGAGTCGGCGATCTCGACGATGGACTGGTTGTCCAACGTATAGGTGCGGATGCGGATGAGCGAGTCCGGCGCGCCGTGCATGGCGTCACGGGCGTTGAGCATCAGGTTGAGGATGACCTGCTGTAGCTTGCCTTGACTCCCCTTGACCGGGGCAAGGTCGCTTTCAAGGTCTGTTTCGATGCGGATCCGGGCCGTCTTGAACTGGTGCTCGAGCAGGATGGCGGAGTCGTGGACGAGCTGATTGAGGTCGATGCGGACGAACTCGGAGCCTGAGGTCCGGGAGAAGTTGAGCAGGCCATTCACGATCTCGGACGCGCGGAAGGTCTGTTGCGTAATTTTTTCGAGCACAGGAGATAGACGTGGGTCGTCGCGCAACTGTTTGCTGAGCATTTGGGTGTAGCTGGAGATGACGGCAAGCGGCGTATTCACTTCATGCGCGACGCCGGCGGCGAGCAGGCCAATGGACGAGAGCTTCTCGGACTGCGTCAGCTGGGCTTCCAGTTCGATCCTGTCGGTGATGTCGTCGATCAGAATGATGCGTCCTACGACATCGAAGCTGCGAGTCAGCAGCGGGGCAATCGCGATGTTGGCGATGCGCGTCTCGCCGGTGGGCAGGGCGAGGCGGAACTTGTAGAGGTTGTGTGTCCCGTGCGCGGAGCCGTCGCCACGAATCGTTTCGAACCGGGCCATAAATTCCGGCGGCAGAATGCTGGCGAGCGGCTGGCGCAGAGCTTCGGCGCGAGAGCGGGCGAAAAGGACTTCCATCTGGGCGTTCCAGCTCTCGATGCGGTCGTCGAGGTCGACTGCAAAGATGCCGATATTGATGGATTCGACAATGTTCTGGTTGAAGTCTTTGAGTTTTTCGAACTCGTTGATCTTCGACTCCAGGCGACGGTAAAGCTGTGCATTCTGGATCGCGATACCGATGTAGCCGGCGAGCGACTCCAGCACTTCCATGTCTTCGGATGACAGAAAATCGCCGTCATTAGTGCGGCCCAGACCGATAACGGCGACGGTGCGGGTTCCGGGACCCTGACGGTTGGCAACGCGACACGGGAGGTAATAGTTCAGGTCAAGGCGGCCGGCCGTGAGGCGCTGGGCGTCCGGCAGGCGGAGGGCCTGCTGCGGATTCTCGAGGAATAGATGGGTGTTTGCGCCAGGGGAGTCGAAGTCAAGAAAGTCGAGGTCGAGCGTGGGGCGGAAAGCTCCGGGGCTGCTGTTGTGCAGGACGCCGAGACCGTGTGAGGCGACCAGTTCGAACTCAGGGCTGGAGTGGCGGGGGAGTTCCGACTCGGACTCGGCTGCGAGGAAGACCGCAAGCCGCGTGACTAACAGTGTCTGCGGCAGGCGCACGACGATGGAGTCGACCAGCGCGCGCAGATCGGTCTGCGAGTTGAGCGATCGGCCAAAGTCGATCAGAGTCTCCTGGTAATCGAAGCGCTTCTGCTCGAAGACGCGGTCGACGCGGGCCTGGATAGCGCGCTTGAGTGGGTCGAAGATGAGGCTGGTTGCAACGATAGCCGCCAGCAGGCCCCATACACGCAGGTTCGGGAGCCGAGTGTGGACGAACGACGCCGAAAACGCGACGATGCCGAAGTAAACCCCGACCAGAGCGGCCGTCGCAAGTGTGTACGCTACGCCGCGCTTGAAGATGAGATCGACGTCCATCAAACGATAGCGGACGATAGCCCACGAGAAGGTAAGCGGTAGAAATACAAGCGCCAGCCGAACGAGATTAGCGAAGAGCGACGGGACGGCAATATCCGCCAGGAAGGGAATGACGTACAGCAGCGTAAATGGGACGACCGCAAGAAGGGTCCCACGGGTGAGCCATTTCAGCTGCTGGCGCTGCAGCGGGAATTCGCTGCGGCGGGCCCGGATATAGAAGATAGCCGCGGCCCAGACGTAGCAGATGGCCATATAGCCAAGTGCGATCTTGTCCAGCCGGTGTTTCAGCGTCTCGGTGGCGGACCATAGGACGATGGCAACAACCTGCAGGCCGACGAGGTAAATGGCTGGCAGATAAACCAGCACGGCGAGGATCGCTGCACGGCGGCGGTTCGAAACGGGGCGTGGCTCTGGTAGCGAATCGGAGAAGCTGAACGCAAAATGAAGGAAGAGCGCCGGTTGGAGGGCAGATGCCACGATCCCGCACCAGTAAATGATCCAGTCGAGGGTGTCGAACTGGCCGCTGTAACGGAAGGCATACAGAACGAACGAGGCGAGGCAAAAGACAAAGAAGTGGGTGGATTTGGGGGCGGTCCAGCGGCGGAAGAGGACATAAAGACCGATGAGGAGGTACACCAACGCGATCAGGCGTAGACCGTAATTAATGGAGCGGTCCGTGAGTTCGAGATACACCTGGACCGGGAAATGGGTTGAGTTCGGCTGTAACTGGCAGTGAGTTGCCGGTCGTGCGATGGCGTAGACCGCCTTGCCGTAAGTGCCGACACGGAAGATCTGTCGGGTAAAGGCTGATACGCGCGGTGTAGCGTGCTCGTCTACCGATTGGAGGATATCGCCGACACGAATTCCGGCACGTTGTCCGGGGGAGTCGGAGGGAACTTGCTGGGCGCACAGGCCGCCCGGGACTTCAGTCCACCAGATGCCGTCGGTGGGTACGCTGTAGCCTGCTTCGGCCGACACGTTCAGACCAGCAAGGACACACGCGGCCAGCGTGAACGCAGCCAGTGCGACGGCGAGAATACGCGTTTGGAAGGCATCTTTCATGCGTGGACCAACGGACTGGTAAAGCCTCTTCTCAAGTCAATTCAAGCACGTTCGTGACCAAACCGTATACCATTGGAATCAAGGAAGTTCTCGGCAAATCCTTCGAACCCTACAGTTATTCATAGCTTGTTGTGATTGGATGTATACGCTATCTCGTGAATAAAAGTTCCGAGAATTGCAGTGGTATCCCATCGATTCACGCATGTGAAACATTTTGAGCTACGTGCAGCAAGGATGGTCTTTTGGACCTACCGATCAGGGGTAGCGTCACCACGCTTGCCGTTGTTTGTTCAACCATGAGATTGTTGTGCGCGAGAATTTATCTCACTGTAATATGGGAGTCTAAACGGCATGCGGCGCTCGCTGCTGTGGTTTCCGAATCATTTGGGTCAAGTGCAGCAGGAGTCGAGGCAGGATGAAACAGCGTTCGCGGATAACAGGCAGGACAATTTTGGTGCAGGGCGTTCGAGTTCACTATCAGCAGGCGGGTTCCGGGCCGGCACTGGTTATGGTGCATGGGATCGTCGGTTCGGCACAGAACTGGAATCGGAACGTTGAATTTCTCTCCCGCTTCCGTACAGTCTACGCGCTGGATATGGCGAACATGGGATCGTCGGAGCGCGTGAAGGGTCTAGACGCAAGTTTGGAGGCGTGTGCCGACCGTCTGGCGGCCTGGATGGAGGCCGTAGGCATCGAGAACGCGGATGTGGCGGGACACTCGCACGGTGGAGCTACTGCGATGATGATGGCTGCACGCCATCCGGAGCGCGTACGTCGCCTGATACTGTTTGCGCCGGCGAATCCGTTTTGCACTCTAGGCCACGCACAGATGCGCTTTTATGCAACGCGATTTGGTGCGTTGTTTGCCTGCCACGTAATTCCTCTGTTGCCGAAAATCATCTACCGCCGTTCGTTGGAGCGGATGTACGGCGACCCAAAGCGGATCGTCGAAGGCGTGCTAAACGGATATTCGGATGGATTGGACCGGGACGCGATCGGTCATATTCTGGCGATCATGCGGCGCTGGACCGAAGATATGCGCCTGCTGCAGGCGGCTCTTCCGGAACTGGCTGGGATTCCGATGATGCTCTTCTGGGGTGACAAGGACCGTGCCGTGGCGCTGGGTTCCGGTAAAGTGCTGGCCGAGCGGCTTGGGGTTCCGCTGCATGTGGTTCCCAATGCGGGGCATATCGCATTTGAAGAGATGCCGGACATTTGTAATCCAATGCTGGGTGAGTGGCTTACGAACTAAACCTACACCGGCGCTTGCAAATCGAACGTCGTCGCCAACCAATTCCGCATGGCTGACTGCATCTGGTCCAGCTTTGGGGCCGGGTTTCCCGGGATTCCGGCAAAGAAGTGGTCGGCGCCGGGAATGATCACACATTCATGCGGCTGGGGCGATTCGGCTACGACCTGAAGGAGGACTTCGGATGGGCAGAACTCGTCGCTATCGCCAGAAATGAAAAGTTTGGGCTGCGTACACGCGGGCATGAACTCATAGCTGTAGTTGCGTCCCGCAGCCTGAACAGGAAGTCCCAGGCCGACAATCCCAGCTACGCGCGGGTCGCCGCAGGTGGCTCGAAGCCCCGTATAGGATCCAAAAGAAAATCCGGCAAACAGGATCGGTTTGCCAAACTCGCTGGCCAAATAGTCGATTGCGGCACGGACGTCATCGATTTCTCCGATGCCGTTGTCGTGTGTCCCTTCGCTTCGGCCGTTGCCCCGGAAATTGAAGCGCACAACGGGCAGGCCGAATTGGCTGAAGGCCTTCATGGCGTTGTAGACGACCTTGTTGTGCATGGTTCCGCCGAAGAGGGGGTGCGGGTGGGTCACGAGTGCGGCGAAGGGGGCGTCGTCGGTTCCGGTGTTGAGCAGGGCTTCGAGCAAGCCGTCGGGGCCGCGCAGGGCGTCGATGTTGCGAACGTGGGATGAAAAGGCCATAGCAACAGGGTATATGCGTCGGCCGGGTTATGCTTGGGGCATGGCGATCGACCCGATTGAACTGACGCGGCAACTGGTAAATATCCATTCAACGACGTACCACGAGCACGACGCCGGAGTGTTTCTGCACGAGTATCTGGAACAGCAGGGCTGGGCCGTAGAGCGGATGTCGGTAGCCAAACCCGCTGCGGGAACTCCGGGCGCGGAGGGTGGCGGTGAGCGCTTCAACGTGTATGCGCAAATGGCAGGAGTGATGCCGGAGCTGGTGTTTTCGACCCATATGGATACCGTGCCGCCATTCTTCGGATGTACCGAAGATGACGAGAACCTTTACGGCCGCGGAACCTGCGACGCGAAGGGAATTATCGCCGCCCAGGTTGCGGCGGCAGACCGGTTGCGGGCAGAGGGCGCGAAGATAGGGCTGCTGTTCGTGGTGGGTGAGGAGCGTGACTCGGCCGGAGCAAAGGTTGCCAACCAGAATCCGCGCGGCTCGAGGTTCCTGATCAACGGAGAGCCAACTGATAATCGACTTGCCCTGGCCAGCAAAGGCTGCCTGCGAGTGGAGATCTTCGCCGATGGCAAGATGGCGCACTCGGCGTACCCGGAGCTGGGGCAGTCGGCGATCGATAAGCTCGTCGCTGCGCTGGCGGACATCAGCAAGCTGGAATTGCCGGTGGTTGAGGGGATCGGGGAATCGACCCTTAATGTGGGACTGATCTCTGGAGGGCGAGCGCCGAACGTGATTGCCGATAAGGCGGAGGCGCACCTGCTAATCCGTCTAGTGGGGCCGAGCGAGGAGACCAAGGCGGCGATCATCGAAGCGGTGGCCGGCCGTGCGCGCGTCGAGTTCTCGCTGGAGCTTCCGTTCGTGCGGATGCGCCAGGTTGGAAAGCTTCCTACGATGGTGGCCAAGTTTACGACCGATATCCCGAGCCTGACGGCGTGGGGTGAGCCGTTTTTGCTTGGCCCCGGGTCGATTCATGTGGCTCATACACCGTTTGAGAAGCTGTCCAAGAAGGAACTGTTGGAGGCAGTGGCGATGTATGTGGAGCTGGCTCGGGAGTTGCTGGCGAGCTAGCTCGGCCAGATCGTGATCGGCAACGTGCCTTGATTGTCTGTGTCAAAGGTGACAGTCTGGTCTGGGTTGGCGGGGTTGTAGCGAATCGTGACTGGCAGGTCCTCGGGCAGTTGCTTCAGCAGGCGATGCGCTTCGGAGTCCGATAGCGGCGTACTGCGCAGATGGCCGCCGTAGTAACTTCCCTCCAAGGTGAAGTAAAACGCAGCCTCAATCTGGCGATCCTGGAATGTCGTTCCACCGTCGGCTGCGAGGTCTTTCGGCAGCACTTTGGAAGTAAGAAGTTTAGCCGTCGTAGTGGGCCAGTTTGCGGCGGCTGCCAGTGCCTTTTCGCGCTTGCGCTGGCGTAGGAATCGGATGAGCCAATCGAACAAGTGAACCTCCCCTATGACGCATGATTTTACGACCCGGGATGGCGTTGGGTCGAGCGGCCTGATGCTATAGTCTTGGCACCATGTTGGAATCCCGATCCGAAGTTGACGGCCGCCTGCGGTCCTCGAAGCTGTACTCGCGCGTCTGTTGTTTTCTCTTGTTCTGCGTTGCGGCCTGTGCCTCGTTCAATGGCTACTACCAGAAGTGGCACTTTCGCGAGGCAGGTGTTCCAGGCGCCTACCCGGCGGCCAGTTTCGAGCGCATGATCGAAGGCACAGCTAGCCGCCCATATGTGTATCGGCAGCTATTGCCATCCATCGCGAACAGGTTGGATGCTATGCGATCAGACGAGGCGAAGGCGCGAGTGTTCAAGCACCAGGGCAGTGGATTGAGTTCCTATTTGTATGCGCTCTCAACTTCAGCCACCGCCACCAATCCGGTTTATTTCTACCGGTATCTTATCGTCTACGGTCTGACCCTTTGTTCCGCCGTGATTGCGGTCTACGCGATGTACTTTTTGTGTATGGCCCTGGGGATACCACCGCCTGCCGCTGCCTTTTCCGCAGTCGTTTTCATTTTGTTGGTCCCGTTTTCGTTGACTGTCGGAGGTTACTTTTACGACTACCCGGAGCTGGCGTTTATGTGTCTCGCGTTTCTGGTTGCGTTGAAGCTGGACTGGTGGTGGCTCATCCCGCTGGCCGCGCTCGGGGAGTGGAACAAGGAATCGTTTGTGCTGATTATCTTCACGCTCTATCCCGTCCTGCGGCTGCGGAACAAGCGGAACGCCGCCGCGCTTGCAACCATCATGGCGACCCTGGCCTGCGTGGTTGTCTACTCCATCCTGCGCGTCCGGTTCGGCCACAATCCCGGTGGAACCGTCGAGGCAAGATTGCATACGCAGTTCATGTGGTTTACTCGCTGGAAGTATTTGGTCTACGAGACCGAAGAGACTTACGGCCTGAAGATGCTGCGGCCGATGACGGTGCTTCCGATGACGCTGCTGCTGTGGACAATCTCACGGGCGTGGAAGAGCCTGCCGCAAGTCGTCCGGCAACATGGGATGATTGCGGCGGCGATCAACATCCCGCTTTACTTTCTCTTCTGCGCGCCGGGGGAACTGCGGGACTTGAGTATGTTGTCGGTGGTCGTGCTGATGAGCCTTGCGGTCAACCTCAACTTTTGGATTGATGGGCACGCGAAGCCGATAGTGCCGGCGTAACGGCAAGGTTCGCTGGACGATTCCGATGGCTGAATTGGTGCGCCAATTTGGGTCCGGTTTTGCACCTGTGTGGAATCGGCAACGGACCACTAAACTAGCACCATGGCCGCTGAGTTTACGCATCTTCACCTGCACACGGATTACTCCCTATTGGACGGAGCTTGCGACGTCGACAAGCTGGTCGCGCACGTCGACAAAATTGGACAGAAGTCGGTCGCGATGACCGACCACGGCAACATCTTTGGGGCGGTACATTTCTTCGATGCGGCGAAGAAAAAGGGGATCAAGCCGATCCTGGGCTGCGAACTCTACATCTGCCAGGCCGAGGATCATCGGGCCAAGGGCGATGGCGACAAGTACAACCATCTGCTGGTGTTGGCGGAGAATCAGGAAGGATACAAGAACCTCGTTCGGCTGACAAGCGAGGCCGCGCTGCATGGGTTCTATCGCAAGCCGCGCGTGAGCAAGAACTTTCTGGCGAAGCACACGGCGGGGCTGATCGGCTTTTCGGGGTGCCTGGCGGGCGAGGTCTCGCAACACCTGATGGCCAACGACTACGACAAGGCCAAGGCGACCGCGGGGCAGTTCGAGGAGATGTTCGGCAAGGGAAACTTCTTTCTGGAGGTGCAGGATCATCGTCTGGCTCCGGACAAGGCTGTCGTGGATGCGATGTTCCGGATGGAGAAGGACCTTGCGATTCCGCTGATTGCGACGAACGACTCGCATTACATTGAGGACCAGGACAGCCGCGCACACGAAATTCTGCTGTGTGTGCAGACGAACGGCAGCATGAACGATCCGAAGCGCTTCAAGTTCGATTCGGAAGAGTTCTACATCAAGTCGGCCGACGAG